>JBBQVT010000068.1:0-20557 GCA_038211245.1 Desulfobulbales bacterium | reverse complement strand
ATTCCGAAGAAGAATACAAAAAAGGGGGCGCTTGATATCATGTTTGCCGAGGCTTTATTTTTCGGATTTGCTGTGCTGTCGGTTCTAGGTGCTATTGGGCTGGTGCTCTTTCGCCATCCGATGAACGGGGCGATGAGTCTTGTGGTGACGATGATCTCCTTGGCCGGGCTCTATGCCCTCCTTTCCGCCAAGTTGATCTTTGCTCTGCAGCTTATTGTCTACGCCGGGGCAATCATGTCCCTGGTCCTCTTCATTATCATGTTTCTCAACATTCAAGAAAGCGATCTCCCGACGGAGAAAGGCCGATGGTTGTACCAGTTGGGGGGGATAATCGTCATCATTCCCATCGCCTCTTTCCTCATAAAAATTGTCAAAAGCATCCCCGACAGCGAAGCGACAATTGTCGGCAACGGTTTTGGCGGGGTAAAAGAGGTGGGGCTGGTGCTCTTTCAAGACTGGCTGCTGCCCTTTGAAATCGTATCAATTCTCCTGCTGGTAGCGCTCCTGGGAGCGGTGGTGTTGGCAGGTAAGAGGAGGATGGGCAAGTGATCCAGGATTATCTCATACTCAGTGTTATTCTCTTTTGTCTTGGAATTCTCGGGGTTATCACCAGGCGGAATGTATTCTCGGTTTTCATGTCCATAGAGCTCATGCTTAATGCAGCAAATCTTGCATTCATCGCCTTTTCAAGACTGCATGAGAGCATGGATGGCCATGTTCTGGCGATGATGGTGATGGCCGTCGCCGCAGCCGAAGCGGCACTTGCGCTTGCCGTCGTCATTCTTCTGCACAAGCACAAGAGTAAGCTGGACACCAACATATTCAGCCTGTTAAAAGGATGATTTCATGGAACATACAGTCACATATCTAGGTCTTATACCCCTCTTGCCGCTGATCGGAGCGGTGGTCATTGGTCTTCTGCACATGTTCACCTGCAAGAAAACCCCACTGCCGGAGTTATTCTATGGTGTCTTGGCCTGCGTCGGCCCCGTCTTGTCATTTTTCCTGGCCCTGGTGGTCTTTTTCCAATTAAAAGGATTGCCTGCCGAAGAACGCTTTCTCACCCATAACGTCTTTACCTGGTTTGCCGTGGGCGAGCTCCATGTCAATATGGGATTTCTCGCCGACCCACTCAGCTCGCTGATGCTGCTCTTCGTTACTTTTATCGGTTCGCTGATCCATATCTATTCGGTCGGTTATATGGCAGGCGACGAGAATTTCGGCAAATTCTTTTCCTACCTCAACCTCTTCCTTGGGTCGATGCTCATTCTCGTTCTCGGCAGTGGCCCAGTGGTTATGTTCGTCGGCTGGGAAGGCGTTGGTCTCTGCTCCTATCTGCTTATCAGCTTTTATAGTAAGGAAACCGACAATGTCCTGGCCGGCAACAAGGCTTTTATCGTCAACCGCATCGGCGATCTCGGCTTTGTTCTTGGTATGTCGGTTCTCTTCTGGGCCATCGGTGCTTCAGGCTTTGATTATCTTTCCCTGAAAGCCAATGTCACAAGCATTCCGCCAGGTGTCGGAATTGCCGTCTGTCTCTTGCTCTTTATCGGCGCCTGCGGCAAATCGGCCCAAATTCCGCTGTATGTCTGGTTGCCCGATGCCATGGCCGGCCCGACGCCGGTTTCCGCCCTGATCCATGCGGCGACCATGGTGACCGCCGGTGTGTATATGGTGGCCAGGTTCAGTTTTCTCTACGCCCATTATCCGGTGGCTGGCTCGGTGGTGGCCTGGGTCGGCATCCTGACCGCCCTCTTGGCGGCAATCTTTGGCATGTTTCAAAAAGATATAAAAAAAATCCTCGCTTACTCAACCGTCAGTCAGCTTGGTTACATGTTCGCAGGAGTTGGGGTTGCAGCTTATTCAGCCGGGATTTTCCACGTCTTCACCCACGCCTTCTTCAAGGCCCTGCTCTTTCTTGGCGCCGGTTCGGTCATCTACGCCCTGCACCATGAACAGGATATCTGGAAGATGGGAGGCTTAAAGGATAAACTGCCAAAAACCTACTGGACAATGCTCATTGGCGCCTTCGCTCTTTCCGGTTGTCCACCTTTTTCCGGTTTTTTCAGTAAAGACGAAATACTTTTTTCAGCGCTCGCAACAGGTCATACCGGAGTTTGGCTCATCGGCGTACTGGTTGCCGGAATGACCGCCTACTATACATTTCGTATGATCTTCCTGGTCTTTCACGGTAAACCTCGAGTGCAAGAGTCATTTGATCATGCCCACGAACCTCCTGCAGTGATGACTGTTCCGCTGATTATTCTCGCGGTCGGCGCCTTGTTTGCCGGATTCCTCAATCTGCCCGGTATCTTCGGCGGCAATCTTAATGTTTCCCATTGGCTGGCGCCAAGTCTTAGCGAACTGCATCCGCACGTAAGTGTATGGCTTGAACTGCTCGCCATTACTACCAGTGTCGCAGCGTTTGCCATCGGTATCACCATTGCTTTCAGAAAGTTCGGCCAGGGGGCGACAGAGCCGGAATTTATCGGCTTTGCCAAAATCGCTTATCACAAATTCTATGTTGACGAGATCTATAATGCAGTTTTTGTCCAGCCCTATAAGGCATTCGGATCAATAATTTCGAGGTTTTTGGAACCAAATGTTACCGATAGCCATATAAAGCTCAGTGTTTGGCTGTATCAGAAGGCGGGAACTGCATTTAAGGTCTTTCAGATCGGTTATGTTCGGGTCTACGCGATCTATATGGTCATCGGGCTGAGTCTTATGAGCCTTTTCTTATCTCAAACGATCAACTAGGTACGGTGTAAGAATGTTTGAATATGCCCTTTCGGTCATGATCTTTCTGCCAATCCTTGCCGGATTGACACTTTTTCTCTTTCCCTTCAGCGGCGGTGCGTCGCGAATTACCGGCTTTATCGTTTCAATAGTTGTCCTGTTCCTCGGTGTCGAGCTCTTTCTCGGCTTTAGCGGCACTACCGGCGCAATGGAGTACGCCGAGAGCAAGGCCTGGATCGAATCTCTGGGCATTCGCTACAGCCTGGGCGTTGACGGCATAAGCCTTCTCGTCCTTATGGCCGGAGCAATCCTTTTCCCCATGGTCTTCACCGTTTTTTCGACACGAACCAAAGGCTTCTATGCCAATCTTCTTATTACCCAAGGTGCGATGATTGGCGCCATTTGCGCAACCGACATGGTGCTTTTCTACATCTTCTGGGAAATCATGCTGCTGCCGATTTTCTTCATGATCGGCATCTATGGAGGACCTAATCGTTTACCGGCAACCCTGAAAATTACCCTCTACACCATCTCCGGTTCGCTGCTTATGCTTGCCGGCATCGTATATGTTGGTGTTGCCTACCATAACCAATTCGGCGCGTGGACTTTCGACATCGTCGAACTCAGCAAGCTTCAGTTGAGTGGCGGTTCCGCCGTCCTGGCCTTTTTTATGTTCATGATCGCCTTTGCCATCAAGATCCCCCTTTTCCCTTTTCATACCTGGTTGCCGGACGCCTATACCGAGGCACCGAGTTCAACTACCTTTGTCCTTTCGGCGATCATGGCCAAGATCGGCGTCTACGGAGTTATTCGCTTTGTCGTGCCGGTTTTTGAACTTGAATTGGCCCGCTTCGCAATACTCCTGGCATTTGCCGGGGTCATCGGCATGATGTACTGCGGACTTGCGGCAATTGCCCAAAAAGACATGAAACGCATGCTGGCCTTTTCCTCCGCATCACATATGGGCATCATTGCCCTTGGGGTCTTCTGCATGAATGTGCAGGCCTTGACCGGCTGTCTGTTCCAGATCGCCGCCCACGCCACCAGCACCGGCGTACTGTTTCTCTTTATCGGTCTGATGGAAGAACGGATGCAGACTAGAAACATTGCCGATTTTGGCGGCATTGCTTATCAGGCGCCAATCTTTGCAACCTTTTTTGCCATCGCCATGCTCGCCTCGGTGGGCTTGCCGGGAACCAGCGGTTTCATCGGTGAATTTCTCATCATCCTCGGTGCCATCAAATTCAGCGGCTTTATCGGTTTTCTTGCCGGCACCTCACTGATCATCGGGGTGTGTTATATGTTATGGATGTTCCAACGGGTTTTCTTCGAAAAACCGAATGAACGTACTGAAAATTTTAAAGATCTTACGATCTCCGAGGCACTGACCTTTCTGCCGGTCATCCTGCTCATTCTGGCCATGGGGATTTTTCCCCAGCCATTTATTAAAAAGATTGAGCCCACCGCCCAGTTGCATATTGCAGAATCTTCAATCATCATTGCCAAAAATCAGCTTGCAGACACAACATTTCCGATTGCATTAGACACTCATCAAAAGAATTAAGGCAGGGTACCCATTATGAACGATTTTTTGGCATTGCTCCCTCTTCTCATCATCTGTTCAGGGGCCATCCTCTTGATGCTTCTCGCCGCTTTTGAAAAAAGCCGCTTGGAGACGGCGACCTACCTGAGTATGGGCTTTTTCGCCGTGGCTTTTTTTGTGCAGTTGCTGGTCGGTTGCGGTCCAGCAACGGCCGTCTTTGCTGGTGTCTTCAACGGCATGCTGGTGGCGAGTACCTTCACACAGGCGGCTGGCCTGATTATCCTTGCCTGCGGGTTTTTTACCGCCATGACCACCCATAGCTACTTCAAGGTCAATCTTTTTTGTACCTTGGAATTTTATGCAATCATGATGTTTGGCGCTTGCGGCATGCTCCTCCTCACCCTTTCCCAGGAACTTATCACCAGTTTTATCGCCCTGGAGATTATGTCCCTGGCCATTTACGTCCTCGTCGGTTACGACCGATCAAATATTAAGGCCGCGGAAGCCATTTTAAAATACCTCATGCTCGGAGCCTTCGCCGGAGCCTTTTTCACCATGGGCACGGCGCTCATCTATGGTGGGGTAAAGAGTACCAAGTTTGTCGAAATCGGTGCATTCTGTGCTGCCAATTCGGCTACTGCACCACTCATCATCGGAGGAACTTTTTTCATTTTCGTGGCGCTTCTCTTCAAAGCTGCTGCTTTTCCCTTCCATGCCTGGGTTATTGATGTCTACGATGGGGCATCGACCCCGGTCACCGGCTTTATGGCAACCGCCCTGAAAACCGCGATTTTCACCGTCTTTGCCAACTTTCTCGCGCAAAATAGCGGATTACACGGCAGCTGGGTGACATTTCTCTTTTACATTTCTGTTCTTACCATGTTCGGCGGCAACCTGATCGCCATTGGCCAAAACAATTTGAAAAGGATGCTGGCCGCCTCCGGCATCGTCCATTCCGGCTATCTGCTCATTGCCCTGGTTGCCATCAGCACCGAGCATTTCACCGGCAGCGTCATCGCCTATTACCTGGCTGCTTATGCCGCCGGAACTCTTGGGATGTTCGCCGCACTCGCCTATCTTGGTGGTGAAGGCGAGAAGCGCTGCACCTTTGATGATTTTAAAGGCCTTGCCAAGGTTCGGCCTTACTCGGCGGCGGCAATCACGGCTTTTCTCCTGTCCATGGCCGGAATTCCTCCAACTGCCGGTTTTATGGGAAAATTCTATGTAATCACCAGTGCCATATCGGCAGATCAGATGGCCCTTGCGGTACTTGGAATCGTCAGCAGTATCTTGTCAATGTGGTACTACCTGCGACTGGTCATTAATATGTATTTTCACCAAGCCGAAGAAAATTTTGAGACACAGGGATCGGTTTTCGCAACTGCCTGCACCTTCATCCTGGTTTTCTGCGTGTTCGCCATAGGTATTTATCCTATCGTCATCTAATTTGAAACGGTAACAATCAGCACTGAGCAACTGTTTTCCTGCTCACAGATTCCAAATCGGGAGCCCACAAAATGAAAGTGAAAGATATTCTCGCAGCAAAAGGAAATCGGGTTGTCACCATTGAGAAAAATACCAGCGTTGTTGACGCGATGTCGATTTTTTCGGCAAATCGCATCGGCTCCCTGTTGATAGTTGATAAAGACAACACTATCCTCGGCATCATCGGTGCTCGCGATGTCTTGATGGCAGTGGTCAATCATCTTGAAAAAATCAAGACTATGGCCGTTGAGGAGATTATGACTACCAATCTGATAGTCGGCACCGAAGACGACCATGTTGACTATATCCTGGCGGTCATGACGGAGAACAGAATACGTCATATTCCCATTATGAACGGCAAGGAACTCAAAGGGATGGTCTCGATCGGCGATGTGGTCAAAGCTCTGCTCAAGGAAAAGGACGTGGAGAACCGGTATCTCAAGGATTATATCGCCGACAAGTATCCGCGTTAAAAGGTACTGGCAGTGCCTTATCCCCCTCCCGCATAAGATGAAGATACTCTCCTCTCTTTCGGCTCCTGCCCCCTTGCTCGTACTTGGGAGTATCTCTTTCACCAAAACCAAAGGCTTCGCCGCTCTGCACGAAATCTTTGACAAACTCGCCATCGCGGTGAAAACCATCCATGTCTCCAGCGAACCCTCGCCGGAAATGATTGACACAGTCGTGGCCGACCGACAATACGCGGATATCGACATGGTCGTAAGCGTCGGTGGCGGGCAGCACCCTTGATGCCGGAAAAGCCATCGCAGCCATGCTGGTTGAAGGTGGTTGCGTGAGCCGGTTTCTCGAAGGCATCGGCAGCAAAACGCCAAACGGCAAAAAGCTGCCGTTTATCACTATTCCAACAACAGCCCTGGTCGAAGTGGTCTCGTGGGCTTAACACCCTGTTTTTGACTTGACACAAGCAACCATCTTTATATACTCGCAATCACTGGGGAGACAACCAGCGGGTGACCTCCCGCAAGCCAAGCAGGCGAAGTTTGATCCTTACATTACCTTGGCAGGTAATCCCGGTTTTCTCTATTATCATCAACAATTAACCGATATACTTCCTCCAAGCCCGTATGAATGACCTTACTATTGTCATCCCCGCCTATAACGAAGAGCAGGCTTTATCGTCTTTCCTGCCGGAGCTCGTAGATTACTGTCGAAAAACCGGCTGCCAATTGATCATCGTCAACGACGGTTCGAGAGACGGCACCAAAGAACTGCTGAACAACTCTGCCGACCCGGCTTTCTTCAACCCCATCCACCACAAGGTGAATCGCGGTTACGGCGGGGCCATTAAATCCGGCATCCATGCGACAAAAACCCCTTTGGTAATCACCATTGATGCCGACGGCCAACACCGACTCGAGGATGTTACCGCCCTCTATGGCATTCTACGAGAAAACGATGCCGACATGGTCATCGGCAACCGGCAAAAACATAAAGAAAGTCTTTACCGAAAAACCGGCAAGGCACTGATCCGATTTATCGCCGGCCTGCTCATGCACATCCCCATCTATGACCTTAACTCCGGTATGAAGATTTATGTTACCGACCTGGTCAAGCACTATATGCACCTCTGCCCGGACAACATGGCCCTCAGCGATATAATCACCCTTATTTTTATCAACCAACGGCACCTGGTGCTCGAACACCCCATCACCGTCATCCCCCGCACAACCGGCACATCGACCATCAGTATCAAGACGGCTTTTGATACCGTCCTTGAGATAATTCATGTCGCGACGATGTTTGACCCGATGCGCCTGTTTTTCCCACCGGCACTCTTTTTCCTGCTGTTCAGCGCGGTGTGGGGCATTCCGATATTACTGCGCGGCGAAGGCGTGTCGGTCGGTACGTTGTTTCTCTTTGTCACCGGCCTGATCTTCTTCTTCCTCGGACTTCTTGCCGAACAGCTGTCCCTAATAAGAAGAAATCTCAATCAGGTGATCTTTAAGAAACAGCCTGGAGATGATTGACATACTCGCCATATGCCTGAAAAGGAAACGACCGATGTAAACTATCCAGCCGCTTGAGAACCTTCGCTCGACCGATATACATGAGCATGTTCAAATGTTTCTTGTTTCCGAGATCCGGATGCATGAATCTTTCCTGCTTGGTATCGATATCATAGGGATGAAAATAGGTGACCACCGGCTGGCCGTTAGCAATGCTTTTGCCAATCGCCCACTGTGTCAGAAAAAACGGCAGTACCCGAAAATACACCCCGCCGGCTATCGGCACCGGCAAACCGGGGATCCCGTGCAGGGTAACCGGTAGCTCCCAAAGCCCACCGGCCATCTTTCTTGCGCCCCTGCCGAATTCGGGCCAGCCATAGAGCGGATTAGCTGCCGGCAGCACCGAACTCGAATAGCTGAAACCGAGATCGGCCAACACCCCATGAGCCCAGGCAGTACGCGCCGTCAGGGAAAATGTCGGGGCTCTGAACCCGGCAATGCCCTTGCCGCCGGCGTTCTCCAGGGCAGCCAGATTGCGCTGCATATCCGTCCGAAACTCCTGCGGCGTCAGCTTATCGAGCTGCAGATGGACATCGCCATGGCAGGCCAACTCGTGCCCTGCCTCAACAATTTCCCCGATGAGCGACGGATAGCGCCGCGCCACCTCGCCGACCACAAAAAAAGTCGCCCTCACCCCCCATCGTTTGAAGTGATGCAGGTAGTTCCTGGTGTTTTCCGGCACGCCCTCGCGGTAGCGAGAACCATCCTTGACCCAATCGCGAACATCTTCCAAGTCAACGCTCAGTAGAAGTGAACCCACTGTCATTTCTCCTTCAGGCAAAACTCGATAATTTCCTGTTGCGAATATGTTTTACCGTTGAAGGTGTTGGGCATCATATGCATATCATACAAAGATCCACGCCAGCCGCTATCGCTGAAAAAGTCATGGACGACAATCACCCCTTGCTCTCTCGTTTTTGATACAGCCTTATGCAGCAAGGTTTTTCCTAGCTCTCAAGTCCCCTGTCCCTCAATTATCCGATAAGCTTCCAGAAGGCGGTTGCCGAGCACCTCCGACAATTTCTTATAGAAGAGAAAGCCGCTATCAGGGTGCCTATCCAGCAGATCCAACAGCTTATCACGATCGAACCTGAGTATCTCGGAGGGCTTGGTACAGACTGCCGTTGCGCTATAGATGCCTCCGCCTACAAGGCTGGACCAGCCGAAAATATCCCCAGCATGGCGCACCGTATAAACGTACTGCTCACCCACCCCGATGGTTAATCGAAGCTCACCCTGTATCAAGGTATAAAAATGGTGTGTGGCATCGCCTTTCCGAAAAAGAAGCTGGCCCGCATTACAGGATGTTTTTTCAGCAGTTTCCATGAATTCCCTCATGAAAAGCATTCCCATACCTTTAGACAGGTCGCCAAGATCAATGAACATGGTATGGCCCTCCCTTTGTGTTTTTATTCGATGCCTGGAGATCGACGTGAAATGCACGGCACCCTTTATCGACTTAAAATTACGGGGTGCTACTCCTCTGCTTGTAATCATTTCCTATCGTGAAAATAGGAACATAAATACTAACCGAAATCAAGGGCAGAATTGATGGATATGCGTTACCACGCATGGGTAGGGGAAATCTGTAACTTCAGCCGGTGGTCCTCATTTTCCGCACCATCTCCTTTCAGGCCGAAGCGGCGACTCCAACGCCATCATTGTCGCGGCGTTCAACAAAATGATGGAAGCAGGCGCGGGCTTCACCGGACCCGATGATCGCCAGCAAATCGCCGCTCTGAAAACGAAACCCGACATCGGGATTCGACACCAACTGTTGTTCGCGAATAATGCAAACCACCGAAACCCCGGTGCTTTTACGAATCTCCGCCTCGCCGATACGCCTGTTTATCAGCCCGTTGCCGGGTTCTAACCGGACCCACTGCAGGTCGAAAGAGTGCTCAGCCACCCGCATCTGTCCGAGGGTGAGATAATCTTCACCAGCACAAAGGAGATGCCAAGCCGATCCAGAACCGCTGCGACCTGGAAGCCCACTCGCCCGCCACCGGCGATGACCACATGGTCGTGCAGGGCCTCTTCCGGAAAGTTGATCGATTCCAGGGGGTCGTTGCGAAACCACCTCTTTTTCAGGGCATAAAGACGACCGGTTTGCGCAGAAACAATGGGGGTTAAAACCATGGTCAGTACCGCTGCGGTCAATACCAGGTTGTAAAAATCCTTATCGATCGACTCGGTGGTCACCCCGACCCTGGCGAGAACAAAAGAAAATTCGCCGATCTGAAACAAGCCGAGACCGACAGCCAGAGGGACAACATTGCCATAGCCGAAGATTTTCGCAAGCCCGGCAAAGATTCCCCACTTGCCGACACTGACAAGGAGCACCAACAGCAACACCTGCCCCAGATTGTTGAGAAGAAACCGGGGCTCGAGGAGCATCCCTACCGAGGCAAAAAACAGCAGCCCGAACAGATCACGCAGGGGAATGATGTCGGCGGCTGATACCCATAAACAATCCTGAAGCTGCCCAAGGCCCGAAGCGCACGGCTTTTCGGCTGGCCTCCGGGTGAACAAAGCCAACCAAATACTATTTCGGTGGAATTGTCGCCAAAGGACTCCACCTCCATACCATCAATCCGGTTTACCGGCTCCGACCCTTGTTGCAGAGCTCGCCGTAGCATGGCTCATATCCGCGCCAGCAATTCTCCCACCCCAAACGGCTTGGTCAGATAGTCATCGGAACCGGCATCAAAGGCTCGCACCTTATCGGTTTCGCGGTCGCGATATCAACAGGTATCACGAAAGATGAAAGATAGATCCGGAAAAGAGGTAAAGACACGCCGATCTTCGATCCACAAACACCTTGAAAATTTCTTGCTAGGGCGACAAAAAAACGTCATTTTCAAGGACCAGAGACGACAAGGTAATCATCCCGACAAGTTGCCCTTTTTCTTCAACCGGTGCCCGTCGCAAATTCATCCGATGCAAAAGTCGAGCGATGTAACGGATATCCATATCCGCCTGAACCGAAAAAATCGGCTTTGTCATAATCTCATAAACATTGACGTCTTCCGCTTGTTTCCCTGGAATCAAGACACCGGTAATGAGATCCTGGATCGTTACCAGTCCCCAGGCATCATCCTCATGCCGCTTGTTGACCAGAAGGGACTGTACATTTTCCATTCGCATTTTTATAGCGGCGTCTTTTGCCGTGGCCATGCCGTCAATGGATATGATCCGTGCACTCATCACGTCCCGTCCTCTGATTATGCCGCCTTGTGTTGTTGTCATCTTTCCTCTCTTATGTAAGCCCTGCAATTCTTTTCACAATGCACCAGTGTCAAACCTATCAATAAACATATATTAGACGGGATAGGCGCCGGCTACGGTATAAGAAGTCGTAACGGCGCCTAAAAATACTGATCCTTGACTTCCTGTTTAAAACGTTCCATCTGACTTTCCAACCCGACCACGGACTCTACCGGCAGCACAAAAGCAATACCTGTTCCCGGATTATCGAATTTTCCTGCAGTTGCGATCGCTGCAAGAACAGTCTGAACAATGTGCTCTTCCAATAAAAATAAGATAATATCGGTGGGCGCTTCGAGAGAGAGCCCAAAAAATGATTTGGCTTCTCTGATCCCTGTCCCCCGAGCGGGAATAATTGTGGCACCGGTAGCTCCTGCCGCCTTGGCGGCATCAACCACGGAGTCGGTGATATTCGTTTTCACCGAGGCCAGCACGACTTTAAACCTCATTTTGATTCTCCTTATGTTTTTTATGCGTTCTGGCGGCAGCCCATTGGCCATATTGCGCATATCCTAAAACGGTAATTATCGGAAAAAGGCTGGCAAAGGCAATCAACCCGAACCCATCAACCGCTGGGTTTCTGCCCGGCACGGAGGAAGATAGGCCAAGTCCGAGCGCCGCGACGATGGGAACAGTCACGGTCGAGGTGGTCACCCCTCCGGTATCGTAGGCAAGCGCCATAATACTTTTCGGCGCAAAACAGGTCTGAATGATCACTATAACATAGCCAACCAAGATATAAATATACAGCGGGGTGCCGGAAACAATTCTGAATGTCCCTAAACTGATGCCGAATGCAACTCCAACAGCTACCGTAATTCGCAGACCCCAGGCATTGATACTGCCGCCGGACACCTCCCTGGCTTTGTAGGCAACGGCAATAAGAGATGGTTCGGCGATGGTAGTGGAAAAACCGGTCAAGGCGGCAAAAAGATATATCCAGCCGTAGTTGCTCCAATCTGTTAAGTCGATACTTGCCTTGCTTCCCTGGAGGAAAACAGGATCGGAAAGCTGAGTAGCCATGATGTTGCCCAGCGGGAATAGGGCCTTTTCGAGACCGACGAGAAATAGGGTTAGGCCTATGACTACATAAACGGTGCCGATCAAAATACGCCGGAGATTAGGAATCGGCTGGCGCAGTACAACCAACTGGAAAAAACCGAAGAGAAGGATGATGGGAAAAACATCCCTGCAGGTAAGGAGAATATCTTTGGCAAAGTTGTTGAGAAAACCCATCCGTTGCTCCTTATCAATCTAACCCCGACAATCGGGATAAACGCCTTTTTGAAACAATTTTCTGCTAAAAACGCGCAGAAAATTATTTCAAAAGATACTAAAAAATAATCAAGCCATAGCCCATGACAAAGATCATCGGCAGTAACGATGCGAAGGCAATCAGCCCGAAACCATCGGTTAAAGGATTCCTGCCTCTGATAATTGTTGCAAGGCCGACCCCAAGGGCCGTAACCAGCGGGACGGTAATAGTGGAAGTGGTAACCCCGCCGGCATCGTAGGCGATGCCGATGATTTCCTGAGGAGCGAATATCGTCATGCCCATAACAACAATATAGCCACCGATTATCATAAAGTGCAGAGGCCAATTGCGCAAGATGCGCAGTACTCCGAGTAAAATCGAGAACCCCACGGAAAAGGCCACTGTTAGTCGCAAACCCATGGCGTACCTGTCGGCGGCGGCTGGATTGTTTTCAATCAACCCACCTGTCTTAGCAATATTTGCCGCCTCTGAGGCAATTGCAATTAAGGCAGGTTCGGCAACCGTAGTGGAAAACCCAAGGGCAAAAGCAAAGGTCAGTAGCCAGAACAGGCTCCCCTTTCGGGTGAGCGCCTGCGCCATCCCCTCACCAATAGGGAAAAGGGCCATTTCCAGTCCTTCCACAAACAGGCTCAGACCAATAACGACTAAAACCGATCCGACCAGTATTTCCACAAGATTAGGAAGCGGCTGGCGAATAACCACAACCTGGAAAAAGGCAATTACCAGGACGATGGGCAAGAGGTCGGTGCAAGCCGTCCATATCTTTTTAAGGATATAAAGAACTGTTCGAGCAAAGAGACCGCTTTTCCAAGTTGCCATGGAGCCAATGAACCCAATTTATCTAGGATTTTTCCAAGGATCGGTGTTTGTCCAGTTTATCGAAGTTTCAGTATTTTCAATATATACTTTCAACTGATAGCATAGTTTTGTTATGCTGGCAAAATATAATAGGCTCTTAAACTATAGTGGACCCCATATTCCAGACACTAGTTTAAACTGTGCGCAATCATAAGGAACGAGAACCGATGAGCGAAGCGAAGAAGAGACAGTTCTACAGTTCCGAGTTCAAGGCGAAGGTCGGGCTGGAGTCATTGCGCGGGGTAAAGACGATCAATGAGATTGGACAGGAATTTGGTGTCCATCCGGTTACGGTTGGACAGTGGAAGAAGGAAATTGGGGTGCAAGCGAAGACGTTGTTTGAAGGCAAGCGAGGGCCAAAGCCAATCGATGCACACCGGGAACCGGAAAAGCTGTTCAGCGAAATCGGCAAACTGAAAATGGAGCTCGACTGGTTGAAAAAAAGTCCGGGATCAGCCGATGATTGTTCGGCAAGCTTGGATAAACAAGGCAAATGCTATTCCGGTCGCCAAACAATGTATTCCGGCGGGTATTAGCCGGGCGACGGTCTATGCACAACAAAAGCCGAAACCGGTTGATGAAAGCGATTTATTACTCAGTCGCCTGATTGACGAAGAATACACCCGCCATCCGTTCTACGGCAGCCGTAAGATGGTGGTTTTCCTGAAAGCAGCAGGTCATGATATTAATCGCAAGCGAGTGCAAGTCCTGATGCGGGAGTTTGAGAATGGTTTGGGTAAAGGGCAGCCCTAGCCGACGGCAACCGAATGCGCGTGGTCGCCGCCTTGCTCGAACATGACGAGCTCTGCGTATGTCAGATTACCGAGTTGCTGCAGATCAGCATGGCAACCGTCTCCCGGCATATGAGCATCCTGCACAAGGCTCGCCTTGTGCAAAGCCGCAAGGAAGGACGCTGGGTTTACTATCGCCTTGCCCAATCGTTCCCTGCCCTGATTGGCAACTGGCTCAAGGGTGCGGTTATCGACTCAGCAGAAATCAAGGCTGACCGGCAAAAACTTGTAGATATTCTTTCATGCAATACGGCGGAATTCTGCAGACGGCATAAACTGGCAAAGGCAATGAAGGATTAAAAAAGATTCATTTTTTTCTCAAGGACTCCTATGGCTGCTTCAACAAAAAAGCTCTCGTTTCTTGATAGATTTCTCACCCTGTGGATCTTCTCGGCGATGCTGCTTGGCGTCTTTGGTGGCTATTTTTTCCCGGGAATCAATAAAATAATCAATGCCTTTCAGGTTTCAGGTTGGGACGACCAATATCCCCATCGCCATAGGCCTGATCATGATGATGTACCCGCCGCTCGCCAAGGTTAAATATGAAGAACTCGGGCAGGTGTTTAAAAACGGCAAGGTTCTTGCCCTATCTCTGGTGCAGAATTGGATTATCGGTCCGATCCTGATGTTTCTTCTCGCCGTCACCTTTCTTTCCGGACCGCATGAATATATGGTCGGTTTGATCCTCATCGGCCTGGCTCGCTGTATCGCTATGGTCATTGTCTGGAACGACCTTGCTGACGGCGACACCGAGTATTGTGCCGGCCTTGTGGCCTTTAATTCAATTTTCCAGGTCCTGTTTTTCTCGTTCTATGCCTGGATCTTCATCACCGTCGTCCCACGGTGGTTTGGTCTTGAAGGAGTGGTGGTCGATATATCGATCAGCGAAATTGCCCAATCGGTCTTTATCTACCTCGGCATCCCCTTCTTGGCCGGAATGTTGACCCGCTTTATCGGCATCAAAAGCCGCGGCAAACAATGGTATGAAGAGACATTTGTACCGAAGGTCAGCCCGTTGACCCTGACTTTTCTTCTCTTTACCATTCTTGTGATGTTCTCGTTAAAAGGAGAGTATATCGTTCAGTTGCCCTTTGATGTGCTACGCATCGCCCTCCCCTTGACCATCTATTTTCTGGTGATGTTCGCCGTCTCCTTCTTCCTCTCCATAAAGGCCGGGGCGACCTACGAGCAGACAACGACGCTCAGTTTCACCGCCGCCTCCAACAATTTCGAACTGGCTATCGCCGTTGCCATAGCCGTGTTCGGCATCAATTCCGGAGAAGCCTTTGCGGCGGTCATCGGCCCCTTGGTCGAGGTACCGGTTCTCATCGCCTTGGTCAATGTCGCCCTGCGCTTGAAAACAAAATACTTTCCATATGAGCAACGGACCCTTTCCGGGGTCTGCCATGTACAGACGAAGGAGTAAGAAAAGAAGGAGTTGCGATGCTGCTTACCGGCTATTCACTCGAAATATTTCGCTCACAATCATTTACGACCAGCCTATAAAACGCTAGAGTCTATCTTCACAACATGGTGATTGGCTAGCAATTCAAATCGTTCAACTCTAATTGAAACAAATGAGCTGAAAAATATGATAAACAATCTTCCCCCAAAATGTATTGAATCGAACAAAATTTGTGACCTACCCCTTTCCGCATGCCGAACTTCATCGACAATAACGTCGAAAAAAGCCTGGCTTCTTTGTCTCACGTTCGGCAGCATACCCTTTCTTTTCCCGGCTCTGTGGAATGGTTTTGCCATCGTCTTTTTCGATACAGGCGGATATCTGGATCGCGTGATGGAAATGACAATCTATCCAGGACGCTCATTTCTCTACGGATTTTTTCTCTGGTTGACATCGTTTGGCTGGTGGTTCTTCTGGGGGCCGATAATAGTCACATCGTTTCTCTGTCTTTGGGTGATTCACCTTGCGCTTCGCTGTCACAAAATTCCTGCGGGTCCGTTTGCTACTGCCATCTCCTGCCTAGGGCTGAGTCTACTGACGGGAATCTCGTGGTACACAAGCCAATTAATGCCTGATATTCTAGTACCTATAGTGATATTGGCCCTCTGGCTCCTTTCTTTCTCCTGGAAAAACCTGCATGTGTTCGAACGAGTGGGACTTTTTGCAACAGCCTCGCTGGGACTGATGTCGCATAATTCGTGCTTAGCGTTAGGGATCGGACTGATACCCACTCTTTTCATTCTTCGTGTAGTAATTTACCGAAAAAGCCGGCTTATTTCGACCTACATTTTGCCTCCGATCGTTGTAGTGGCAGCCAGTCTGGCTTTGATACCAATGGTCAATCTGGCTCTTTCTGGAAAGATAACGTATTCTACGGGAGGACCTGTCTTTCTCTTTGGACGTTTTGTGCAGGCAGGCCTTGCACAGCAATGGCTGGCAGACAATTGCCCGGTAGCGGGTATGAGGTTGTGCGCTCTGCAAAAGCGCCTGCCTAAGACAGCTGATGAGTTCCTCTGGTCCAAAAACTCACCCTTTCAGGATCTCGGCGCCTGGACAGAAAACACCGGAAATTCCGAGTTTCAAGAGGTCGTGCTTGAAAGTATTAAAGATTATCCGGATGAAGTTTTGTGGACTTCTTTTCAGGCCACTTTCGAGCAGTTTATGATGGTCAAAACAGGCGACGGATTGGATAATTATCAGGATTACACGCGAATGGTTTTCGCCAGACTATCTCCGGAAATTGCCGATTCTTTTAAATCAGCCAATCAGCAGCATCAAAAAATTACGCAAAAACTGTTTGATACGCTGAATATTGTGCATATTCCAGTGGCGTATCTGTCGGTGTTGGGTCTCCTTGTTGTAGTCGGCTGGGGTTTGCGAGAAAAACGTCATGATTTTGTGGGCCTCGCCCTTTATGTGTTCATTGCTCTCCTGGGTAATGCCTTTATCTGCGGAGCTCTCTCCAGTCCTTTTGATCGCTACCAGAGCCGTCTCATATGGCTTGCCACACTCGTTGTTGGCATGGCAGCGGTATGCCGCTGGCATCACCCGGTGAAACATCACTAACCCGCCGCTTGATTGAGCGTTTATACCATTTACAGGCACATCTTCGCAGATCAGAGTGCTATATAACCTGCACAGAGTATGCTCGGTATCTCCGGATTAAAAAAGTGACTCAGCCAATATTCTCAGTCTGTCGGTCAAGGCTCTCAACCTCGGCCTTCGACAAAAGCGCCTTGATGTGCAGTGTTACATTCTGACAAACGGATCACTGCAGGTCTTTGCTCGGTCTACAAGATAAATGTTCATACTTTTTTATTATTCAATGCAGGAAGTGTCCCTTTTTTCTACTTTAACTTCAATGGCTGATCCCGATATTACTTCATTTCTTAACCAGTCTTCCCACCAAAACATTGATCTTGGTCCGCACACTTTCCGGCAGCTTCGGGTGTTGTTCTTTGGCAATCATGCCTGTAAAGAGTGAACCAACGACTTCTGCGCCAATCGTCTTTGCCGTCATTTTGAGTTGTTTATTGGTTCCAAAAAGCCAGCGACCTAAAATTCCCGGAGCTGCACATGAGGATACCAGTAGCGCCTTTTTCATTGGCACCTGCGCTTTTCTATACTGTGGTCCATTCATGTCCCATGACCAATAGGCATAAACAGTCAATCGCTCCATAAACCGTTTAAAGATGGCTGTGACTGAACCAAAGTTTGTCGGAACAGCGAAAATGTAACCATCCGCACGCTCGATCTTGTCGATCAATTCCTGCATGCCATCTTGGAGTACACAACCACTCGGCGCCACACCTGGCTGTTGGGTGCATGCACGGCAATTCAGGCAGAACTCGATAGGATATTCGCGGAGATATATAATCTCGACTTCGGCATCTGCCGCTATTAAAACCTGCGTTAAAGCCGCGACGGTTTGATCAGTAATACCATTAGCCCGATATGAACCATTAATTGCGAGTATCTTGATCATTGTCTCAATTCCTTTCCAACGAAGGGCCATCCGATGCACTGCATCAAAACTACCTTTTTCCGACAGCTTTCGCAATTATTTTAGGCTGCAACCAATAACTGGCATAGGACCAAGATCGCCAAGGCATATTCCGCCAAAAACCGGCAATATTCTCCGAAATTTGACAACAGTATCCCGCAACAGACGATTATCATGCCTGCACATCGATGAAAGTCTCCTCATATTCAGGCCAGCCGTCATCATAGGGCACCATAGCTCTCAGGAATAATGTAAGGTTCCAAATTTCTTTCTCGGTTTACCTTGCGTTTGCGGCCAGTAAGTTTACAAATCGGCTATATAACCCTTATTGACAATGGGTTTGCGCCGGGCGGCGATTTTGGTCGTGTTACTACGGATTTTGCTTGTTCCCTGACATGTGCACGACCCGTTCAGGAGGTTTTGTCTTTAATGATTTAAGGATTATTTCTGCATCTTTGGTTATACTTCGTTTCGCATGAGCAGACGATATTTTAAATCAAAAAATTCTGTAACCTGGAGCGAATGAAAAGGGGACAGAACTATTTTGCAAAAGCCACATATAAATCTGTCCCTTTTTCTTTCCCACGAAAAAATTGAGAATGCAGCTGGAGCAGTATGCATCGGATAACAAACCCCAACCTTGAGATCTTGGAAACAGCAGTCGAACTCCTTGACGAATTGATCGACCAGCTGGTTTTTCTGGGTGGTTGCGACACCGGTCTACTGCTCACAGATATGGCCGCTCCGCCGATCGGTGCAACACCAGATGTGGATGTCATCATCGAAGTAGCGACCATGACAGAATATTATCAATTGGCCGGACAGTTGCGAGCAGGGGGTTTCCAAGAAGATACCAGTGTGGATGCCCCGATTTGCCGCTGGAAAGCGGGCGGCCTTCAGAAGCCGTGGTGAAGGTGATTACCTGATGAGCCACGACATGGAGGACATAGTGGCGGTATTGGACGGAAGGCTTGAAGTGGTGGGAGAAATTGGTGAGGCTCGAATCACGTTGCGGCGGCACCTGGTCGAGTGCTTCCGGGAGCTTTTAGAAAGCCATCGATTTCGTGAGGCCCTCTCAGGCCATCTTCCGCCGGATGGGGCGAGTCAATCCAGGGCCCCGACCATTCTCTCACGCTTAAAGCAAATAGCTGAATTGTAAAGAACAAGTGTTCAGGAAGAGTCTAAATTTGCAGGTTTGTTTAAGTGGTTCAGATTGGCAAAGGAAAGCTAACGCTCCGTATAACCGGCTGGCAATGGAGCGCAGCGGAATTACCAGTCCGAGTTGATGCGGTTGTTAGGCCTATACATTCAATAGATAATGCTCCGTGAACATTCATCGCACACACATATTTCGACCACCTTCATCGGTGGTGAGATTCTATGTTCAATTTTCCCAGGTCGCTCTTTGCAAAATTGGCAAAGTCGACCTTTGCCTTTAACTGAAGGCTCGTTGGCAGAAAAGGTTGGTTGAATATTTGTGTTTTGATCTTTCAGGGATTTATCGCTGTTTCTTTCATTATGGTCGGTAACAAATTGCATACATTCCATAATTATTGGATACTGGTCGATAATGAACTGCAGTTCTTTTGGAATGGCCCCCAAAGAAACGTTGCCCTCTACATGACGTACAGCACAGTAAGCAAGAAAGAGAGTGCCAAGGACAAGGCGTTGATCACCCGCAACGTCCTCGGCATCAGAAACAGGTTGCCCTTTCAATTTTTCATTCAACTGCTGAGCCAATAACTGCATAGCAACTTGTGCGCTCTTAGGGTCAGCACTACACATCTGGGCAACGGCAGTGGCATTGATAGATATCGGCTTGCCTGGGCGCTCAACCATGCTCGTTTCAAGTAATTTCCGAAACCATTTACCTTCAGCGGAATCAAAGAAGTTCATAGGTTCTCCTTAAGGCCTAACGTCGCAAATGAGTTTTCGAGCTTGCGAGATAAACTCCATTTGTCTTGTTGGATCAGATTTCTGTGTTTCCGTCTTTGAAGAACCTGTCACTGTTCAACTGGGCCAAGAAATCAGGCTCAACAGAAGTCTTTCCCGTCCTCAAAGCACGTGAGGCAATCCCGCAGAGGGTGCGATAGAGATGCTGCTTGCCCGTGAAGCTGCATGAGGCGAGATATTCTCGGGCTGCGCAACTGAACACGATGGAGAAACCGCGAGTCATTCTGTAGATAATCTCTTCCTGTTCTGGCCGTGCGTCGGTGTCCCGAAACTGGCGAGTCGACTTCTCTAGAGCGATATCTCGAAGAATCGCCATGACCCTAAATGCGTCGCCCTGGATAATCAATTGGCCCGAGTTGGACCCTGAGAAGGTCAATGTCACCTGATCATCAAGCGCGAATTCATCGTCCCGTATGTATGATGGGGTGATATTGTTGTTGTACTCATCGTGGCTCAGATACACCTTCATCGACATCCTCCTGTGTGATCCAACCGCGGTGCTGACCGGCGCCGTGTGCCGCGCAAGCAAGCGCAGCTTGATTGTGTGGTGCGCGGTGTCCGGTCAAGTACCTTGTTCTGGCGCAAAGCGCCGGGACAAGGTACTTGACGAAGTCAGCACCGCGGTTCTCGGCGACGCAGTCGCCGAGAAC
>JBBQVT010000067.1:0-20579 GCA_038211245.1 Desulfobulbales bacterium | reverse complement strand
TCCCCCAGGGAGAATCAGCGCTGCGCGCCGACCGGCGTGCGCAGCGCACGCCGTTTCTCGTCAGACGCTCAGCGGACGATCGGGAGGCTTCCCGAGCCGACCGGCGAGGAGCACGCGCAGTTGCCGTAGTCGATCGTGCTGTCCGGGGCGCCACCGCCGCACTCCGTGCCTTCGCAGCCAGCCGCTTCCGGCGGGCACTCGTTCGGGTTGTCGCTCGGGCCTTCACAGACCTCTTCGTCACCGGTGCCGCCGCCGCCCGAAGAGCCAAAGCGGACGATGAAGGCGGCGGATTTCGGCTGCGGCACCGGGCTGGTCAGCCTCAGACTGCAACCCCTGGTCGCATCAATCACCGGCATCGACAGTTCGCCGGGGATGCTGGACATTCTCAAGGCGAAGATCGCTCAAGGTAAATTGACCAATATTGACACCCGGCTCATCGATGTGGAAAAGGGCGAGACCTTGACCGGGGAATACCATCTGATAACGAGCAGCATGACCCTGCATCATATGCGCCAGCCGTCAGCGCTGCTTCGCCAGCTTGGTGCGGCTCTGGTTCCCTGTGGCATCCTGGCGATTGCCGATCTGGAGCCGGACGGCGGCCATTTCCACGACGACAATACCGGCGTCTTTCACCATGGCTTTGACCGGGCGGCGGTGCGGGCGATGTTTACCGAGGCCGGCTTTGCCGATATCCGAGACAGCAGAGCCACTGAAATTACCAAGTCGGCCGCGGATGGGAGCAAAAGGACGTTTTCGGTGTTTCTGGTCAGTGGTAGGAAAGTCAGGCCATGAGCAAAGAAGGGAGTGAGAGGTATACTTGACACCTACTTTCTGCCCGGGCCTTGTTCTCCACTGCCGCTGTCCTGCAGATTAATTGCTGTTTACACCGTATATCCAAGGTGTTATAAATAAGCTCCATGGGGGTTAGGAGAGGGCCCTCCTCTTTAAGCCCACAGCGCAGTTCAGCGATATTTTGTTAGCCATACCGCAACCCCGCTGGAGATGAGAGAATGGTTGGGCGTTCTGCCGCCAAGGGATCATGGGAAGTTTCGTTGGCGGGCCAATCGATAAAACGCTCTTTGAAAAAGGGGACAGATTTATTTTATTATTGCACTCATGAAATTATTTTGTCTAAATAGGCATTATGCCACGATCAGCCCGAATTATTCTTCCTCATAGCCCACATCATATAGTGCAGCGTGGGCATAACCGGCAGACGTTATTCGTTTCCGATGACGACTACAACTATTACCGGGAAAACCTCATTGAATTCAAAGGTGAATTCAATTGCAAGATCTATGCATACTGCCTGATGACCAACCATATTCACTTGATAGTTGATCCAGGGGCGAACCCGGAATCATTGTCCTTGTTGATGAAACGTGTTGCTGGCCGTCAGACGCGATATGTTAATAAACTCGAAAAGCGTACCGGAAGTTTATGGGAGGGGCGTTTTAAATCGAGCATAATCTCTACCGAAGAATACTTGCCAGCCTGTTGTCGTTACATTGAACTCAATCCGTTGCGAGCTTGTATGGTACAAGACCCAGATGTATATCAATGGTCAAGCTATGCTGTCAAGGTAATCGGTAAAAGAGATCCAGTTGTTGATTTTCATCCGTCATATTTATCTCTGGGAGAAAATCAATTGGAAAGGCAGAAAGCTTATGCAGAATATGTTCTAGGCACTGTACCAGAGCATGAAATTAAGCTCATACGAGATGCTTTACAGCGTGGACAATTGACCGGGAGTGCGCGATTCCTAATGGAGACAGAAAAAAAGCTCGACATCCGCCTTTCAAATAAGAAGCCAGGATGGCCTAAAAAATAAATCTGTCCCCTTTTTTTTATAAGGATATAGAGATTTTGACGGAAACAAATTCTTTCGTAGAAATAGCAGCAATACTGGGCTTAGCGACGCTGACCGGAATCATAGGGCAGAAATTGCGTCAACCCTTGATCATCATGTTTCTGGCAACGGGCATTCTGGCAGGCCCATCGTTTCTTGGCATCATTCACAGCTATGAGCAGATTGAGCTTTTGGCGCATATCGGCATAGCCCTTTTGCTGTTTATCGTTGGCCTCAAACTCGATCTGAATCTGATTCGGACCACCGGTCCCGTCGCCTTGGCGACCGGCCTCGGACAGATCGTTTTTACGTCGATTATCGGGTTTGGCATTGCCATCGCCATGGGCATGTCGTACCTCAGCGCCGCATATGTCGCGGTTGCGCTTACTTTTTCAAGCACGATCATTATTGTAAAGCTTCTGTCGGACAAAAAAGAAATCGACTCTCTTCATGGGCAGATCGCTCTTGGATTTCTGATTGTTCAGGATATCGCCGCCATTCTGGCGCTGGTCGGGCTGACGACATTGGGGGCATCTGTTACCGGGGAGGGTTCGGGATATCTTTCGTTTCTGATGATCGGCGCAAAAGGCTTGGGCCTATTGGGCGCGGTTGCCCTGCTGATCAAATATGTCATCCCGCACCTGACCCAGCGCCTTGCGCATTCGCTGGAACTGTTGACGCTATTCGCCATCGCATGGGCGGTCCTTCTCGGAGCGGGCAGCGAGCTGTTGGGATTCAGCAAGGAGGTCGGTGCATTTCTGGCCGGTGTCTCACTGGCCTCCACCGCCTTCAGGGATTCGATTGGCGCACGGCTCACGGGGCTCCGGGATTTTCTTCTGCTGTTTTTCTTCATCGATCTTGGCGCACGATTGGATTGGTCCATGGTGGGCTCGCAATTGGGCGCGTCGCTGGTTTTTTCCATCTTTGTGCTCATCGGCAACCCACTCATTGTTCTGATCATCATGGGAGTTATGGGATATCGCCGTCGCACCGGTTTTCTCGCCGGTCTTACGGTGGCCCAAATCAGCGAGTTTTCGCTTATTTTATCGGCCTTGGGGCTGAGTATCGGCCACATTACCGAAGAAACGATGGGGCTTATCACTCTTGTGGGGGTGGTGACCATATTTCTGTCCACCTACATGATCCTCTATTCCTATCAGCTGTATCAATTTCTATCTTCCCCATTGAAGATTTTTGAAAGGCGCAATGCTTACCGGGAGGCGGGCATAGACAACCTTGGGGAAACGGAAGCGGTCGACGTAATTTTGGTCGGATTGGGCAATTATGGCAGTGGGCTGATGGAACACCTTCTACGGCGAAAAAATGCCATTGTGGGGATCGACTTCGACCCCGGCACGTTGGATACGTGGCGCAAAAGAGGGGTGCCTGTTCTTTACGGGGACATGGCGGACCCGGAGATGCATGAGCAATTGCCGTTAAAAAAGGCGCGATGGGTCATCAGCGCCATTCGCTCCAAAGAGATGAACCTGGCCCTTATCCAAAATCTCAAGAAGGACGGTTATACTGGAAAGGTGGCTTTGACGGCGACAAACAGTGAAGAAGCTGCTGAGTTCGAAAAGGCCGGCGCCAATTTGGTATTTCGGCCTTTTAAGGATGCAACGGAACAAGCGGCCGACGCCTTGACCTATGCGATGGACTTTCTGCCGGAAAGCGTTGATTGGCCTGTCTCGTTTCTCGAGCGGCGTATTCGTTCGGATGCTTCGGCTGCCGGGCGGACCATAAGAGAAATCCCGTTGTCGGCTTCGGGTATATCTGTTCTGGCGGTCAGTCGAGGGGGTCGCGTCTTTTACGAACCGCAGCCGGACTTCAGGATTTTTCCAGCAGACCGTCTGCTCCTCATGGGACATCCGGATGGTTTGAAGGAGGCTGAAACCATGCTGAATCAACTTGAGGCGAAGAGAAATGCAGAAGACGCAGACCGCTTTGAAATCGCCGAAATCAAGGTGTCAGAGGATTCGGACCTTTCAGGCAAGTCTTTGGCGGAGCTTCATTTTCGGCAAAAGTTCGGAGCGACCCTGGTCGGCATTCGCAGAGGCCAGGATCAGATCACATCGATCAACCCTGTGGAACGTCTGCTTGGGGGGGATTGTCTGATCGTTATCGGCAAATCGAGCACTATCCAAAAGCTCAAGGACCTGGCCCCTCTTTAGCGGCTCGAATGTGACACACGAGGTGATTCATGAAGCGTTTCAAAAATATCCTTTACCTAAACGAACCGGCCGTGGACCAGGCATCGGCGATTGCGCGTGCTGTCTCGCTGGCGGTAAACAATCAGGCCGACCTGACAATTATTGATGTAATCCCGTCTCAGGTCGTCACAGCAGGTATCGGTCTGCCGCCGGGAGGCCCGATATCCAGCGAGCTGCGAGCCGCCGTAGAATCCGATCACCACAAGGCGATGGAATCTATGCTTCAATCTTTCAAAGAACACCTGCAAATCCGGCTGGAAGTATTGGTTGGAAAGACCTACCTTGAGGCGATTCGAGCCGTATTGAAAAATGGGTATGATCTGCTCATCAAACCAGCGGAAAATCCGACGTGGTCGAATAGGCTCTTCGGCAGTGACGACCTGCATCTTCTCCGGAAGTGTCCCTGCCCGGTCTGGCTCATGAAGCCGCCAGAGAAATTGAACTACAGCAGCATCCTGGTGGCTGTCGATTTCGATCTGTTAGTTCCTTTCCCTTCAGAGCATGATCTTAACCGCGAAATTTTGGAACTGGCCGCCTCGTTAGCGTTTTCCGACGCGGCGTCTCTGCACATCGCCCATGCCTGGGAAGCTCTTGCTGAGAGAATGTTAGCATCAAGGGGCGGAGTGTCGCCGAAAGGCGTGACCAATTATGTTAAAAGAGAGCAGGCGCGCCACAGGAACGAACTTTACCGGCTGGCCGAACAACTGCGCGGTTGGATCGGCAAGGAGGCATATGATTACCTCTTGCCTGACTTCCATCTGCCCGAGGGACCGGCAAAAAAGGTGATCACTCCTCTGGCGGCGGAGTTGCGAGCGGATCTTGTCGTCATGGGGACGGTCGCCCGTACCGGCATATCAGGACTGATCATCGGCAATACCGCAGAGGCCATTCTCGACCAGCTTACGTGTTCGGTGCTTGCCATAAAGCCTCCTGGGTTTAAGACCCCGGTGAAGGTCGATTCATGAGCACAGTATAATTCAGGGGACATATAATTCGGGGGACAGCTTACTGAATTCCAAACAATAGGAAAGAAAAAGGGACAGATTTATTTTATTATTATACGAGATGCTTTACAGCGTGGACAATTGACCGGGAGTGCGCGATTCCTAATGGAGACAGAAAAAAAGCTCGACATCCGCCTTTCAAATAAGAAGCCAGGACGGCCTAAAAAATAAATCTGTCCCCTTTTTTTTCGCTTTTTTTCTTCGCTCATCGCTCATCCTTCCTGATGGTTGCGTACAACTTAAACTACTGTCTGGATATTGGGGTCCACTGCCATTGATGGCTAATATTTTCATTGTCGCGCAGTATTGATGTAAAGATAAAAATATTTTTAAAAAATTTGACATTTCAGCAAATATTAATTAAAAATATATCAAAATAACTAATTTTATCCCATTGCAGACAGGCGGTAGCCTGACCGAGCAGACGCCAAAATGGACATAGACGACACCAATATCCAGATTCTTCGCCACTTAAAAGACGGACGGAAATCCTTTAAGCTCATCGCTGAAGAGCTGTCCGTTACCGAAAACACTATTCGCAGTCGGGTCAACAAACTGGTGGATGAGGGGATACTCAAGTTTTCCGGAACCGTTCAGGTTGACGTTCTGGCCGGCCATAACCTCCTGTACTTGGGGGTGAAACTGAAAAACATGGAGTTGCAAAAAAAGGCCGAGGAGTTCAGCCGTCTGCGAGGCGTGGTTTCCGCCGCGATCGTTACCGGCAGGTACGATATAATTCTCCAGGTGCTTCTGGGGCAGGGCTACAGTCTGTTGGAGTTCATCACCGAGCAGGTGGCCCGCATTGAAGAAGTGCAGACGGTGGAAAGTTTCATCGTCTACAAGGGTTACAACCTGAAAGTGCCTTATATACTTTGATTTACAAACTTTTTTCCTCATTGCCGGACCGGCAGGGTGGAAAAACCTTCCTCACCCCGATAAAGGGATTCGTTCTTCACGAAAAATCCTTCGCAATAACGGCAAAGAATTTTTTAAGAAACAAACCGCTCACCACAGGAGACAACAATGATCGTCGGAATTCTCAAGGAAATAAAAATCGCTGAAAACAGAGTGTGCATGACCCCCGCAGGTGTTGAGGTCATGTGCCATCACCAACATCAGGTTCTCGTCGAAACCAATGCCGGCAAGGGCAGCGGTTTCAGTGATGCTGAATATGTCCAGGCGGGAGCCACCATTGTTGCCACAGCTGCCGAGATTTTTGCCAAGTCCGACATGGTCATGCATGTTAAAGAACCGCAGCCGCAGGAATACGCCCATATTAAGAAGGGCCAGATCGTCTTCACCTATCTCCATCTGGCCGCCGATGAGCAGCAGACCCGCGCCTTGATCAAGGCCGGATCGGTAAATATTGCCTATGAGACGATTCAGAAAGCCGATGGTTCCCTCCCTCTCCTCACCCCGATGAGCGAGGTAGCCGGTCGCATGGCCGCCCAGGAGGGTGCCAATTACCTGCAGATGACCAAGGGCGGCCGGGGCATTCTCCTCGGCGGCGTACCGGGTGTTGAGCCCGGCACCGTAGTGGTTATCGGCGGTGGCGTCGTCGGTATCAATGCCGCCTTTATGGCCTGCGGCCTCGGCGCCAAGGTCTACCTGCTGGACACCAACCTTGACCGCTTGCGGTATCTCCGGGAAGTCATGCCCAGCAACTGTTTCCCGATCATGAGCAGCGTTCCGAAACTGCGTGAGCTTTTGGCTCGGGCCGATCTGGTCATCGGCGCGGTTCTCATCCCCGGCGCCAAGGCACCGAAACTGGTAACGAGGGATATGCTGAAGGTCATGAAGGAAGGTTCAGTCATGGTTGACGTGGCCATTGATCAGGGCGGCTGCTTTGAGACCTCGAAGGCGACTTCGCACGACAATCCGGTGTACACCGTTGATGGCGTGGTGCATTACTGCGTTGCCAATATGCCGGGCGCAGTCGCCAAGACCTCGACCCTGGCTCTGACCAACGCCACTCTGCCTTATGCCCTGCAGATCGCCAATAAGGGCTGGAAGAAGGCTTGCCAGGACAACGTCGAGGTTGCTCGCGGCGTCAATATCATCGATGGCAAGGTCACCTATCAGGCGGTTGCCGAGGCCTTTGGTTTGAACTACACCCCGATTACCGAGCTTCTGTAATTCCATTTCTAAATCAAGCGTTAACTATCGGCGGCGGCGCTGTGCGGCTCCTCGCCGTACTTCTTTGTACTGTCTCGTCGCTGCTCGCTTGCCTTCTCGTTCCCATCTTGATTTAGAAATGGAATAAGAGAGATTGTACAGAAAGGAAAAAGGCCGACTCGCTTGCGAGTCGACCTTTTTCCTTTACTTCATCCACAGCATAAACAAGGTGTATGCAATGCACCCTACGCCTCATTCCTCATTCTTTCTTCCCGACCTCCCTCACTTACCCCACAGCAAATAAGCCTTGATAAAAGAATCAAGGCTGCCGTCGAGCACTGCATCGACGTTACCGGTTTCATGGTCGGTACGGTGATCCTTGATGAGCCGATAGGGTTGCAGGACATAAGAGCGGATCTGGCTGCCCCAGGAAATGCCCTTCTTATCCCCGGCCAGTCCTTCCTGGCGGTCGGCATTTTTCTGTTTTTCCAACGCATAGAGCTGGGCAGTGAGCATTTTCATGGCGGTAGCCTTGTTGGAGTGCTGCGACCTCTCGTTCTGGCACTGGACGACAATTCCCGTCGGCAGATGGGTGATGCGGATTGCCGAGTCGGTTTTGTTGACATGCTGTCCGCCGGCGCCGCTTGAACGATAGGTGTCGATGCGAAGTTCCTTGTCATCTATTTCCACGACAATCGAATCATCCAGCTCCGGCAGAATCATAACCGAGGCGAATGACGTATGACGTCTGCCGCTGGCGTCAAAGGGAGAGTTTCGAACAAGCCGATGGATGCCCAGCTCCGAGCGCAGAAGGCCATAGGCAAAGCGGCCTTTGACCATGATGGTAACACTTTTAGTCCCGGCCTCATCGCCGGCCAGATAATCGAGGATGTCGGTTTTGAATCTATGTATCTCTGCCCAGCGCAGATACATGCGCATGAGAATTGCTACCCAATCCTGGGCCTCGGTTCCGCCGGCCCCGGCATGGATGGCGATGATGGCATTATTGGTGTCATGCTCGCCGTTGAACATACATTCCAGTTCGGCCTGGGCCAACCCTTCTTCAATGGCCTCTACCGTGTGGGCGATCTCCAGTTCCAGGTCAGCGTCTTTATCCTCCATGACCATTTCCAGGAAGAGCTCGGTGTCTTCCAGATGTTTCCATTGTGCTTCCCAGCCGCTGATGACCTCTTGAAGTTGACCGTGTTCCTTCTGGATGACCGTGGCGTTATCGGCATCAGTCCAAAAACCGGGGGCGAGGGTCTGGCGCTCTAAGGTGTCAAGTTTTTCCTTCTTGCGGTCTAAGTCAAAGATGCTCCTTGAGAACGAGAAGACGAGTTTTGAGATCTCCGAGTTTTTGTTTGGATACTGCGGTACCGCTTTCGATAACCATAATTTTTAACCTTAATGCTTTTTTGTTGTAAATTTAATGGGTTTCCTGCCGCCGGCGAACAATGGCAAGGCAGCTGCCGAGGAGGCCGATAGCCAAACAGGCGGGTGCGAAAAGATAGCCGTAGCGCACCCAGAATGTCTCACCCTGCATGAGAGTTACCACTCTTGCCGCGGCAAAGGGGACAAAGATTTCCGATTGCAGATCTATTGTCCCGGTCGGGCTGATAAAGGCCGAAATGCCGGTGTTGGCGGAACGGACCAGGCTGCGTCTGGTTTCAACAGCGCGATACACCGCCATGGCCAGGCTATGATACGGGGCACTCGATTTACCATACCACGCATCGTTGGTCAAATTAATCAGAAGATTGGCGCCTGCTTTGACCCATTGGCGGGATATTTCCGGAAAGACCGATTCGAAACAAATAAGTATCCCGGCCCGTGCATCCTTCCAGGCGAGCGGACGTTCGATCGTCCCGGTGCTGAAATTGCCGGCTGCTTCGACCAGGGGTGCGATAAACGGCAGAAATTGTTTTAAAGGCACATACTCGCCAAAGGGTACAAGATGTGATTTGTAGTATTTACCATGGAATTCCCCGTCCGGTTGCAGCAGCAGGGCACTGTTGAAAAACAGTACATTTTGCGCTTTCCGGTCGAGAACTTCATACCAGGGTGCGCCGGTGAGAAGAGCCAGTTCACGGCCTTCGACCAGTTTTCTCAGCGGCCCCATGTTATCGTTCTTCAACGGATAAAAGGGCAGGGCGGTTTCCGGCCAGACAATGAGGGAAGGAGGCCGCGAGGCCATGAGAGATTCGCTCAGGCTGAGATAGGTCTGGACTGTGGTCGTCTGTTGCGAGGGCGACCATTTGACGCTTTGGTCGATATTGCCCTGGATAATGCCGATGCTCAGCTGGGGAGTGGCGGCGGCCGTGGTTTGTTCGTTTATCTCGGCGAACCGCTGTTGTGAGTATATGCCGACACCGCCCATAAGCAAACAGGCCGGCACCAGGAGCAGCAATAGGCTGCGACCCGAGGGCCAGGCCCGCACCAGCAGGAACAACAGGGTGTTGATCAAGACAAGCACATACGTCACCCCGTGATGGCCGAGCAGGTCGGCGATCTGGATGGCAATTGGTATTTTGTAAAGGGCGTAACCGAGATCCATCCAGGGAAAACCGGTGAACAATACGCTGCGCAGCCAGTCAAGTCCTACCCACAGCGCAGGCAGCAGCCAGAGGGCGGCGATGGCCGGGAAAATGGTGAGGATGACTCGGGCAAGGGCCGCAAATAATGAAAAATAAAGGCCCATATAAAGAGCCAGCAAAAGCAGTGCCGGGATCGAAAAGTACCAGGCCAAACCGCCGTAGGTGCCGAGAACAATGACAATCCAGTAAAGGAGCAAAAGAAAGTGGACAAGGCCGGCGACGAGTCCGCAAAGGGCCGATTGCCGAGGGCTGCCGGTCTGCATGCCGAACAGCAACGGCACCAGGGCCAAGAACAACAGGGGCCAAATTTCACCACCACCCGGAAAGGAAAGCCACAGGCAGAGGGCGGTAAGTGCCGCGAAAAAATACCGGTTGCGGAAGATAGAGGTCACTTTTTCTCTTGGTCCTCGGAAATCCTGCTGATGCGCACCAGCTTCAGTTGTCGGGCATCGGCACTTTTCGTCTCAAAGCGAAAACCACTGATATCGACAATATCACCTATGATCGCCAGTCGTCCGAGGGCATGGATAATCAATCCACCGACCGATTCAAAGGAGCCTTCGGGAAACTTCACATGGAAATGCTCCTCAATTACTTCAATGTCAACCCGGCCATGCACCTGAATTGTTTGTTCGTCAATTATCTCGATCTGTTTTTCATCGTTGTCATATTCGTCGTCAATTTCGCCGACAATCTCTTCAAGAATATCTTCCAGGGTAATCAGGCCGCGAACCGCGCCGAATTCGTCGATGACCATGGCCATATGCAGTTTACGTTTCTGAAACTCGCGCAGCAAATCGACAATCGGTTTCGATTCGGTGATAAAGTAGATCGGCCGCAAATAACTTTCCAGATTCACTGGTCCGGCATTGGGGGGGGCATCCGCGCGGGCGCAGAGTCGGAGCAGATCCTTGGCATGGATTGCCCCGATAACATGGTCGGGGTTTCCCCGATACACCGGGATGCGGGTAAAGCCGCTCTCAATGACGATATCAATGAGTTCAGACATCGGCGAGGTTTCATCGAAGGATACCACCTCCGCCGCCGGGGTCATGATTTCCGAGGCATAGGTTTCTCGGAACTCAAGGATGGAGTTGATCATTCTCTCCTCCAGGGAGGAAATCAGTCCATGCTCTTCACCTTCTTCGAGAAGTTCCTGGATTTCGTGATCAAGGTCTTCCTTGGTTCCGGGTTTGGTGAAACTCAACAGGGATTTCAGGCGTTTCAGGACGCCATTTTCTTGGTCCGGTTCCTGAACGTCACTTGTATTGTCTTCGCTCATCGTATGGGTTGGTTAGCAGTATGGTGGTGGTAATCAGTGTTTGCTGCGGCAGTTTCTCCAGATAAATAACATTCTGGCCGGAAAAATCAATGATCTCTTGGCGATTCTTTCGTTTGCCGGTCGCAAAAACGGTGGGTAAATGATCAGCTGGAAATATCTATGCGCTTGAAAATATGTGCTTTCTTGTTAAGAAATGGGGTGGGAGCGGATAATTTTTCTTTTCTAATCGACAGGGCATGACTATAGTAGCGTCGGTTCCCATGGTTCACTGTACTTTGCCACCCTTTTGTGATATTACCGGGCGACCTGGAGCGTAAGACCAGCCGTTGTCGATGCGCATGGGCCGGATAACCCACGGGAACGGCATAGGGCACGGTCACGAAATGACAATAAACTGCCGATATTTCGTAACGCCGCCTCAATAGTCACCATTAAATTCAGCGAGGATAAGATTGGAAGGAAAGGTTCTCATCGCCAATCGCGGCGAAATAGCCATACGTATCATGAATGCCTGCAAGGATCTCGGTCTGCCGTATGTCGTTGTCTATACCGAAGCCGATAAGGATTCGGAACATGTACGACAGAATATAACCAGCGGACCCGGCCAGAACGCCTGGCGGATTACCAGCTACACCGAACCGAATGATATCTTTGCCGTGGCCGATCACACCGGCAGCACTGCCATCCATCCCGGTTATGGTTTTTTCTCCGAGGATTTTCGTTTTGCCAGAAGGGCCACGAAACGCGATCGGCCCCTCACCTTTATCGGTCCGAATTGGGAGGTGATCCGCGATCTTGGTGACAAGATTAATACCAAACGGGTGGCCAACCAACTGGGGATTCCCACCATCCCGGGGACGGATGCGCCGATTTACAATGAGATGGAAGCGGAGGAAATCGCCGCCCAGCTTCTTGAAAGCCAGAAGCAAAGTGGCGTCGAGCAACCTTCTATCCTCGTCAAGGCGGCGGCCGGCGGCGGTGGTATGGGCATTGAAGAGGTCACCGAGATAGAACGATTTCGGAGAATTTACCGACAACTGCAAAACTATGCCAAACGCCAGTTCGGCGATGGCGGTGTGCTCATTGAACAGTGCCTGCGCGATTATAACCATCTGGAAGTTCAGCTGGTTTGTTCCAAATACGGTGAACGAATCCATTTCAGTTCGCGGAACTGTACCATCCAGTCGACAGGTCGACAAAAAAGGGTGGAGGCGGCGCCCGGTTTCCATAAATCGGCCTTTGACTATGATTTTGACGAAAAGAAGGTTCTCGAGCAGATTGTCCAGTATTCCCTGAAGCTTGCCAACCACGTAAAATATGACAACGTCGGCACCTGGGAATGGATTGTCAGCAGGTCCGGGCAGCCCTATCTTCTTGAGGTAAATACCCGCATTCAGGTTGAAAACGACATATCGGCGCGAATCAGCTATATCAATGGTCAGCAGCCGAATTTGATTCGCGAGCAGATCCGTTTGGGCCTGGGCGACCGCCTCGGCTACAAGCAGAATGCGGTAAAATTTAAGGGTGCCGCCATCGAACTGCGCATCGTTGCCGAAGATACCCGGCGCGGTTTTGCACCGTGGATCGGTACGATCAATGAATTCAAATTTCCAACACATCCGTGGTCGGTGGTTTATACCCATGTTCCCTTTGACCGGCCGTACCCCATCCCCAGCGACTTTGATCCAAATCTTGCTTTGGCGCTGGTCTGGGGTGATTCGGTTGATGACGCGAAAAACAAGGCCGTACAGTTTCTCAGCGAGACAGTCATTGCCGGCGCCGATGCAAACAATAATCCGATCATCACCAATCTCGACTACCTTAAAAATAATCTGGATCGGCTTCTGGCGTTTTAGGAGCCGTTACGAAATACTATGAAAGAATTACAAAAGCAGCTTCTGAAAATAGAAGAGCGGATCAATTATCTGTTACAGGTCAAGGATTATTCGAATTGGGGTAATCTCGACGGTTTTAAGAAGAATTGTGATGATCTGAAACAGACCATCTATGATCACAGCGAGGAGAGTCTCCAGGGGCAGATCCGTAAGCTCGAAGAATCGATAAGTTTTCTCGAAGAAAGGGCGGAAGAAAACCTCACCCCTATGGAACGGGTAAGAATCGTCCGCAGCATCCAGCGCTTCAGTCTGAAAGACATCCTCGAAAATGTCTACGAAGATTACACCGAACTGGGCGGTGAAGGGGACGCCAACGTCGATCCGGCGATGATCTGTGCCAAGGCCACCATCACCCGAAGATTGAAGAACAAACCCTACACCTCGTCGGTTATGGTCATTGGTCAGGAAACCGGTCATGGTGAGGAATTTCGCAATGGCGGCTCATGCCGACCGCAGGGTAATGAAAAGGCCCTGCGCTATATGCAGGTGGCGGAAACCGAGGGTATTCCCATTCACTTTTATGTCTTCACCCCCGGGTCCTACCCGGTCGAGGAAGGGTCGGGTGCGGCCCAGCAGATTGCCAGAAACATCTATGCCATGACCAAACTTCGGGTGCCGATGGTCTCGATGATCTCCGAGGGCGGCTCGGGCGGGGCCGAGGCCATCGGTCTTTCCGACTACCGGTTGATGACCTCGCACGGCTACTACTCGGTCATTTCCCCGGAGGGCGCGGCGGCCATTGAAGGAAAGATCCGTGAGGGTTCAAAGGTTCCTCGGGAATTGATTGAGGTCTGTGCCGATCGACTGAAGCTCACCGCCAAGGATAATCTGGAAAAGGGCACCATTGATCGGATTATCTACGAACCGATGCTCGGGGCGAGAAGGGATGACTTTACCTTTTTTGCCAAGCTCCGTGCGGAAATGCTCCGGGCCACCGACAAGGTGGTGCTTTCGGCCAAGAGCTTCAGCGCCATGCGCACCTATGAGATCCGCAGGAAAAAGCATCAACCGGCCACCGAAGAAACGCAACTTGAGCTGCCCTGGGATCTGAACCGGGTTGAAATCGACAAGCTCCTGTCTCTGCGCTCAAAAAAATACCTAGAACTCGGACGCAACGGCTTTCTCGGCATGGCCGAGGCGGAGGCGGGGATCTATAACCTCGCCAAGGTGAAAACCGAAAAGATCTACTACACCTTGCGCTATGATATCATGAAAAACCATAAGCGTCAGGTGCGCAAGGTTTTAAACGATGTTACCGGGGAAAGCTCAGTGATGATCAGGCGGCTGACTGAACCCTTTACCGCTTTCATGGAGCTGTGGGGCAAAAAGAAAGAAGATAAACCGCAGCGTCTCATTACCTATTCCGGTGGCGCGAGCCAGCTTGATGCCCAGTCACAAAGGGTCGACCCACTGGAACTCACCGACACCTACACCAGCCCGTTGGCCAACAAGGACCGGACCATTTCCTGTCCCAATGCCGATAAATACGGCTGCAAGGATCTTTGGATTCCCGATCTCTACGGCGAGTTTGCCGGGGTCTGTGAGACCTGCGGCCATCATTTTCCTCTGGAGCACAAGTGGTATCTGAAAAATATCTTTGATCCCGGCTCGATCAAGCATTTCAATACCGAGATAAGTGCCGGCAACCCGCAGAACTATACCGGTTTTACCGAGCGTCTGCAGCAGTCCAAGGATAAGACCGGTTGGCGTTCCGGCAATATGACTTTTCATGCCAAGGTGAACGGCATTCAGATTATTGTCAGCATGCTGTATTCCGATTTCCGCAACGGCACGGTCGGTTCGGCGGAAGGGGAAAAGTTTGCCCAGGCCTGTGCCCTCGCCAAACGGAAAAAGCGCCCGCTGCTGGCCTATATCCATACAACCGGCGGAATCCGTATTCAGGAAGGGACCCTCGGGGTTGTCCAGATGCCCAAGTGCACCATGGCGGTGCGGGAATACATCGATGCCGGCGGCCTGTATCTGGTGGTGTACGATAATAATTCCTATGCCGGACCGGTAGCCTCGTTTCTCGGCTGTGCCCCTTACCAGTTTGCCATCAGGTCGAGCCGGGTAGGATTTGCCGGGCCGCGGGTCATCCGCGAAACCACCGGTGACGACATTCCTCCCGACTATCACTCGGCGCGCAATGCCTTGAAACGTGGTCACATTCAAGGGATATGGGACCGCCGGGAATTCCGAAGGAACCTGCACAAAGCTCTGCTCACTATGGGCAGTCCCAGCCTTTACTATCGCTGAACATCTTGCGCCCCTATGGGCAATGGGGCGTATTGAAGTTTTGTTCAACACTTGCTTTGCAACATGAATATTTGCTCAAAATCATAGAAAAGTATAGTTTTTCTTGATGCGGATTACCGTCGATATACTTCGGCGGATCTGTTGGAGCTGGATGAAAACACCTTTTTTCCCACCCTCAACTTCCTTTCGCCAATAATGACTTTCTTATCGATCCCCTCCATTCACGACGTGTCTGTGCAAATGCTTCCCGAGTATCCGGAGGCCACGGCGGTGACTTTGGCGCTGCGACCACTGCTCCACCCCATGTTTCAAGCCCTGCCGGACGGTATATCGGAGTTCACCTTCGCTAATATCTACCTGTTCAGGGAGGGACATCATTATGCGATCTCCAGGTTGTCCGATGGCCGCCTGGTCATTTTGGGACAGGATGGCGACCGGCGCTTTTTTATGTTGCCGTTCGGCTTGCCGGACACGCCGCTGCTTCATATGTTGATGGTGGACTACGGGCGGATGAAATGCGTTTCCACACCCCAGAAACCGCTCTTGCAAGCCATGGGGTATGTCGTTACCGAAGACCGGGATAATTTTGACTACCTCTATCTGCGCCGGGAACTGGCCGAGTTGACCGGTCGGAAATTTCAGAAAAAGAGAAATCTTATCAAGGCCTTTATCAACAATTACCATTACGAGGGGCGACCGCTTCTTGCGGAGTATCTCCCGGATGCCTTGGGTATCCTCGAATCCTGGCGAAACGAGCACGACTCCCTCGGTGATTATGCAGCCGCCAGGGAGGCCTTGGAAAAAAGCGAGGAGCTGCAGCTTTGTGGCGGCATCTATTATGCCGACGGCCTGCCTGCTGCCTATTCCTTGGGGGAAGAGTCGGCTTGTGGTACTAGTTTCGTTATTCACTTTGAAAAGGCCCTCAATCAGTACAAGGGCTTGTATCAGTTTGTCAATCAGGCCTTCGCCTCGATTATCAGCGATCCCTACACCACCCTCAACCGGGAGCAGGATTTGGGGCAGGAAGGATTGCGTCATGCCAAACTCAGCTATCGGCCTACTGGATTTGTCGAGAAATATATCGCCATCCTGCCCGATCCGGAAGGAAGCTGATGGACCTAACCAAAAGGATAATCGCAGAAGAAAGGTGACTTATGGGGAAAGGGAACCTTCAGCAAAAGGCAAGTCCAGTTTCAATCTCACTTGTTCGCCTCGGTGCCGGCTGATGGTCGCCGAGTGACGACATAATTGACATCAATGCGATTTTTCGACTCATCCTTTAGTTTTAAAGATGAGGGCAAGAGCAGGAGACCGACCAATACATTGCCGTCGGCAACCACATTTTCCAAGAGGATTTTTTCCGTGAAGATGGTCTGAATGTCTTTCAGTGTCAGGCTACCACCAACCACCTTCACCGTTTCGGGGGTCAGGCGGACACTCGCCAGGAGAAGCCCCGGCGGCAGCTTGCCCGTCCAATCCGCTTGAACCGTCAGCGTTTTCTGGGTAGGTATGTCGAGGTTCACATCAAGTGTTTGCGGCTCCACCTGTTTGAGTTGAATGCCGGGCGGCAGGACAATGCTGTCTCTGGCGATGACTATCTGGTTGCTGCCGGCAACCGCATTGGCCAAGTTGAGTTTGACCTTAATCTGGTCGGGATGCACCGACTTGATCAACGATCCCGAGCCGCTGAGTTGGAGTTTGACGCTGCTTGCCGATGCAGCGAAGAGCTCCATCCCGGGATCGCGGTTCATGAATTCCACCGGTACTTCCAAGGTCACCAAGGTTTCAAGGCCTCGCGCAAAGCTGAACCAGATGCCGGTAATGCCGGATAGACAGATCAGGGCGGCAATGCTGAGTTCCACTCTTTGACGTTTTGCCCCATTCTCGGCCATTACCGTGCCGGCATGTTCGCGCAGTATTTTCTCCAGCTCGACATGATCCTTGACATTGATAATGGTTCTATCCTTGAAAACCGCAACCTGGCCCCGTTCCTCGGAAACTACGATGACCAGGGCATCTGTCTGCTCAGCCAGACCCGCGGCAGCACGATGTCGAGTGCCGAAGCAGGCTGGAAAGGCAGTGCTTTTTGACAGGGGAAGAATGGCCGCGACTTCGACTATCCGATCCCCCTGTATCACCGTGGCGCCGTCATGCACCGGCGTACCGTTCCAGAAAATACTCAGGAGCATCTCCCGTGAGAGTTTGCCTTGCCAGGGGACACCACCGTGCACCACCGCTTGGATGTCATTCTTCAGCGGCAGAACCAGCAATGCACCCAGCTTGTGGCGGGCTAATTCGTAGACACTCTCGACGATAATATCTATGGGAGTATGGACCTGATGCTGAGGAATACCCCAAAAAAAGGACTTCAGGCTACGGGTTTGTAAAACGCCGGCAATCTCATTGCGAAATACGATGATAATGATCAAGGCGGCGGCGGCAATGATACCCTGCATAGCCCAGCTGGTGACGATTAAGTCCATAGCCACAGCCATCCGCTCCACTATCCAAAGTGTTGCAATCGCTATGACCATCCGGATCACATCGGTACCCCTGAAGAGCACGTAGAGCCTGAATAAAATATAACTATTGAGGATAATATCGATGACATCCTGCCAGCGCAGGCCAATGAAAGAGTGTATCAGCGAGTCCATTGGATCAATCCGTTATGCTGAAGCGCAAGCTGCGAATAAGCTTGTTGTTGTCATCGGTAATTTCGACCCGCCACGGGCCTTTGTCGGCATCGCGAAACTGCATGCTGGAAAAAGACGACCAACGGGGAGGGGTGATCGTCAGTTTTTTTACGGAAATCAGGTTGTCTTTACGATACCATTTGTGATAAATAATCGATTTTTCCGGCACAGGGTCGAACTCTGAGAAACAGGATATCCGACCTAATTCTATGGAAAAAACGATGGAGGGATTAACCGGGGAGAATTTCTCGATGGATTCGCTCATAACAGCTCTGACCAGCGTCGGGCCCTCGGCAGCGGCAGGCGCATCTTGACTGCACGCCGCAAAAGGATAAGAGAGCAAGGCAACCAGCATAAGAAGTCGATGAAATAATTTTCTATCAAAAAAGTGCATAAAGATATTTCTAAGGAAAACTTGCTACTATCTTAAAAAACGAGAGATGCAGCGACAGCATAAGAGAGCGTTTTGCAGCGAACAACGCTGCCAACCGTTTATCCCCGATTAAGCAAATGTAATCATCTTTAGGCGGAGCGTTAGCGATACCTTGTCGGGTAATAAATCCGTCCCCATTTATTCTGTTTGAAAAATATCCTGTTGTGGCTTTAACCCACAACAGTGTTTCTTCCTTGTCGCTTGGCTTCGTATAGTTTTTCATCTGCTTCCTTAATCATGTCTTCTATACTTTTCTGTTCATCAAATTCACACAATCCTGCACTTATTGTTACGATCGCACTTACTGAAAATCGATAATTTTCAATAGTAGAGCAAAGTTTAATGGCCAATGCCTTAGATCCAATCAAATTGATCCCGGGACACAACACTAAAAACTCCTCTCCACCCCACCTACCAACAATATCTGTAGAGCGTAGAGTTTTTTCCGTTAATTGGGCTATTTCATAAAGTACAGAGTCTCCGGCTTGATGACCATAGGTGTCATTAACTTTTTTAAACCAATCTATGTCAAACATAATGAGTGAAAAAATATTTCTGTATCGTACTGCCCGACTCCATTCTTTTTCTAATTCAATATTCATCTTATGACGATTTGATAATTTTGTGAGTTGATCCGTTGTAGAGAGGAATTCAAGTTTTTTATTTATAGTTTGCAATTCAATATTTTTATCATACAATTCGTTTTCTGTAAGCTGTTCAATATCAGCGGCTATTGCACCAATTTCATTATTTGGATATTCATAGGCGGAATCACGGTCACTATCACCTGCAATAATTGTATTTACCCTTCTCTTAAGCTCAATCAGTGGTATAATAAATCGTTTGCTCAATGAAGCGCTTAAAAACCAGGCAAGTAAAACAGCTACAAGTCCGATTATCACAATACTGATAATTATTTGCCTGATAATCGGCTTGATAATTTCCCTTTTATCAATAACTGTTACAATAATCCATCCAATTTTATCAATCCGACTGTAGTAAGCGAGTTCTTCTAAATTATTCAGCTTATAGCTAAACTCCCCAATTTTGTTATCAAATTTTACAGGAGAATTGAGTAGGTCTGACAGACCTCTTGTTAAAAATAAGTCCTCATGATGGATAAGTATTTCTCCGTCTGGTTTTACTGCAAAACTGTAAGATGATTTATATTTGCCCCCCGGTTCTTTCAATAACTTGCTAACTGTATCAATAGAGCAATCAATTGCTATAACCCCAGAAATTTTATTTTCAACATCAATCAGCACTTTGCTGATAGAAACTAACCACTCTTTGGTTTTTATCTCTTTATAGGGCAGTCCCTCTGAAATGTCTGGACTTGATTCTATTGCCGCTTGATACCAGGGACGAGCCGCTGGATTATATCCCTCTGGAGGAATATAGTTATTTATCAACAAAGAACCATTCTTATAGCCTGAATAAATATAATTTATATCAGGATCAGCTATTTCGAGAGATTCATATAAATTTAATATATCCTGATGATCTTCTGAACCAAGAGAAGGAGCATTTCGGATTTTATTATTGGTTGCCAGGAATTGAACAGCATTGTGAATTTTGGTGAAATAACCTTCTATAAAAAAATTTACAGCCTGGTTTCTTTGTCTGATAACAGCATAGGCATTAGAAATCCCGGAGTAGTAAAGAATACTCGATAACAAAATACTGAATATGATTAATATTGCACATGAAAGAGCTATACTACTTTTAAATAATTCTTTTCTAATAGTCATTTTGTTTGAATTACCCATCAACCACTTTCTTATCATAAAATAGGCTACCGACTTAAGCTAGGACACCCCGTAGAATAAGGCTCTTCTGGAAAGCCTTGTTTCTGAGGCTTACACGCTGGAAGATTCTCATCAACCGGTTCAAACTGTCCCGCTTTATGTCGGTAGCCATAAAATAGTCGCCTAATGTACAAGTATTTTGGGTGTTCCATAAGAAGCTAACAAGTAATTCTACTGATCTGTTCATCTCCCCCGCTTGAACAGGGGAGGTTGCATGTTTCGATTCCCGAGAAACGAGGTTCTTTACCTCATTTGCCCGGAAAATTTTTATAATGTACCAATAGTTCGTAAAATGTTCTCGAAAAATTTGTTATGATCAAATAGTCGCTTTTCTGTATAACTCCCTAAATGGAATGATCACCAATTTTTGGAGAACTTCGTATGATACCAATCCCAGGTGCAGTGTTGGCCCGTTTCGAGGCATGTCTCGCGGCAAACAA
>JBBQVT010000066.1:0-20589 GCA_038211245.1 Desulfobulbales bacterium | reverse complement strand
GCTTTTCTATCGCTATGGTGGTTCGTTCATGGGAACCATGAGTGATACCTCCAAGTGGGTAAGAATGTACCAGAGTCCTAAACTTGAATTTGTTGTCAATCAGGATTGCTGGTACAACAGTGAAACAAATATGGCTGATATTATCCTCCCGGCCTGTACCAACTTCGAGCGTGATGATGTTGGCGAGTGGGGTGCTTGCGGTGGTTATACCTGTCATGCAAGCAGTGGCTGTAACTACAGGATTGTTGTTCGCCAGCAAAAGTGCCTGGAACCGATGTGGGAATCGAAATCTGATTATGAGATTTTCACTTTGATTGCAGAGAAACTTGGCAGAAAGGAAGAATTTACCGACAAAAAGACGGAACTTGAATGGGTTAAGGCCTTCTACGATTCTTCTGATCTGCTGCAGCATATCAGCTGGGAAGAGTTTAATAAGAAAGGCTATCACATCATCAACATTGACGATGATTACAAGTCGACTCCATCGCTTCGCTGGTTTGCAGAAGGTCGCGATTGTGATACTCCTGATACCAATAACCCCAAAAGGGGTACGGAAAAAGCAGGGCATCTCGGCACCTTCAGCGGCAAGATTGAGTTTGCTTCCGAGAGTTTGAAGTCGAAGTTTCCAGATGATGAGGAGCGTCCGGTAACTCCCAAGTATATCAAAAGTTGGGAAGGACACCACAGCGATATTTTTGCAAAATATCCGCTGGCATTGATGTCGCCCCATCCGCGTTTTAGCTTCCATTGTCATTACGATAAACATACCGATTGGCTCGATGACATTCCTGTCCACCGTATCAAAAAGAACGGCTACGCCTGGTGGCCTGCACGGATTAATCCTGAAGACGCAAAGCTGCGTGGAATCCAGTCGGGTGATATAGTTCGTCTCCACAATGATAGGGGCTCTGTCCTTTGTATTGCGGTGGTTACCGAACGGGTACGACACGGCGTTATTCACAGCTACTGTTCGTCCGCCAAGTATGATCCGCTCACACCCGGAAAGTCTGATTCGCCGGATAGAGGTGGTTGTGTCGCCATCCTGACCGCTTCACGGATGGTGTCAAAAAATGTACCGGGGATGACGCCGAATTCGTGCCTCATCGAAATCGAAAAATGGGAGGTCTAATACAATGTCTCGATACTCCATATTAATAGATGTCAACAAATGTAATGGTTGCTACAACTGCTTTCTTTCCTGTCGTGATGAATATTATGGGAACGATTATCCCTCTTATTCAGCAGCCCAACCCTTGAACGGTCAGTTCTGGATGCAGGTGCTGGAGGTAGAGCGAGGTGTCTATCCAAAACCAAAGGTAAGCTATATCCCGAAACCGTGCATGCACTGCGAATCCGCTCCCTGCATAGACGCCTCAAAGAATGGTGCCGTTTATCGCCGAGATGATGGTGTTGTGATCATCGATCCGGAGAAGGCCAAAGGGCAGGAAGCTATCGTCAATGCTTGTCCCTACAGGGTGATCTTCTGGAATGCCGAAAAGCAGATACCGCAGAAGTGTAGCATGTGTGCTCATCGCCTTGATGAAGGCGAAAAAATGCCCCGCTGTGTTGAATCCTGCCCTGTTCAAGCACTTGTCTTTGGTGATCTGGATGATCCGAATAGCGAAATTGCAAAGCTTTCTGCAAGCGGTACAACGGAAAGTCTGCATCCTGAGTTTGCGACCGATTCTCTCGTTCAATACATCGGCATTCCAAAACATTTTGTTGCCGGGGAAGTTGTCTATAAAGGCAATGAAGGGGAGTGTGCACCCGGGGTGAAGGTCACTTTGTCCGGAGGTGGTCAGCATCGCCAAACTGTCACTGATATTTTCGGTGATTTTGAATTTGAAGGACTGGATAAAAATCAAAAGTATCAGGTCGTTGTTACTGCTGACGGGTATGCGGAAAATATGGTAGAGTTTGCTACCTTTAAAGACGTGAACCTGGGTGAAATTGTACTGATAGCAAAATAACAGTTCCATTGATACGGGAGTAGATCGCTTCGGATCGGTTTACTCCTGGTCCTTATTGTCATCCGCATAGCCGAGGTTTAAAAATGATCAGTGTGAAAGATGCCGAAGGTACACCCTACGACGCTGCTAAGCATTCCGAGGTATATGGCTTACAGAAGATTATTGAGGATCAGTCCAAACGTACCACGATCTGTTATAGCTATTTTCAGCCCAACGGTGGCGCAGAGATGACCTCTTCTCCCAAGGAGAGGGTCTATTATGTGGTCAAAGGTTCCATTACCGTATCTGGTCCTGGTGAGAAACATGTTCTTAACGAAGGCGATTTAATCTATATCGCACCGGGTGAAGAGCGCGACATGGTGATTAACGGCGGCAAGCCAGCCGAAGTGCTGGTGACAATCGTCACCCCGTGATGAGTTTCTCATTTTTGTCTTTATTGGCATGTAAAATAATATGCAAGGAGAGTTGGGATGAAGAACATTTTCAAACTGGATGGCAAAATAGCCATTGTCACAGGCGGAGCAGGCGGAATAGGTGAAGCCCTGGCCCTTGGGCTTGGCATTCATGGTGCAACCGTAGTGGTTTCCAGCAGAAACCAGGAAGCGATTGATAAGGTGGCAAAGAAAATAACCGCTGAATCCGGCAAAGAGTCCATTGCCATAGCATCGGATGTAACCGATGAAAAGAGTGTTCAGAATCTGCTTGATCAAGTCGTAAAAAAATACGGCAGGGTTGATATCCTGGTTAATGCCATGGGCATGAACATTAAACATGCTGCCTTTGACTACCCCATGGAAGACTGGGAAAAACTCTTTAATGTCAATGTTAAAGGGACCATGATAGCCTGTAGGGCGGCCGGAAAGGTTATGGCCGAGCAAAAGAGCGGTGCCATCGTTAATCTCTCATCCGTCCGCGGGATTCGTGGCTATACCGGAGGCAATAGCGGTTACTGTGCGACCAAGGGCGCAGTAGAATTAATTACCAAGGCCCTGGCCCTGGAGTGGGCACCGCTCGGTATTCGAGTCAATGCCCTCGGTCCGGCCCTGGTGATTACCCCCGGAACAAAACATATAGCAGCAAATCCGGAACTTGCCGCCAAATATGCGAAAGCTGTACCCATGGGTCGGATAGGCATGCCTGAGGATATGGTCGGCGCGGTGGTTTTTCTGGTGTCCGAGGCCGCAAGTTTCGTTACCGGCCAGACAATCTTTGTCGATGGTGGTTTAACGGCGGCTTAGTTTGAATTTCTCTTGAACCTGTGAATAAACGACGAGCGAGAAACAACTATTCAAGTGAGGAATACGCAATGACGACAGCTCAAATTTTGAGTAAGGCCCGCGAACAGAAAAGGACAGTACTCACTGAGATTGAGGCCAAGCAGATCCTGAGCGAGGCTGGAATCAATTGTACAACAACAGTTCTGGCTACCAGTAAGGAGATGGCAGTCTCCATCAGCGAGGAGATGGGCTATCCGGTAGTGTTGAAGGTTTCATCTGTTGATATCACCCATAAAAGCGACTCCGGCGGCGTAAAGGTTAACCTGGCCGACAAAAAAGCGGTTGAGAAGGCCTATGATGAGATCATAACCTCATGCAGAGCCTATGCACCGGGGGCAAAGATAGAAGGGGTAGCCGTCCAAGGTATGGCAAAAGTCGGCACAGAGATCATCATGGGGATGATCCTGGACGCCAGCTTCGGACCAGTTGTGATGTTCGGGCTTGGTGGCGTTCTGGTTGAGATTTTGAATGATGTCTCTTTTAGAATTGTGCCGATCGAAAAAGCCGATGCGGAAGACATGACCAGCGAGATCCAGGGCAAAAAACTTCTTCAAGGATACCGGGGGCAAGATCCTGCGGATGTCCCATACCTGCAGGATATGCTTGTCAAACTTTCCGAATTTGTAAATGAAACTCCGGGAATTGAAGAGATCGATATGAACCCGGTGTTTGCATATAAGGATGGCGCCGTTGTTGTTGATGCCAGAATTATTTTATCCGCGTAAACCACACACTTTACGAACAGAGAACATAAGGACGGTGCAATTATGATGGATCTATTTTTTAAACCTAAATCTATTGCTGTCATCGGGGCCAGCGGAACTCCTGGAAAGCTGGGCTATGTAATTGTCAATAATATTAAGGGAAGTGATTTTTCCGGCGACGTTTATCCGGTTAATCCTAAGTCCGATGAGATACTGGGATACAAGGTATATAAGTCGCTTACAGAAATACCCGGCGATGTTGATTTGGTTGTTACGGCTCTCCCAACTCCCAAAATGACTGTTGCTACAATAGAGGAATGTGCCAAAAAGGGAGTTAAGGCGATAATTATCGAATCTGCCGGCTTTGCTGAAATGGGTGGCGATGGTGTGGGGTATCAAAAGCAAATAGTAGATATTGCGAAGAAAAATGCTATTAGGGTGATGGGACCAAACTGTTCCGGTATTGTTTCACGAAATATCGTAACATCCATCTATCCTATGAACAAAAAAGTTCCTAATGGAAATGTCGTACTCATAGGTCAATCCGGTCTTTTAGCGGCTGGGATGGCTGCTGATATCGTCGAAAATGAAAGCTTGAATATCAGCAAAGTTGTTTCATTTGGCAACAAATGCGATGTAAGCGAAAATGATTTACTGGAATACTTTGGTAATGACGATGACGTCGATGTTATTTCAATGTATTTGGAAACAATTTCCGATGGACGCAATCTCACCAGGATTGCTAAGAAAGTTGCAGCTAAAAAACCGGTTATTTTTCTCAGCGGTGGACGTACGGAAGCCGGCGCCAGAGCCGCCATGAGTCATACCGGAAGTATTGCCAGCAACTCCAAAATAGTTGAAGCGGCAGTTAAGCAAACCGGCATGATAATGGCCGATGATTTTACCGAACTGAAAGATTTCGCCAAGGTCTTTTCCACCCAGCCCCTTCCCAAAGGTAACCGCATCGCCGTCATCACCCTGGCTGGAAGCGTTGGCGTCAACGTTTCCGATCTCTGTGCCAACTATGGTCTGGAACTCCCCAAGTTGACTGCGGAAACAACGGAGAAATTGAAAGACATGTTCGACACGCCGGTATCAAATCCTGTCGATTTGTATTTTTCCGTAACCAAAATCGGATTTACCAAAACCTTGGAAACAACCTTCCCCGAGGCGTTCAGAGATGCAAACATTGACGCTGCGGTAGTCATTCTGGCCGGTTTTGAATATACCCAGGAGGCTGTACAGAAAAAAATCATTCAGAAAATCGTCAAGGAAGTTGGCAAGCCGGTGGTTGTCTGCATGATCGTCGGCTACAACAAGTATAAAAACGTCATCATGGACGAAATGGGCAAAGAGCTGCCGGTCTTCCCGTCTTTGATATCCGGGGTGAAGGCATTGAGTAAATTGTGTGAGTACGGCATCCGCCGACAAAAAATATCAGCCTAAGGGGGAAGCGTATGGCTTACGAGAACATCATTCTGGAGAAAGAAGAAAACATCGCGGTCATTACCTTCAACCGTCCCGAGGCGATGAATGCCCTGAACAACCAGACCAGGGCCGAATTCCGCGAAGCAATTGGCGACGTGGCAGCCGACGATGATATCAAGGTGCTCATTCTCACCGGAAGCGGCAAGGCCTTTGTGGCCGGCAGCGATATCAAGGAGTTCCATAAAACCACACCCTATGCCGCCCATAATATTATGCGGCTTGGAGAAATGGTGGAAAAACTGGAAAAACCAGTCATTGCGGCCGTCAACGGCTTTTGTCTGGGCGGAGGTTGTGAAATAGCCATGGGCTGTGACATCATCATCGCTTCGGAAAAGGCCAAGTTCGGTCAAACTGAAATTAACATCGGCATTATTCCGGGCGGTGGCGGCACCCAGCGACTGCAGCGGCTGATCGGAGTTTGCCGGGCCAAGGAGCTGATCTACACCGGTGATATCATCCGTGCCGACGAGGCCGACCGCATTGGCCTGGTCAACCGCGTGGTGCCGATGGATGAATTGATGCCTACGGCCAAAGAGATAGCTAGAAAGATAGCCGCAAAGAGTGCTGCTGCTCTCAAGCTCGCTAAAACAGCTATAAACCGTGGCATGCAGACCAATTTGGAAAGCGGTCTGAAGTATGAGTATGAACTCTATAGTCTTTCTTTAAGCCTGGAAGACAAGGTGGAAGGGGTAAACGCTTTCCTGGAGAAAAGGGCGCCGAAGTTTGTCGGTCGCTAGCCGCACTTATCAGAATTTGGATATCAACCAAGGAATAAGACTATGGAAAAAATGGCAAACAAAGTAGCTCGTATACCGAATTTAGTAGATTGGTCGACTGGCGAAGTCAGACTGATGAGCGCGAAATGTAACTCTTGCGCAACGTATTTCTTTCCGAAGGAGCATTATCAACATCGCCCCGGCTGCTCACGAGAGGGAGTGGAAGATGTGCTGCTTCCCCAAAAAGGCAAGCTGGCGAGTTATACCGTTCAATATTATCCCTGTCCGGCACCCTTTAAAACAGAGCAGAAGATTACCCCGTACGGTATTGGTCTCGTCGAGTTTGAAAACGAAAAAATTCAGGTTACCGGCATTATAACCAATACCGATTTGAAATCCCTTAAGATAGGGATGGAAATGGAAACGACCATCCTTGAGATGTATACCAATGAGGAAAAACAGCAAGTGGTGACTTGGGCGTTTCAGGCCGTTTAGCACCTTAGAAATTCATTTCATGTTTTCTTGAATGAATTTCGTGAAGGTATTTATACCCCCTTGTGGGGTGCAAATAATCGATTTAGCGATAACCATTATAAGGGATAACGACGATGCGAGATGTATATATTATTGGAACCGGCATACACCCCTGGACGGGCTTCTCTGAGAAAGTATTTGTTGATTTCGCGGCAGTGGCTGTCGACGGCGCGTTGAAAGATGCGAACCTAGAATGGAAAAAAATTCAGGCAATCATGGCCGGGATTTTTATTTATGGCGGCAACGCCGGCCACCTTTCCGGTCAATATCTGGAATCAATTTTCGGCGAAACCGGTATACCTGTGGTCAACGTTTACAACGCCTGCGCGACCGGCTCGGCAGCCATTAGAATGGCTTATAACAGTGTTGCCGCCGGTGAGACCGACACTGCCCTGGCCTTTGGCGCCGACGTATCGCCGAAAGGGTTTCTGACCGCCAAATCAGACAATGCGGTGCAGGACAGGGATGTGATCAGGTGGAAAATGGGTGGTTTGCCCAATCCGATCTACTGGGCGCTCGAATGCCGGAAAAGGATGGAAAAATACGGCACCACCGAAGAAGATCTGGCAATGGTGAAAGTGCTGATGAGTGAGTATGGTGCCAAGAATCCGCACGCTCGGTTTAAAAAGGCGTACACCATGGAGGAGGTATTAAAGTCCGTCTATGTGTGTGATCCTTTGAGACTCTATGAGATCTGCCCGGTCAGTACCGGTGCTGCCGCCGTTATCGTCACCGCAGATAAGGAATTGATCGGCAAAGCCGACAAGCCGGTTAAGATTAACGCCACTACCATGGGCAGCGCCATCTATGGCGACCCAACCATCCGTATTTCCGCCTTGTCCTGCCCAGCTGTTGCCGAGGCCCCGATGCTCAGTGAAAGCTACTCGGCTTCCCAACAGGCGTATAAGAAATCCGGCATCGGACCGGAAGATATTGATGTCCTGGAACTGCCCGACAACAGCTCCTGGCATTATCTGGTGTATTTGGAAACATGCGGGTTTTGCAAAGAAGGAGAAGCGGATAAGATGCTCCGAGATGGTATGACCAAGATTGGCGGAAAACTGCCTGTCAATCCAAGCGGTGGATTTTCTTCACACGGTGAGGCGCTTTCAGCGCAAGCTCTCTGGCAGGTCATCGAATGCACCAATCAACTGCGAGGGCGATGTGGCGAGCGACAAGTGGAAGGTGCCAAAGTGGCCATGGCTCAGACCTATGGCCTTATGGGCAACAGCGGTACCACCATCATGACCATATAACGGTTAGGCTACCTGAAACGGGGAGGGGAGAGGGGAAATGAGTGATATATGGCAACAGGCCAACAACTTGGTCATCGAACTGATGGAAAAAGGCCAGTTGCCGGAAGCTCTGGAGGCGGCCGGTCGAGCAGTAATCATTGCCTTGCGGGAATATGGCGAAAGTCATCCGCGGCTGGCCATTTCCCTGAACAATCAGGGTGAGCTGTATCACCTTACCGGCAGGCTGGATAACAGTAATGAAACACTTTCCAAGTCCCTTGCCGTTTGCGAAGCGATTTATGGTCCCTTAGCTCTGGAAACCGCTGAGACTTTGATGAATCTTGTTGAACTCCATCTTTCGCGACAAAAATATGCTGAGGCCAGGCAGTGCATGGAGCGGGTTGTCCTGATTTACGAAAAGCAGGAGGTCGACCCGGAAACGCTTATCCAGTCCTTATATCAATTGGCAATGATTCTTCAGGGGCTCGGCGAATCATCGCCTGCTGCAGAAAGATTGCAGCAGGCGATGCGCATTACCGAGGAAAAACTTGGGACGGACGACCCACATCTTGGCACCTTCCTCAACGGGCTTGCAGTGCTCGACCTACGAGCCGGCAAGATCGACGCAGCCGAGGAAAAACTGCGCCGATCTCTGGCCATTTTTGAACAGAGTACCGGCCCCGAACATCCTGATTTCGCCAAAAGTCTTGGTTTTATAGCGGAAATCTTTGCCATCAGGGGTCATTTTGAGGCGGCAGAATCCTTTTTTAATCAGGCCTTGGAAATTTTCAAGAACGCCAGGGCCCAGGCCCCTGGAGAAACAGCGTCGATCCTCGAGCGCTTGGCTGCCCTCTGTGCGATGACCGGCAAGAAGGAGCGGATTGAGGCTCTGCTGCTGGAGGCCTTAGTTAACTATAGCGAGTCGCATGGCCCGAATGATTCTTCAATTGCCCGGGTGAAAAACGATCTGGGTGAGTTTTATTTGAGCGGTTCTCAATACGAGAAGGCTCAGCCCCTGTTCGAAGAATCCCTTGCCGCGCGGGAAAAATGTCTCGGTATGGAACATCCGGCGGTCGCTCAGTCACTCAACAACATTGCCATGGTCTTTTTTCTGCGGGGGCAGATGACTCTTGCTTTGAAGCAACATGGTCGTGCTCTAGCCATTAGAGAGAAAGCCTTTGGTGTTAGCCATCCGGCCATCACCCAGTCCCTGGAGAATATGGCCGATATCTATAGGCAACAAGGCCAGACGGGCAAGGCCGAGGAGCTGTTGAATCGTTCTCTGGCTATTTGGCAGAGTGCGCACGGAGCGGATCATCCAGCGGTCGCCCAGGCTAATCATAATCTCGCCACCCTGAAGATCGCCTCCGGAAGACATCAGGAGGCCGAACGACATCTCTTTGCCGCAAGGGCCATTCTGGAAAAAGGGGGAGAGGAGAGCCTTTCGCATTTAGGAACCGTTTTTGCTACATTGGCCCAACTGTATCATCGCACCGGCAGGGCAGCTGAAGGCAACGAATACGCTGCTCGGGCCAACAAAATTAAAAATCCACAACATCAGAAAAACACAAACGGTAAAGGTTGAGCTACGTCTTCGGCTCTGTTCAACCAATATTCCTGGCGAATCGATTTTAATCTTCTAAACCCCCCGATCTTCAATCCTTATTAGGAAAAATAATCAATGTCGCTCGGGTTTGCCCAAGGTTCTCAATAAGTCACCATTTTCAAATAAAACAAAGATAAATATCGACATGTTGACATGCTATGAGTAATGGAATAAGAAATCATTTTTTTTTACATAATGCGGAGTGAACGTTCTTGAAGAAACAAAGCAACCTCACATTGAAAGTGTATCAACAGATAATCGATTTGATGCTCGATTATCAAATTGTTCCAGGACAGAGACTGGTTTTTATCGATTTAGCCAAACAGCTTAATGTCAGCAGAACGCCGGTCAACAATGCTCTGAGCATTTTGGCGCAGGAAGGATATTTGGATTTTGTGCCAAACCAGGGCTATTCTGTGCATAAGCTGACGCTGAAAGAAGCGGAAAACCACTATGCAATACGCGAGGTTTTGGAAGTAGGCTTCGTTGCTCAGGCGATTCGCAACATGACCGACAAAAAGCTGCAAATTTTAAATAAACGTAAAACCGATTACGAAAAGGCCATAACCGGTCACGTTACCCGAAAGCTCTTCATTTTAGATACCGAATTCCATGCGGGAATAGTGGAAATGGTTGGAAATGATATTCTATCTGCGCAATATCGTGATCTGTGCCAAAAAATATTCTTACGTTTTCGTACTGAAGATCTTCGGCCCATACGAATCAAGGAGATAGGGCAAGAACATCATGAAATATTTGAGGCTATCCGTTTAAAAGATATCGAAAACGCCAAGGAATTGTTGAAATTCCACCATAAATCTTCTCAAAAAAATCTCTTTCCTATCATATTTCCGTCCGAACGGCAGTCAGGAAAAGTGGCCCTTTGAGTCTGCAGTAGTTGTTTAAATATTGGTCGAGAACACCCACGTTGTTCTCGATGCCTACCGTTGCAACACGATCAATGGAAACATTACTAAAACAATCCCCGGCCTGAGTCTCTTTCTTTTCGCTGGACTCTGCCAGGGATGATACTTATTGATCATTTTTGCATACAATATAGTATGTTAAGTATACTGTGGAGGGGGGGTAATTGCAATATGAAATTTGTCAGTTTCAATTACAAAGATAAGGATCGCCTAGGAGTGATAGGTGATGAATCTCAGATAATCGACCTCGATCTTGCTTTATCTCTTGAGAAAAATATTCCGTCTAATATGATCGATTTCATAAAATTAGGTGACCAGGGGGTCTCATCCTCGCAACAAAGGCATTGATGACGGCAGACAGTTCGGCCGTCATCAACGCAGATGCAGTTATATGGCAGCCTCCTGTACCACATCCCGGAAAGATTTGTGGTGTGGCTCTTAATAATTCTGCCAGTAATAGTCGAAAGATTTCGGCACCAGAACATCCGGCATTCTTCCTTAAGCCCGCCTCGTGTCTGGTGGGACATGGGCAGCCATTGGTTATGCGAAGTTATTACGGAAGTATGCATCCAGAGCCGGAACTCGCTTTGATCATAGGGAAAACTGCTCGGGATGTGGATGCTGTGAATGCCCACGACTACATTTATGGCTATTCAATTTTTAACGACATCACCGATAATGAAATGCGAGCAGCCGATCTCTTTCATTTTCAAGCGCTTTATGCTATCGAATGATAGCGGGGGTACGAACTACCAGACATATGCAGACCGGTCTGAAAATCACCCTGCAAAACAGAGTAAAAGCTGCAGGGCGTAGTGTGTGTTTGACTTTCGCTTGTGATGCTCCTCCGCCGATTTTTCCGGCAACTCCTTTTCTTGTTGCTGATTTTATAGATGAATATCACTACGGTGCGGATGGCAGGTGGCGTATTAGGAAAAGGCATATAGAAAGGATATTTACGGCAGCAGAAAATAAAGGGCCGATAGGGTCGAAGAATACTCAATAACGACAGGAAGATACTATCATGAAGAGCAGATTGATATGCGCCTCACACAGTCCCTTACTGTACTGCTATAAAAAAGAACCGGAGAAGTGGGAAGAGTTGCAGCGGTCCTTCAAAGCTCAAAGTGATGCGATTTGTGCATTTGATCCCGACCTGGTGATAGCGTTTGGGTCTGACCATTTCAACGGTTTCTTCCTCAAAATGATGCCGTCGTTTTGCGTCGGATTTAAAGCTGCAGCGGTGGATGATATTGGTGGTTTTCCAGGGGCCTTGGATGTTCCTGAGGATCTTGCGAAGGATCTTGCCTTTGATCTTAGAAAGCAAAAAATAGATACCGCCGTTTCTTACAGAATGGCGGTTGATCATGCTTTTTCACAGACGCTCCATCTCATGCTCGGTGGACTCTCGGCTCGGCCGGTGATACCTGTTTTCATCAACTGCATTACTCCCCCGTTTGTGCCATTTAGCAGATCCCGTCTACTTGGTGAGGCTGTTGGGCGTTTTACTGCAAAACTCGGTAAACGGGTGTTATTTATGGCTTCTGGTGGCATGTCGCATCATCCAACCAGATATTATCCGGCTCTCGGCGATGCTGAAGAATCGGTAGAAGCCTGGCAAGTTTCAGGCGGAGATGATCCGAAATCACTGAGCAGACAACAGTGGCTTGATCGATTACTCAAAATGCACCATGAGGGAGCTGAAATGATTGCGCGAGGAGAGCGTACGGCTGAGCAAATGCATCTTAATGCAGCGGCTGATTGGCGCTTTTTGAACATACTAAAAGAAAACAGAATAGATGCATATGATACCTGGGATCAAAATAAGTTGATCGCCGAGGCAGGTATAGGTTCCATGGAACTCCATACCTGGATAGCCGCAGCTGCAGCTCATAGACAGGTGGGCGGCAATTCTCCCCAAATCAGCTTTTATGACGTAATGCCGGAAATTGGTATTGCCGCGGGGGTAGTGTATGCAGACTAGAAATGTAAGGTAGATGCAGAGTCATTGTATAGACTCTCTTAGTTCTCCTTTGTTAAACCCATTATGCCTTACAAGATTTTGTTATCATGTCGTTTTTTGTAGGTGGAGTCAAGTGATGCAACCGGCATACCCTGCCTTCAATTGATGGCTATCATTGCATAGCCCTTGTTCTGGTATCCAATAAAGGAGTTAAACACATTTGCAACCAAAGTGACCTCCGGAATAAGCCCGGCTGGATCAGCCTTAAATATTCGCATTGCCACGGCACATGCTTCGAATCGCACCCCACGCTCTTTCAAAGCTCGGAGCAGGTTGATTGCCTCCTCATCGAGTGTCGCGGAGGACAGCAGTTTGACCCCCGGTCCTCGGAAAGCAACTATCATCTCCGGTTTGACACCCTGGGCTACTATACCCTCCAATGTCTCACCAAAAAGCGCCAGATTGAAAACGAGTTTATCAAGGTCGGCAACCCGTACATCAAAGATAACCTTGACGGTTTTCAACCCGGCCAGCGCTACCCGGTCATCCGGTTTCTCTGCGGCATGCATAGACGTGGAAAATGACAGGATGGCCAGCATTGGTAGAATCAGGAATCGTACGAGCATATTGCCTCCTCACTTGTTTTATAATTTCATGAAGAAGGTGCCGGAACACGCACGGCCACCATCATTGCCCGAAGGCCGCGATTATTTTCTTAACCAATGGATTGGTAACGCTGTAGCGTACCTCGGTGCCTTCGCGTATACCGAGGATGACGCCCTTGTTTTTGAGCAACGCAAGGTGCTGGGAAACTGTGGACTGGGGAAGGCCGAGGCACTCCCAGATTTTTTTGACAGTACATTCCTCGGAGCACAATCCCGCGGTTATCTTGAGGCGGATGGGATGACCGAGGGCCTTCAATATTTCCGCTTCTTCGTTGTATTCTCTTGATTTTGAAAATTCCATTAACCCTGCCTTTGATTATCCTTGTGTTTCATTGCACCCCGATTCCCGAGGTCGCATGAGTTGGACATTCAGGAGGGTATGTCAGGCGTGGTTGGATATTTGTGCTGCACAACCCAAACCACGACAACCCATCATAATAAAGATATCCGTCGCGCTGTCAAGTCTTGCGATTGTGGGCTATGCAAATTGATGGTCCATCGCTGTTGTTCGTCCCTGGGACAAGGGTTCCTGTTGTAATTTCCCACGAGGGCACGGAAACGAGTCCGGTTTTCCGACTTAGAACAATCCTTTCTGCACGCATTTGTCACGAGCCGAGTGCGCTGCATCTACGCGCTTCTTGCCTTCACGGCCGGCTGCCTCGGCTGACGAGATCATGATGTGGACATATTGCTCGAAGCTGGTGTCACCCGGCAGCGCTTCCGCAAGACATGTGCAGAATTTCTCAGTTCCCACCGCCTTGATGCAGTGTTGCTGTTTTTCTTCGGTTTTATTCTGCTGTGCTTTCATGTCCTTCAACTCCTGAATCTGCATCTCAAGTAATTTGATTTTCTCAAAGAGCTCTTCCTCGGACGTGGCCCGACATACTGCCGGAGAGAATGGCGACAGGACCACGGCCAGGATGACGCAATGCAGAATCAGTTGTGATACTTTCATAGATTTCCCTTCACAACAACGTTTATGGTATTTCCCCTGCGATGGCAGAATATACCCTTGACCAAAGAGGTGGTGCATCGCTTCTCCTGGTCAAGGGCAGGGTTATTCGTTTTCCTGTTGAATCTTCAACACTTTGTCGAAGTATATAGCGGGGCTGACCAGTTTTTCGATCTCCTTGTCACCGTACCCCAACTCTTTGAAATTCAGCAAACCGTTGATTGCGTGGCAGTTGGCGCAGGTCAGCGCCTTGCTCTTTGGCGCCACCTGGTGGTTGCTGCCGAAGTATGTGGTCTGCCAGCCGGGCACCGGTTCATACTTATTTATCCCAAGCGTATCGGCAGCGCAGGCAACTCCGGCCAGGGTGTCGCCGGTGGCCATTGGTTCAGCAAAGTCCATGCCGAGCAACTGCCCATCCAATTTGTTGAAGTAAGCTTTGCCCTGATAAACCTTGAAGGGATAGATTTTGCTCTTACCATCGCTTCTGCTGCCCTTCGGGCCGATAAAATGAGGAGTGTTGCTGACAGTCAGATTGTACCATGCATAGACCGGAGCGGTTTCATTCACTTCTTTATTCAAGGTCGCAGGTTCATAAAAACCATTGTCCAGTTTGACCCATTTTGTGAAATCCTTGGCAAAGGCTCCGCCTGTCTTGGGGATGTGACAGGTTTGGCAGGCTACGTAGCCAGTATGACGGTTATAATCCTCATCCTTGTGCGGTTTGTCGTTGTGACACCCTGCACAGGTCATATATATGCCATCATTGGCCCAGTTGTTCGGATCTTTCCCCGTCGGGAAACGGTGGTTTTTCACCGAATGACAGTCAACGCAGATGAATCCTTTGGCGGCATGCACATCAGCGTCCTTGGTCATGGCAAAGCCGCGTTTGAAGAGGGCACCGCCGCCCGCCGACTCGTGGCAGACCATGCAATTCTTGATACCCGGTCGACCGATGTTCATTGCCGCTTCGGTGCTGCGGTCCTGGGTCATGACAACCTTGCCGTCATCGCGCTTGACCGGTTTGCGTTTGCTGAAATCATATTTGCCGGAATGACAGATCAGGCAGTCTATGGCTTGTTCCGCTTCGGGCCCGGTACTGCCGACATCCACTGTATGATCGCCGGGATGACAGGTGTTGCAGCCGGTGATTTTAGTCTTGCCGGCTTCATTTGCAGGTATTTCTTTGAGATTGTTGATAATATCATTGGCGTTACACATGGTGTAGATGCGATTCTTCATGCCGTACTCCTGGTCGGCCTTCAGGTTGTCGACATAATCCACTTTTGAAGCATGCTTCCAATGCACCGTCTCAAGAAATGCCTTGGCGGTTCCAGGATGGCATTCTTCACAGGTCTCGGGCCCCTTATAACCATTTTCCTGAATGTATTCCTTGCCTTCATGTTCCTTAGCCTGGGAGGTTGCCACCAACAGCACAACTCCCAGAAATGCTGCCACATATCTGATAACAAGCATAGATTGTTTCTCCTTGATGGATTTTGCTGTTGTGCGGTTTCTGTTATCTGCTGCATTGGCCGTAAGGTCAACCACATTAACAGCCGGCCGTTTTCACGAAGGTCTTGCTGTTGTTTTTACCATCCTGCTTATCAAATTTACAGCGTATCTCATCGCCCTCGACAATCCGTTTGTCTTTCAACTTATCCAGGGTTAGCTCATCCTTTATCTCAATTGGAACAGAGTCGCCGGTTTTTGTATCCTTAAGAATTGCGGTGGCGGATTTGCCATCGGCGGCCAGGGTAATTTTTGAGATCTCACCCACCATTTTCGCTTCTTCCGCACTGACGGATGGTACCCGGGTAAGGCTGGAAACAACCAATACGGCCAACAGAATAACGACTGAAAATATTTTATTCACGATAAACTCCTTTCTTTACAATGATGGTTTGTGCTTCTTGCCGGGACGCCTCTGCTTTCGGCAGTCCCGGCAAGGTACAGGCAGGCTAAAATTTCACTTCGAAGGTGGCATAGACATTGTGGGCTTCCTTCACAGGAGCCATCAACATCATTTGACCGACTGCATCCGATATTGCCACCGGGGCGCCTACCCAGTTGTTGCTGCCGGTATACTCGAAATCATAATACTGGTAACCAAGGCGGAAAAACGTCTTACTGAAATATGATGACACCGGTTTCAGGTCGAGTTCCTGGATAATGTAGCCCTCATATACGTTACCGCGTGTTCCCACCTTACTGGTCCACATGTCATCGGCAGCCGGAGCAAAGGTTATCCACTCCTTCGAGCCATGGTTGTATTCTACACCCAGTTTTGTTTTCGACGGCAGGTCATAGCGAAGACCGGCTGAAACCGCCCATCCGGTCTTGTCGGTGGGCGCTTCCGGATTAAAGAATCCGCCGGTCAGCAAGCCCTGAAAACCGGCCTGGGAAGAAACATTGTCATTTGGGTGCGTGTCACTTAATGCGAAATCGGCAAAGACGTTGAGGTTGCCGGGACCGGCCTTCTTGATGGTGCTCATGGCGCCGGCGCCGTACCAGTCAATGTCACCCAAATTGGTCTTTGCGCCGGTATTGCCGTAGTAGGTGTCATCCATGGTCGGAAAATCAAAGATATTGATGCCGCGGTTCCACTGTAACCATACCCGCAGAGGATCGGTGTCAATGGGAATCACGGCGATCCCGACCATATCGGTATCGGCAAGGGAGTTACCGGGAGTGTCCCGATAACCGCTCTCGAACCCGCGGCCATAGCAGATCTTAGCATAGGCGCCGGGCAGGGCATCGATCTCCGGGGCATAACCGATAGTCATGCCATCAAAGGCATAGTCAACCAAGAGTGAGGGGGTGCCGCCATTGCCGGGGCGCTCGTTGTTCAGCTTGAGATTGCTGGGTGCACCGCCCGTTGAGGGGCGACGACCGACGGAAAACCAAAGAGGTTGATCAAAGATATTGCTCAAGGTGCCATAGGCGCGGTCAACCTCGAGAGAACCGTCGGAAGGAACATGGCCGAGCGTTCCGTCAAACACACCGACACGGTCGGCAAAGTAGGGCGCGTTGCCATCAACCGTCACGGCACTATCATCCTGGGAACCAAACACTTTATATGTCACCAGACGCGCGGTGACCGTTACGTTTTCGGTTGCCTTGGCGTGCAGGTCGAGGCCGAAGCGGTTGGTATAGAGAGACTTGTTTTCCGGTTCATAAGCAGGGACCTGAACGGCAAAATTGCTCAAGCCGCCCAGTAATTGTTGGTTGGCACCGAGAAACGACTGGGCCTGGGAAAAGGTTTTTACCCCTGCCATCTGCTGGGAAAAAGCAGTCATACCGGCAATGTTGCCGGCCCAAAATCGGGTCTGTGTAGCATCGCCCGCGGCAACAGCATTAAAGTATCCCTGCTGCATCTTGTTTTGTGCATTGGCAAAGGTGGCGCTTGCATCGGTAAACGGCCTGGTTTCACCTTTGAGATAATCGTAGCGAAAGCGGTAATCACCGCCGATGGTCAGCCACTTGCCAAGTGATTTGTTTTCTACCTTTTTCAGGGAATTTTTTAATTCCTCCACCTCCTGGCTCAGTTTGTCGATTTTTTTTTGGATTTCATCATCGCTCGCTTGCGAGATTACCGGAAAAACCATCCCTCCAACGAGCATGACGGTTGCCAGCTGCAAAACTCGTTTCTTCATCATTTCCTCCCTTTGGTAGTGTCGCCGTGACGTATGAGCCGGAGCCCGCGTTCTCGATGTATATGTTGCTAAACGGGTTCGCCGGCCACCTCCTCCTCCTCCTCCAAGATATTTTGATCACTAGCAATATCACATCAAAACAGCTTATACATATATACATCATTTGCCGAGTATTTGTAAAGTGCAATATTCGAATATATGAATATTTAAGTTCGACGATGCATGTTTTCAGGCGGTATACTGAGTTATCCCCACATTTATCCTCTCTCAGGGTGTTTTTGGCTCGGGAAAAATTTCAGGAACAAACTTCTATACATTCTCATTTTCGGGAGATTATGCTAAGTATATTGAATTATAAAACCATACCGGTGTTGGCCCGGCGGAAGAACTATCTCCGCCGGGAAAAGAGGACCCGGATGGTCGGCGCCCGGCAGAACATCACTACCATGGCTCCCACCACCGGGGGTGCTTAATCGGAGCTGACCGAGGCGCTGTTCGATGTTGACCCTGAGCCGATGGCCACGTTCGCCGACAGGCCTACCGTGCCGGCGTTGACGATACCGCCGCCGACGCTGGAGTCCTTCACCTGGATGGAGCCCATATTGGCGCTTGCTCCCTTACCCAGGGCGACGTTGGCGGCGGCGCCGATATTCGCCTGATTCACCAGACCGCCTTTGACCGAGCCGTCCTTTACCTGAATCGAACCCATGTTGGCATTGCTGTTGCTGCCGATGGCGACGTTGGCAGCGGCGCCGACGTTGGCCTGGTTGACCGCCGCGCCTTTAAGTGAGCTGTTCTTGACCTGTACCGAGGCCATGTTGGCGTCGCTGTTCTTGCCGATGGCGACGTTGGCGGCAGCACCGACATTTCCCTGGTTAATGACTGCACCCTTGACCGTGCTGTTCTTGATCTGTAGTGAACTCATGTTGGCACTGGTGCCTTTGCCGATGGCGACGTTGGCGGCTCCTGCGGTATTGCCGACATTGACGACCGCCCCTTTGACATCCGACCCCTTAATCTGAGTAGAGCCCATGTTGGCGTTACTGCCTTTGCCGATAGCCACGTTAGCGGCTCCTGCGGTGTTTCCGACATTAACGACTGCCCCCTTGACATCTGAGCTTTGAATCTGAGTAGAGCCCATGTTGGCGTTACTGCCTTTGCCGATAGCCACGTTAGCGGCTCCGGCGGTGTTGCCGACGTTAACGACTGCCCCTTTGACATCCGACCCCTTAATCTGAGTCGAGCCGAGGTTGGCATTATTACCCTGGCCGATAGCCACGTTGGCGGCTCCCGCGGTGTTGCCGACATTCACGACTGCTCCTTTGACGCTGGAGTCTTTGAGCTGGGTGGAGCCGAGGTTGGCATTGTTGTCTTTGCCGATGGCGACGTTGGCCGACTGAGCGGTATTGCCGACGTTAATGACTGAGCCTTGCACCTTGGAACCTTGCAGTTGGGTAGAACCGAGTTGGGCGGTATTGTCTTTGCCGATAGCGACGTTGGCAGCCTGGGTAGTATTGCCGACGTTAACGACGGCGCCCTTGACATCCGAGTTTTTCAACTGGGTCGAGCCGAGGTTGGCGGTGTTTTTCTCGCCGATGGCGACGTTCGCGGCTTGAGAGGTATTGCTGGCGTTAACTACCGCCCCTTGTACCTTCGAGCCCTCAATTTGGGTGGAGCCGAGATTGGCGGTATTATCCTTGCCGATGGCAACGTTGGCGGCCTGCGAAACGTTGCCGGCGTTGATTACCGCTCCTTTAATCGTCGAATCTTTGACCTGGGTCGAGCCGAGGTTGGCGGTGTTTTTCTCGCCGATGGCGACGTTCGCGGCTTGAGAGACATTACCGACATTGATCACCGCCCCTTTAATATCGGAGCCCTTGACCTGGGTTGAGCCCATGTTGGCGGTATTGTCTTTACCAATGGCGACGTTGGCAGCCTGCTTGACATTGGCTGTGTTGATCATGGCCCCTGTGACCTTGGAATCCTGTAATTGAGTAGTGCCTATGGTGGCGGTATTACCCTTGCCAATAGCGACATTGGCCGCCTGCTTAACATTGGCGTTGTTAACCACTACTCCCTTTATTTCCGAGTCCTTTATGTTCAACGAGCCGACACTTGCCTTGTTGTCTTCGCCGATTGCCACGTTGGCGGCTTGCGAAACTTCTGCGTTGTTTGCCGCAACTCCTTCAACTTTTGAAGCCGCAACTCCATCTGACGCATTAAAAGTGAGCAGAACAGCGGCAGCCAGCATGATTTTTTTCATTGGTTTCCTCCACGGTTGTTGTATGATTTTAATCAATTATGGACCAAACAGGGTGGCTTGAATGCCATAGCCTAGGGTCGGGAAAACACGAAAGACCATTGCTGAGCAGAATCCGCCACAATGCTTGAAACACAGAGTATGTCCGAAACATCAATCGATTATCTGGATCTCACATATCATACAACAGGCTGTGCAGCAATGCAAAGAGGATAAGATGGGGGAGTCGTTTGCAGTCATCCAGATCGCCTGATACCTCAAATTTGCATCCTCGGCGAACAACGCTGAATTGAGGGCTGTACTGGTTGTTCATCCCATGTCCGTCGGAATAAAGACTATCTGGAATACGTCGGCAATCGGTGTCGATGAGTTTTATCCTTCAACATCCGTAGGCTTACGCAACAGCTTTTTGAGGTCAGCGAAGGGGGAGTGTGTGACCGTTGCACCCTTTGCTGAATCTGAATTTTCAGTGGGCAGCCATTCGGCGTCGAGTGAGCGCGAGTGTTCGTTATCGTGGCAGTAGATACACAGGAGTTCCCAGTTGCTGCCGTCGGGCGGGTTGTTTTTATAATTGTGGTCTTTGTGATGAACCGTCAATTCCCGCAATTTTTTGCCGGTAAAATCACGACCGCAATTTGCA
>JBBQVT010000065.1:0-20602 GCA_038211245.1 Desulfobulbales bacterium | reverse complement strand
TCCCGGGCCTCGGAGAGTTGACCGTTAGCCTGCAGGGTGAGGTTGCGTTGCGCGTTGTTCAGTCGACCCATGGGTTGATTGCTGTTCTGGGCATTGATGGCAGCGGCAATCTCCCCGGTGTCGAGGTTTAAGGCCTGAATGGCAACTGGATCGAGTTGAATGCGGACCGCATATTTCTGCGTGCCGCGAACCTGTACCTGGGCGACGCCGAGAATGGTAGACAGGCGCTGACTCATGGTCTGGCCATAGCGATCCAGCTCGGTCAGCGGCAAACTCGGGCTGGAGAGAGATATATAAAGAATCGGTATATCGGCCGGATTGGCCTTGCGGAAAGAGGGTGGCGCCGACATCCCGTCGGGTAGACGACGGGTAGCCGAGCTGATGGCGGTCTGCACATCCTGGGCGGCCGAGTCGATGTCCCGTTCAAGGGAAAACTGCAGGGTAATCTGGGTACGGCCGGAGGTGCTGACCGAACTCATCGAGTCGATGCCGGCGATGCTTGAGAATTCTTTTTCGAGGACGGTGGCAACCGAGGAACCCATGGTCTCAGGGCTGGCCCCCGGCAACAATGCGGTGACATTGATGGTCGGATAGTCGACATTGGGCAGGTCGCTGACCGGCAGTTGTTTGTAGGCGATGAGACCGAAAAGGAGAATGGTCAGCATCGACAGGACGGTCATGACCGGTCTGCGGATAAAGATGTCGGACAGGGAGGTCATTGTGTGCTCCGGGGTTTTTCCTGCGTCTTCTCAGGCGGTCCGGCAGCCTGGCCGACGGTAGGCTTGCCGCGCTCTTCGACCTTAGCGCCGCTGGTGAGCTGTAACTGGCCATCGGTCACCACCTTTTCGCCCGGAGTGAGGCCGGATTCGACCACCGTTTCCCCGTCGATCCGCACTCCTGTGGTGATAGCGCGTTCTTCAACGGTTGCATCATCTTTTACCACGAAGACATGGGCGCCATTTTGCCCGACCTGGACCGCCTGGGTCGGGACGACGGTCATATTCGGGCGGGAGGTGAGGGCCAGTCGTATCTCAACGAATTGTCCGGGCCAGAGACTTTTGTCATTGTTGGCGAATTCCGCCTTCAGGCGCAGGGTGCCGGTGGTCTGGTCGATGGCGTTGTCGAGGAAGGCAAATGTCCCAACAACCGACGCCCCTTCGGAACCGCTGAGTGCGACCAGCAGGGTGCCTGCATCCCGATATTTTTTTATGTCGCCGAAATGTTTGCCGGCAACGGTAAAGGAGACCTTGATCGGACGGACCTGGTTTATGGTCACCATGGCCGTATCGGCATTGGCCTTGATCAGGTTGCCCTCGGCCACCGGCAGTTCCCCGGTACGGCCGTCGATGGGGGCGTAGATTGTGCAGAATTCCAACTGCAACCGGGCAGTTTCGACCGCTGCTTCATCGGCCTTGATGGTGGCGGCAAGGGTCGCTACCTTGGTTTCCGACTGCTCCGCCTGCTCGGTCGAGACATAGCCCTTCTTGGCGGCATTGGCATAGCGTTCGAGTTCCTTGCGGGCGTTGTCAAGTTGGGCTTTGTCGCGGACCAATGCGCCTTGTGCCTGATTGAGCATGGCGGCGACGGGACGCGGATCGAGTGAAAAGAGAATGTCGCCTTTTTTGACGTCGGCACCCTCCTTGAAGTGGATACGTTGCAGCGTTCCGGTGATCTGCGACTTGATTGCCACCGTGGCGTACGGTTCGACCGTGCCCATGGCCTGAAGCTCGACCGGGATAGTCTGTTCCCGGCTGACGCCGACGAGCACCGGGACGGCTCGTTTTTTCGGCCCGTTTTCAACCTTGGCCTTGTTGCCGCCATTGTCGGAGCATCCGCCCAAGGTAAGAAACATAACGAGCAGGAGAGTGGCCGGTAATATCGGCAAACGGGCGACTGGCGCCCCGGTCTTTAACAAAGTGAAGTGCATCATGTTGGTTTGATTTCAGGTGGATTGTTCTGTCTGTCCGGGCCGGTGGTATGGTCGGCCCGAGGCGCGGTGTTATTTTTTTCCTCGTTCTGCCAGCCGCCGCCGAGCGCCTTGAAAAGAGCAACGAAAGACTGGGTGAGGCGCTGTTCGCTCAGGGCCAGCTGGTCCCGGGATTGGTAAAGGGCCCGTTCACTCTGCAGGACATTGAGGAAATCGGAGAGACCGGACTGATACAGGCCATTGGCAATCGATACGGCCTTGTCGCCGGAAATTACCGCTTCTTCGAGAATGCGCAGTGTTTCCTGCTCCTGGAAAAGGGTGACAAGAGCGGTTTCCACCTCGCCCAGGGCATTCAGTACCGCGCCCTCATATTCGGCCAGCGCCTGATCCCGAAGGGCGTTCTTCACCTCAATGACGGCGCGAACCTTGCCCCGGTCAAAGAGCGACAGGGAGATGGTCGGGCCGATTGACCAGTAGCGGCTGCCGCTGCTGATAAGATCGGAAAGACTTTTGCTTTGCAGTCCCAGGAGTCCGGCCAGGGAAAATTTGGGGAAGAGATCGGCGGTGGCGACTCCGATATCGGCGGTGGCGGCCGCCAATCGTCGTTCTGCAGCGCGGATATCGGGGCGCTGGCGGAGCACGTCGGATGGCAGGTTAATCGGCATCTGCTGTGGAATGGTCAGGCCGGGGCCATCCCCGGACAACCGGCCGATGAGATTTGCCGGGGCTTGGCCGACGAGAATGGCCAGCTGGTGCATTGCTTGCTTACTTGATTTCTCCAGGGTCGGTAGTGTTGCTTTGGTGAGCGATAGCTGGGTTTTGGCATTCATCAGGTCGAGTTCGTTGCCAAGGCCCATCTGGAAACGCCCTTGCACCAAGGCAACGGTCTTTTCCTGGGTGGTGATACTGTTGCGGCTTGTGGCAAGGCGCTTTTGGCTGCCGCGCAGCTCCATATAATTGCGCGCCACCTCGGCCTGCAGGGAAACCAGGACGTCGCGCATTTCCTCGTGGCCGGCGGCAAGCGACGCTTCGGCTGATTCGCCGGCCCTTTGTACACCGCCGAAGATGTCGAGTTCCCAGCGGGCGTCGAAACCGAGCTGAAAGAGATCCTGGGTGCCGCCGGCCGAGGAGGTATTGTCGCTGCGTCTGGCGGTGCTGCCACCGGCTGCCGCACCGAGGGAGCCGGTGGCCGCAGCAATTATCCGCTGGGCGCGGGCCGCGCGGATTCTTGCCTCGGCTTTACGGAGGCCTTGATTGGCGGCGCCGGCCTCGGCTACCAGGGCGTCAAGGAGCGGGTCGTCGAACATGGCCCACCAATTTCCGCCGAAAAGACCTGCGGTTGGGGTGATATTTGTGTCGGTTGCCTGCCACCGTCCCGGCATCTCCTGCTGCGGCGGCTGATAATTGGGGCCGACGGCGGTACAGGCGGAGAGAAGCAGGGAAAAAAAGACGCCGAGAATTCTCGGGGCAATGTGCCGATTCCGGATATACATCGGGGAGAGATCCTTTGGCGCTGGTGATACCCATGCTGCTGCGGAGGTGCAGGTTAGTATTTTTGCCGGTACGTCCACCCTCTGGCCTTTCTTTACAGGGGTTGGCGAGATGAGACATTAAAACAAACGTTTGATTTGCGCAAGGCGGATTGCTGCAGCAGGTGGAAAAAGAGAGGTCGGTTTTGTTAAACCATTACCGATTGAAGCTCAGAAATCTCAGGGTCTTCTCCCTTTCGGTTTGACAAGCTTGGCAGTTCTTTCTATCATACGCCACACATGCCGTAACCTTCCGACCCTCGTCTCAGTTCGCCGTAAAGGGCTTTATGAAAAATGGCCAGCAAGCTATATGGGTAGAAAATCTTCACAAAAGATTTGGCGACAATGCGGTGCTGCAAGGCGTCAACCTTGCGGCCGACAAGGGTGAGGTTATCTCCGTCCTCGGCTCCTCCGGTTCCGGCAAGAGCACCCTCCTGCGGTGCATAAACTTTCTGGAAATCCCCGACCGGGGTATCATTAAGGTGGCGGGCGAAGAAGTCCTCATGAAAAAGAACCGGCGGGGGGCCAATCTGCCGGCCGACAAGCGCCAGGTCGAGCGGATTCGCGCCAAGCTGGCCATGGTGTTTCAACAGTTCAATCTCTGGTCGCACATGACCATCCTCGATAATATCATGGAGGCACCTCTCCATGTGCTGAAGCAAGAGAAAAAAGAAGTTCGGGAGCGGGCGCTGCACTATCTCGACAAGGTCGGTATTGCCGACAAGCACAATGCCTATCCCGTACACCTGTCCGGTGGGCAGCAGCAGCGGGCGGCCATTGCCCGGGCCCTGGCCATGGAGCCGGAGGTTATCCTCTTTGACGAACCGACCTCGGCCCTTGATCCGGAGCTGGTCGGCGAGGTGCTGCAGGTTATGCGCAATCTCGCCTATGAGGGGCGAACGATGATTGTTGTCACCCATGAAATGGGATTCGCAAAAGAGGTTAGTTCCCGCATCATCTTTCTCGATCAGGGGTTGATCATTGAAGACGGTTCGCCGCGGGAGGTTTTCGAGACACCGAAGACCGAACGCTTTAAAACGTTTGTTTCGGCCATGATGTAAGGATTGGCTCTTCACTAAAACAAGGAGGAAAAATGAAAAGAGTATTGGTTGTCCTGTCGTTGTGTATGGTTCTTGCCGCCGGGTCGGTTTCGGCAAAAGAGTGGAAGAAGGTGCGTATCGGGGTGGAAGGCGCCTATCCTCCGTTCAGCTTTGTGCAGCCGAACGGTGAATTGGCCGGTTTTGATATCGACATTGCCAAGGCCATCGGCGAGGCCATGGGGGCGGAGGTAACCCTCGTTGCCCAGGACTTTGACGGCATCATTCCCGCCCTTCTTGCCAAAAAATATGATGCCATCGTCGCTTCCATGTCGATCACTGAAGAGCGCAAGCAGAAGGTCGATTTCAGCAAGAAATATTACCAGACCCCGGCAAAATTTGTTTGTAAGAAAGGGACGATAGCGACCTTCTCGCGGGAGGCAATTAAGGGGAAATCGGTGGGTGTCCAGCGCGCCACCATCCATGATAAATACATCACCGACAACTATGGTACCGACGTGGAAATCAAGCGTTACGGCACCCAGGATGAGGCCTATCTGGATATCGTCGCCGGTCGTATTGACATGCTTCTTGCCGACAGCGTTGCCCTGGCCGACGGTTTTTTAAAAAAACCGGAAGGAAAAGACTATGAATTCACCGGACCCGACCTCAACGATCCGAAATGGTTCGGTGAAGGTGCCGGTATCGCCATCCGCAAAGAAGACAAGGATCTCGGCGAGCAGATCAGCAAGGCCATCGACACCATCCGGGCCAACGGCACCTATAAGAAAATCCAGGACAAATACTTTGATTTCGATGTCTACGGTAAATAAGGGTATATGCTCCGCCTCTTTTTCCCTGCCGGTGCGTACCGGCAGGGAGTTCATGCCGCAGGTCGGATAACTTGACGACCCTGTTTTCCCTGCAAGGTTACGGGCCGAGCATTCTCGAGGGGACCCTTCTCACCCTTGAGATTTCCTTCCTGTCGCTTTTTCTGGCAATGCTCCTCGGTATCTGCGGGGCACTCGCCAAACTCTCCGCTTCGCTACCCTTGCGCATCATCGCCAAAATCTACACCACGGTTATTCGCGGTATTCCCGACCTGGTGCTGATGCTCCTGGTGTTTTTTGGCGGCCAGGTTTTTATCAATCAGGTTGGCCCCTGGTTCGGATACCACGAATACATCGATATCAATCCGTTCATCGCCGGCGCCTCGACCATCGGTTTTATCTTCGGCGCCTATATGACGGAGACCTTTCGCGGCGCCATTCTTGCCGTCGGCCGTGGCCAGCTTGAGGCGGGCTATGCCTACGGGATGACCGGCCTGCAGGTGTTCCTGCGCATTTTGCTGCCGCAGATGGTCCGGCATGCCATTCCCGGTTTCGGCAACAACTGGCTGGTACTCATCAAGACCACCGCCCTGGTATCGATCATCGGACTTGATGACATGGTGCGCAAAGCGGCCATGGCCGCCGGCGCCACCCGGATGCCCTTCACCTTCTACGTAGCAGTGGCGATCAATTATCTGCTTATCACTACCGTCTCCATATACCTGCTCCGCTATCTGGAAACCCGGTACAGTGTCGGGGTCAGGAGGGAGTAGGATGGATTTTGCAATCATCTCCGGCAATATCGATATCTACCTGCAGGGACTGAAAAACACGTTGATTTTAGTGTCGATCTCGCTTGTCTTCGGGCTCGTTCTCGCCATTCCCCTGGCGGTGCTGCGAACCTCGGCTAATCTTTATGTTCAGGCGCCGATCCGGGCCTTTGTCTATTTTTTTCGGGGCACGCCCCTGCTGGTACAGATGTTTCTTGTGTATTACGGTTTCGGGCAATTTGAGGCGATGCGGCAAAGCGCACTCTGGCCGCTCTTTAAAGAGGCATATTTCTGCGCTCTTTTCACCTTTGCCCTGAATACCTGCGCCTATACCACGGAAATCATCAGGGGTGCCATTGTCGCCACCCCGCACGGCGAGATCGAGGCGGCTCGGGCGGCGGGCATGTCGACCTTTCTCATGCTGCGGCGGATTGTTTTGCCCAGCGCCTTTCGCCGCGCCCTGCCGGCCTATTCCAACGAGATCATTTTCATGCTGCACGGCAGTTCCCTGGCAAGCGTTATCACCATCATCGATATTACCGGCGCGGCGCGGATTGTCAATTCGCGGTTCTACAGTCCCTTTGAGGCCTTCCTCACCGCCGCCGTCTTTTACATGGCTATTACGTTCACCATCGTTTTTCTCGTACGGCAGTTGGAAAAACACTGGCAAGGGCATTTAAAACCGCATGAGCAAAGCGTTACGAAAATCGAGGCACCTTCTTTATGACAACCTGCACGATACGGGAGCATCTGCTGCCCGAGGCCGCGGTCGGAACCGCAAGAAAACTGCTAAGCGTTCACTTTCGACCGGCGCAGGCCACCGCCAAGGTCTATATTCAGGCCGGACTGCACGCCGATGAAGCGCCGGGATACCTGGTTGCGGCGCGGCTGCTGGAACTCCTCCACCGGGCCGATGCGGCAGGCGAGATCCAGGGCGAGATCATCGTTGTCCCGGTCGCCAATCCCATAGGACTTTCGCAATGGGGCACCGATGTTGTGCAGGGCCGTTTCGACAACAGCGATCATATCAATTTCAATCGTCGCTATTACGATGTGGCGGCGGAAGTAACCGAGCGTCTGCGGGGCCGACTGGGCAAAGACGGTGGGGAGAACGTGGTGCTGATCAGGAGGTGCGTCGGGGAAATCCTCAAGGTCAAGCAGCCGACCACCGAGGCCGAGGCGTTGAAGCATACCCTTCTTACTCTTTCCCACGATGCCGATATCGTTCTCGATCTGCACTGCGACCATCAGGCCTTGCTGCATGTTTACATGGGCACGGCCCTATGGCCGGCGGCGGCCGATCTGTCGGCGCAGATGGGTGCCGGGGCAACGCTCCTGGCCAACGATTCCGGCGATATGCCCTTTGATGAGGCCAACAGCAAGCTGTGGTGGGATCTGGCCAAGGCCTTTCCCGAGGCCACGATCCCGCCCGCCTGTCTGGCGGCAACCGTCGAACTGCGTGGCGTAGCCGACACGGGGCCGGAGTACACCGAACAGGACGCCAACAATCTGTATACCTTTTTGCAGCGGCGCCGGTTTATCGCCGGTGTAGCCCCCGAACTGCCGGAGCTGCCGGCCGAGGCGACGCCGCTTGAGGGGGTTGATTATATTACCGCCACCAGCGCCGGAATCCTCACCTATCTGAAGCAGCCGGGAGATTCGGTGCAAAAAGGCGAGGCCGTTGCCCTGGTAACCCAGCCGATGAAAAATCCCGGCAACGGGGAAAAACTGCCCATTACCAGCCGCACCTCTGGCGTCTTTTTTGCCCGGGCTGCCGACCGTTTTGCAAGACCCGGGAAGATCATCGGCAAGGTTGCCGGAACCGAACCTCTGGAGGGTAAGGGGCCTTTTCTCCTGACATCCTGAGCGCGGAGAAGAATCTACGGTGCCAACAATTTGTAAACCTGGCTGCAGGACATGAGGACGCACATGGTGATGACCAGCGGCCTGATAAGTTTTTCCCCGCCATGCAGCATGGTGTGGCTGGCCAGGGTGGCGCCGCAGAACTGGCCGAGCATCATTGCCATGGCAATGGTCCAGGCGACCTGACCGGCTGCGGCGAACAGGGCCATTGAAGTGACGTTGGTGGTAAAATTAAAGAGCTTGGCGCGAATGGTTGCCTGCAGCAGGGTCTGGCCCCGCAACATAACGCCGCTGGCCGCGAAAAAGGAACCGGCGCCCGGCCCTATGGCCCCATCATAAAAACCGATGAGCGGCACCGCCGTCAGAGCGTAGGCCTTTTCCGACTGGCGGGCGAGGCTCTCCTGTTTTCCCATCTGCGGACTGGCGAGAAAGTAGCCGGCCACGCCGATCAAAAGGAAAGGGATACCCCAGTGCAGCCAACCGGTGTCGACCCGCTGGATCAGTAAGGTCCCGAGCATCGAGCCGAGAGCCGCAGCGGCAACCAGCGGCAGCAGGCTGATGATTTTCAGCTGTCCTTTCAATACCAGCACGGTGGTTGCCGTCAAGGTCCCGACAAAGCCCTGCGCCTTGTTGGTCGCCAGGGCCGACACCGGCGGCAGTCCGGCGAGCATCAAGGCCGGCAGGGTGAGCAGGCCGCCACCGCCGGCCAGGGTATCCACCCAGCCGGCCAGGAATGCGACAAGAAACATCATTACAACCAGCCATAGCGGCCAATCGATTACCGGCATGGGGAATCCGTGTGTTAAGAATGGGAATGAATACTTCGCCTGATTGAACCAATCGCTTGCGATAATACTTTTTCCCGCGCTTTTTGCAATCCCCGAAAAACCGCCGGGCCTGATGCCCTCAGCCCCTCAACCGAAAACCGCGTCGGTGAATTTCAACGCCTCGGCATATGTTTCGTGGAGTTGCCCGCCGGTCAGCCTGCAAGAATCCGGTGCAGTTTCAACGCCAGATCTTTTTTCATGAACGGCTTCTGGAGAAAGTTGATGCCTTCCGGCAAAAAACCCTGCCGGGCAATGACGTTGGCGGTATAGCCGGACATGAACAGACATTTTAACTCCGGGTTGGTCCGCCATATGGTGTTCGCCATGTCTTTGCCGTTCATTTCCGGCATGACGATATCGGTGACGAGTATCCGCAGTTCTTCTCTATGCTCCTCGGCCAGGAGGATGGCCTGGTTGGCTGAACCTGTTGCCAGCACCCGGTAGCCGAGGCGTTCGAGCATGCGCGTATTAAGCTCAAGGATGACCGTTTCATCTTCAACCAATAATACCAGTTGGCCTTGCCCTTGGGGAATGACAAGATCTTCGGAGCGGATGATCTCTTCCGTTTCCTCAAGGTGTTGCGGCAGATAGATGCGGAAGGTGGTGCCTTTCTCAGGCTCACTGTAGACCTTGATAAAGCCGCTGTTTTGTTTGACTATGCCGTAGATCATCGCCAGGCCGAGTCCGGTTCCCTCGCCCTGCCTCTTGGTGGTGAAAAACGGTTCAAAGATATGGTCGAGATGCTCTTTGGCGATGCCGGAGCCGCTGTCGCTGAACGACAACAGGGTGAATTCTCCCGGAACAAAACCGGGGTTGTCCCGGCAATATTCGGCATTCAGCGCGATGGTACCGGTCTCGATGGTGATTTTCCCGAGGCCTTTGATGGCATCCCGGGCATTGACACAGAGGTTGGCGAGAATCTGGTCGACCTGCGACGGATCGATAAATATCGATGCAAGTCCGGTCTGCGGCAGCCAGGCCAGCTGGATATCTTCGCCGATGAGGCGGCGCAGCATTTTGAGCATGCCCTCAATGGTATGGTTAAGGTTGATGACCTTCGGAGCGACCGCCTGTTTACGGGCAAAGGCCAGCAGTTGTCGGGTGAGATCGGCCGACCGCAGGGCGGCTTTCTTAATCTCTTCGAGTTCTTGCCTGATGGTCGGATGTTGTTTGTCGTGCTCAAGAGCCATCTCAGCGTTGCCGAGGATGACACTGAGCATATTGTTGAAATCATGGGCGACGCCACCCGCCAGCCGGCCGACCGATTCCATTTTCTGGGCCTGCTGCAATTGCGACTGGATTTTTTGCTTCTCGGCTTCGGAGTGTTTCAGCTCGGAAATATTTTCAAAGGCCACGGCCAGTCGGTTTTCCGGCAGGGTAAAGGCACGGATACGGAAGGCCCCGACCAACTGATCGTCGGTATATTGCAGGTCTTCGGTTTCGTACATCCGGCCGGTGTGCATGACTTTAAGAAACTGTTCGGTGAGCCCCTGCGCCTTTGCCTCGGGCCAGATCGCATCGAAGTCCCGGCCGATGAGTTGGACGATATTTTTACCGGTGATGCGGGCCGCCTCGGGATTGCCGCTGATGAGCACCAGCCTGTCCGGTGGTTGATACTGGTACATAAAGAGCCCCGATGGAATGGCTCGAACCAGGTCGTCGGAGGTCTGCAGGGATTTTTGCAGCACCTCTTCAACCCGCTTTGCCTCAATCACATGGTACACCACTTCGGCCAGATAGGAGACGGTTTCCACATCGCCGCCGTCATAGTCGATCGGCTTATTACCAACCCCGAGGATGGCCACCACCTTATCGTTGTAGAAGACCGGGACCAGCAGTTCACGAATGACCGGGGCATGTCCCTCCGGCAAGCCTTTTTTGTCGAGCAGCGAGGCAAAATCGTTATGCACCACCGGCCTACGCTGCCGCAGGCAGTCGACCCAGACCCCGGCCTCGGCGATATTGTAATGTCGGCCTTTGCCCTCGGCCCGGCAAAACTCCTGCAGGGTTCGTGTCGACCACTGTTGCAGGGCCAGTGTTTGCTGGTCGGCCTCGACAAAATGAAAAAAGCCGACAGGGCTGTCCACCAGTTCACAAATTTCGTCAAGAACCTTGGTGAGAAGAGCATCGAGGGAATGGGTGTTGGCATACAGGCTGATACGCAGGCGAATCTCCGCCAGACGCTCGATAAAATGTTCCTTGCTTCGATCACGAAAGACCAGGACAACGCCGGTAATGTTGCCCAGGCTATCATGCAGAGGTGCGCCGCTTTCGGAAATCGGCACCTTATGCCCGTCTTTTCCGATGAGAAAGGGGCGATTACCGAACTCTACCCGTTTGCCATGGCGCAGAACCTTGGTGACCGGATTTTCGACTTTTTCGCCGCTCTTCGCATCGACGACATGAAAGATCTCCGCCAGCGGTTTACCGAGGGCTGCGCTGTGTTTCCAGCCGGTAAGCTCCTCGGCGACCGGGTTGAGGAGTTCGATGCGACCGACATAATCGGTAACGATAATAGCGTCGGCGATGCCGCGCAGGATGACGCCGCTGCGCTCAGCGTTATGCCGCAGCTGTTGTTCGGCGGTGAACAGCTGCCGATAGTGTTTTTTTCGGTTGCGCTGGAGAATTGCCAGGCCCAAGGCGAGAAGAAGGGTGGCGATGCCGGAAAAGGCCAGAATCAGCAGGAGTGATTGACTGCGCCACAGGGCAAAGGCCTCATGTTCATCGATTTTACTTACAAAAAACCAGGGGGAATCGGGGACCGGCTGGACGTGCGATATGACTTTTTCGCCACGATAGTCTTTCCCCCGGACTATTCCCGTCTTGCCGTTCACGGCGGCTTCGGCCGGGGTTTTGAAGGTGCTTTTTGCGATGCGCAGCTTCATGGCACTGCCGGGCTTATGCCGCAATTCATTGAGATACAGGACATCATTGCCGTCGGCACGGACCAGCAGCGACTCGGCTGTTTCGCTGGGGACCGGCCAGTTACGGATCAAGGGGAAGAGGAACCTTTCCGGATCGCAGACGAGGACCACAGCCCCGATCAGATCTTCGCCGCTTTGCCCATTTTTAAAGAGGGGCGTGGCAACCGCCAGGTAAATACCATCCCCCCGGTCATCGAGATACAGATCACTGAGCACCGCCAGACGCTCCTGCATGGCGTGGGCAACAAGGGGTTCAAGACCGCTCTTTTTGCTCAGTCCGGCAAAGGGGCCGTAACTCACCACGACCTCTCCCTGAAGATTGAGCAACAGCACCCCCGGGTAATGATAATGGGTAGTGATGCTGCGGAGACGATTGAGCAGGGTTTGGGTGTTTTCAACCTGCGGGTTCTGCAGGTACAGCTCCACCCCCCTGGCGAAAAAGGGGCTTTCGGTCAGGAGCGCCGCTTCATCGAGTATCCTCTGCCGCCAATTGCTGATCTCCTTGACCTTAAGTTTTCCGATTGTCGTCAGCTGGTCGGCAACGAGACGCTCCTGCTGCAGTTGCTGCGCCTGAAAAAACCAGGCGCCGACCAGGAGGTCGAGGCCGAGCAGCAGGCCGAGAAGAAGCAGCAGTTTGGCAAAGGATGCCGGTTGAATCTTTATTTCGGTCATTTTCTTGCAATTGGCTACCAGGCTCCCGCCGGCGAGGGGCTATTCCGGTCGGGAGTCTGATGCGGGGAGGGGAAATTACACCTTGAACTTTTTCATCAACTCCTGCAGCTGGCCGGCCAGGTCCGACAAGCCCTGGGCGCTTGCCTGTACCTGGCTGCTGCTTTCGCCCACCTGCGTCGCCTCCTGGTTGATCTCGGCAATATTCTGGGTGATTTCGGCTATGACCACAGTGCTCTGCGCCACGTTTTCATTGACCTCCATAATGCCCTGCGAGGCCTGCGAGATATTGCCGGCAATCTCGTTGGTGGCGGCCGACTGTTGCACCACCGCTGCAGCGATGCCGTTTATGACATTGTTGATTTCCAAGATAACCGCGGTTATTTCTTCAATATCGACGATAGTTGAATTGGTGTTGGTCTGCATGTCACTGATCTGGCTCTTAATATCAACCGTCGCCGCCGCCGTCTGCCGGGCCAGTTCCTTGATTTCGTTGGCGACTACGGCAAAACCCTTGCCCGCCTCGCCGGCCCTGGCCGCCTCGATGGTGGCGTTGAGGGCGAGAAGGTTGGTCTGCTCGGAGATCTCGGTGATGGTTTCCGTCACCTTGCCGACCTTGCGTGCCGATTCACCGAGGGCGGTGATTTTATCGGAGGTGGCCTGACTCTGCTTCACCGCTTTCTCCGAAACATCTCTGGCCTTTTCGGCGCTCTGGCTGATCTCATTGACCGTGGCGGTCATCTCTTCCGTTGCCGTGGCGACCAAGCTGACATTGCTGGAACTTTGCTCCATGGCGGCCGACACCGAATGGATATTCGAGCTCATCTCTTCGGCGGCGGTGGCGACCGTCCCCGACTTTTGTGCGGTTTCATGGGCCGAGGAAGACAGTTGCCGGGATACGGCGGCCAGATCGGTCGATGAGGTGGACAGGGTATTGATGCCGGTGATGATCTCGCTTATCATCGACCGCAGTTGTCCCAGGGTGCCGTTCATCGACTTGGCCATAACACCGATTTCATCCTTCTGATCGATGGCAAGCTTGGCGGTCAAATCACCCTTAGCCATGGATTCCGCCAGTTGCACCGTCAGGGCCACCGGACCGGTGATGGAACGGACGATGAGGAGTGCCGCAATGGCACCAATAACAAAGGCCACGAGCATCAGGACGATGATCAGGGTCTCGGCGCGAGTGGCGTCTGCCGCCGCTTCTTTGGCGGTCTCCTTTGCCTTGTTGTTCTGAAAGGTTATCAGCTCATCGCCGGCGGTAAAATATTTCGTCTGAGCCGCTCGGAGGGAAGTGAGTAACATGCCCTTGGCCTTGTCGAGATCGCCCGCCTTTACCAACTCGACGTACTGCTTAGTTGCCTCGATATAGGCAACCCGGGCGTCGAAGAGGATTTGCACCTTGGCCAAGCCCTCTTTGCTCTTGCTGGTTTTCTGCAGGGTATCGAGGTTTTTGCCGATGGTATCGCGGGCCTTTTCGATGCGCAGCAGCTCGGCCTGTTGCGTCTCCTTGCTGGTATCGATAACGATATTGCGCAGGGCCCGGGCAATGATATTGATGTTGTCGATAATTTCGCTGGCCAGTTCAACCTTCGGCATGCGGTCTTCAGCCAGGGTGGTAATATCGTCGCTCAACCCCTCAATCATCCTGAAAGATATCCCGCCATTGACCAGCAACATTACCAGAACCAGACCAAAGGCCAAAATCAGGCGGGTTCCGATTTTCATGTTTTTCAGCATTTGTTTTCTCCTTGAAGTAATTTACGCGCTTTATTTTTTTTGGCATTTCGCCAAAACCTGTATCGCCCGGAGTGGATCAATGGTCATCTAGCAAAAAGTATTCCATCCAGGTGGGGAGTGAAAGGTAAACAACCGCCTGTGCCGGCATAGCACACATTCCGGGCAAAAATCAAAGCGACGGCAATCATTTTTTTGGCGGAAAAAATTGGCCATGCAGGGTGCAGGAGGTAAATTTACCTCCTGCTTTTCAGAGGTGCCGGCTATTTTGGCCGGCAAAGCCATGCGCCTATGAAAAATATTCTATATATTACAGAGAGATATTTGGTGTGATGGGGTTTGGTTGCCGGGGAGGCAAATTTGCCACCCGGAATGAATGAATTTCTCAGGTCGAATCGGGGGATTGAGGTCTTTCCCGTTCAGGGAGTCGTCGGGGGCTGAAGGGATTGCTGGATCGCCGCGGTCAATTCTGCCTCGGCCAGCGGTTTGATAAAAAAGAAACTGACCTTGGCGGTGCGCAGGGCCTGTTCGGTAATGCCAAGGCCCTGGTCGGTCACAACAATGACCGGCGGATGGTCGATGCCGGAGGTTGTCACCAGTTTTTCCAGCTGTTTCAGGATGGTGATACATGAACGATTCTCGGTAAAGAGCTCGAAGATGATCAGGTCGAACATCTCCGCCAGGAGAAATTCGGCGGCGAATTCATCAAGAATCATGTGGACCGGGGTAATATTCAGGCTTGCCAGGACCCCTTCGACGGTCAGCTTGGCGCTCCGGTCATCATAAATCAGTAAAACATTTGGCATTACAGTTCCTGGGTGGGAGGAGGGTTGCGCTTGCACCACATGGTCTGGGAACAAGCTAGCAACTTCCGTACCAAGGAATAAGGCAAACAAAGGTGGTGCCGTATTGCTTTGAAATTGATAACGATTCTTGAGAATTGATTTTTACAGGCGCTGTTGCCGGTGCCATAACCCGGCAGGAGCGGCGGAGAAGGAGGCAGGTTTGCCTCCTTCTTTGAAATTACTCCCGGCTATTCTGGAGATTGGAAAAGTCCTTCATCGCCAGGCCCAGTTCCTTGATCTTGGCGTAGAAGTTTTTCTTGTGCATGCCGGAGAATTTCAGGGCCTGCTGCAGGCTGCCCTGGGACAGGGAAAGGGTCTTCATCAGGTACTCCCGGTCAAACTCTTCCAGGGCCTGATCCTTGGCGTCTTTGTAGCTGGCAACCGCCTGCGGTTTGCCGTCGCCCAGCACCCGACGCACATCGGCCAGGGAGATTTTGCGGCTGCCGGCCATCTGGGAGATTTTATACAGGGTCTGTTTCAGCTGGCGGACATTGCCGGGCCACTCCTTTTCGATGAGCTGTGAGGCGGCGTCGGCGGAGATCTCGTAGGTGATATTCTTGGCGGTGCCGAAGAGATCGAGAAAGTGCCAGATGAGCGGCAGGATATCGGCCTTTCGCTCATCAAGCGGCGTGGTCCGGATGATCGAGGCCGACAAACGGTAGTACAAGTCTTCGCGGAAACGGCCGGACCGGCACATCTCCTCGAGGTTCCTGTTGGTTGCCGCGACAATTCTCACATCGACTTTGTGAATTTTCGCCTCACCGACCCTGGAGTATTCCCCCTCGTCGAGAAAACGCAGCAATTTTGCCTGCACCTCCAGCGGCAACTCGCCGACCTCGTCGAAAAACAGGGTGCCGCCGTCGGCCGTGCCGATATAGCCCTTGGTGCTTTTCACTGCGCCGGTAAAGGCGCCGCTGACGTGGCCGAACAGTTCAGTCTCGGCGAGCGTTCCGAGAACGGCGCAGTTGACCGGCATGAAGACGCCCCGACTGCGAGCGCTGTTGCGGTGAATGTCTCTTGCGATGATTTCCTTGCCGGTGCCCGATTTGCCGAGGATCAGCACCGAAATGTCGAGATTTGCAAGGGAGGAAATCTCCTCGCGGACATCGCGGGTGGACATGGAGACGCCGACATAGCCGCTGCCTTTTCTCTCGGAAGCGGTGGAGGCGACAAAGGCGTTGCGCAGACGTTTGAAATGGAGGGCGGCGTAGACGGTATAGATCAGCTGCGAATCGTTGAACGGTTTGAAAAGAAAATGGGTGAGCCCCAGGCGCAGGCACGGATCGAGATTCTCTTCATCCGGCACGCCGGTAATGATTACCACTTCGGTGCTGATCGAGGTTTCTAGGAGTTTTCGTGAGAATTCGCTGCCGTTCATCTCCGGCATATTGATGTCGACAATGGCCAGGTCGAACACCTTGCCCTTGATGTTTTTCAGGGCCTCCTGCGGGTTACAATGGGCCTCGACGGCGTAGCCGTTGGCACTGAGGGTGGTGGCAATGAAATCGACGATGCTCGGTTCGTCATCGACAATGAGAACCTGGGCATTTTTTACCGCTCGTGCTTTATACGTGGACATCGTGTACCGCTCTTTCCAGTTGATCCATGGTGAAGGGTTTTTGCAGAAAAGGAGATTTTTCAGAAACCTCCCTGGGGGCCATTTCCTGCTGCCCGGACATGAAAATGATTCGCGCCTGCGGATTGACGGCCAGGAGTTTGCGCCTACATTCATAGCCGCTGGCGTCGCGCAGACCAACATCCATGAGAACCGTGGTGATAATGTCGTGGAGATAGTCGTATTCCTCCACTGCCTCGGCGCAGGTGTCGACACAGAATACCATATGGCCGCGGCGCTGCAAGCGGTTAAGGAGCAGGGTGCGCATCGCCTCATCATCTTCGACGACGAGAAAACACTGTTTTGCCGTCTCAATGCCATTTGGTTTTGGCGTGGTGTCGGGGGCGGCGTCGCAGTTGGCCGGTTCCTCCGTAAGGGGAAAAACGGCACTGACCAGCGTCGTCAGGTCTGCCTCCCGGGTCAAGGTCAGCCGTCCCCGGTAACGTTCAGCAAGCATGCGCGCCGCATACAGGCCAAGGCCCCGATGCGGTGAGTCGTTTCTCGTTGACAGAAAAGGAGTGCCGAGTGCGGCCGCCTGTTCCTCGGCAAAGCCCGGACCATGGTCCCTGAAGCAGAAGGCCAGCCCGGGTTCGGGGCTTTTGTCGCGGCGAAGAGTCAGCACTATCTCGCCGCCTTCCGGGGTTGCGTCGACACTGTTCTCCCCGAGATAGAAGAGAACAAGGAGCATATCCCGAGCATTGCAGATGATCTTTTCCTGGTCGATTTCCGAACTGAGGGTAAACCTATGTATCCGCGAGATGCTGTTGAGCAGCTCGACCGCCTTCTTGGCGACAAGCAGCGGCGACTGGCTGGTGCACTCCATGGCACCGCCCAGGGAAAAACCATAGAGAATGGCTGTTTGGTCAATGCCGCGCTGCAGGAGCTCGCTTATCAAGCCACCGCGTTTGCCGTGGCTGTCGTCGGGCAGATGCCTATCCTGCTGGAGCATCGCCGCCTGCCCGCCAAGACCGGTAAAGATGTTGTTATAGCTGTGCGCTACGCCCCGCGCCACCCGTCGCACCGCAGCCTGATATTTAAACTGCAGCAGGAGGTGTTCGAGACGTTCCTCGGACAGTTGTAACCCGGCTGGGGCCATAGTTTCTCTCGACTCTGGGTATCTCTAAACAAGGGGGCGTTTTTACGCACCATCATTGCAGGTAAAAGTGTTTCGGAAGCCGTTTTCAATTGGAAGTGTATCACAGGCGATCGGGAGATTCAAATGGATGGCAACATTTTTTTTAGATGTCTGCCCCGGATGCAAGAATCTGGGGCGGGGGATAGGCGTGTGGCGGGGTCAGGCGAGGAGTTTTTCAATCAGGGCAAGGAGTTCCGCCGGACGAAACGGTTTTTGGATAACTTCGTCGGCGCCGAGTTTGCCGGCAATCGACAGGTAGGTCCCTGGTTCCATCATGCCGCCACCGGACATGGCAATGACCTTCGGTTTGGGTGTTTCTTTTGCCAGTTCCATAATTACCTCCAGACCCTCTTTGTCCGGCATGATGATGTCGGTAAGGACCAGATCAGGTTTGGCTTGGTGATAGGCCCGCATCCCGGCAACTCCATCAATCGCCGAGATTACATGGTACCCGGCCCGCTGCAGAAGATCGATGAGCATGCGCAGCATGTTTTCATTGTCCTCAATGACCAGGATATTTTTCATTGTCGCCCCTGAACGAGTATGTTGTCGTTATGGCATTCGAATTGATACAGCAATTGTTGTAACTCATAGTCGTTCAGGAGATTTTTCTCAAGAAGAATTGTGCCGAATTTTTTCTGCAAGCGTTTTTGCTGGAAAATTAATACCCGTAACTGCTGTTCGCTCAACAGGCCCAACATCCGGGCGGTTTGCCCAAAGGGGGAGAAAGGCTTCTTGAAGTGCATGATGGTGCGGATGTCTTCCTGGTCAAACATGCCGAAACGCCGTCCCAGTTCACCTATGCGTGGTCGTTCAGTTCTTTGCCAGGTGAGGACGCGGGCGATTGTTCGCCAGTTGGCAAGGCCGGAATAGTAGAGGAAATGGCCGAAAAGCAGGCGCCGCTCGGGGAGGGCGCCGACGTAGTACCTTTCGGTGCTGGAAAAACCCCCATCCCGGTAGCTTTCATCTGCGGGTATAATGGGTTTGATCGGCCGCTGTCGGCGTTGCGCCGGTTCGGCGTTGGCCTCGCGTCGGGAAGGAGCCGTGGCGGTGGTTGCCGAGGTCCTTTGGCCCCCCGGCGGTTGCAGCAAGGTCTCTTTTTCCCGCAAAAAATCCAGGAGGTTTTCATAGGCCTGCAGCACCGTGTAAAAATGTTCGGTGTTTTCCTGTAACACCGCCGGGTTTTTGCCGGCATGGCGATCGGGGTGCGTCTCCATCGCCCGCTTGCGAAAGGCGGTTTTTATCCCGCTTATCTGCAGGTAGTCGAGAAAATCGTCGGAAATATGCAGTTCCGAACCAAAGAGTATTGCACACGAGCGGAAAAGTTCTCTTTGGGGATTACTTGCGCTCATCTGGTCTGGTGATACCTGCAAGGCGTTTTCACTTGATTGTTACAGAGGGGGGAGTTTGCCTTGGTCTTTCAATTTTTTGGAAGGTAAAGATACTACCTTGCGGCCGCCAAGTTTTTCAGATGTTTTTAGGTCATTAAAGATAGCTCTTAAGTCGTGACCGAATCGAGCGGCATGTTCCCACCGGACTTTCCGGACTTCCTCAACGATTGGATCATTCCACATGATCATTCTCCCATAAGTTCTTCAGGTGTGCAAATAGTAGGCGGTTGATACCCTACTGACATGCATATGCCTGACACTGCTTTACGCATTTCGGCATTAGCAATATGACGACAATTCCATGTCAAAATATAATCCATCCCGTGGACGGTGGCCAAAGAGATATGAAGTGCATCTTCTTTTGCATTTTCGGGGATAGGTCCCTCGACGATAAGAATATTTGCCAAGGACAAGATTTCTTCATTTAATTCAATAAGAGAGATCTCATCTAAGGCAGTAAGCCGTCTTTGGGCAGCCATCTTATCCCCTCCACTTGCTTCCCGAATGACAAGTTCTGAAATAAATAAATCGAACCGCTTGCGTCCTGCTTCCCACCACTCTTGAGTAATTTGCTGATGTGCAGCAACAATCAGATCTCTGCTCGGTCTTGCAGTTAAGTAACTTATGATGGTCGTTTCAATATAAATTGTTTGATTCATTGCTCAAACATCCAAGATTTTTTAATTTCGCTCATCCCTTAAAGGCACGCCCGCAAAACCTCATGGGCAATGGACTGCAGCGGCATAATTTTATGCACGCCGCCATGTTTTATCGCCTCCGCCGGCATGCCGAAAACTACACAGGAGGCTTCGTCCTGGGCGATGGTAAAGGCGCCGGCATCAAACATCTCCTTCATGCTCCGTGCCCCGTCGTCGCCCATGCCGGTCATGATCACCCCGACAAGATTCTTGCCGGCGTAACGGGCCGCCGAGCGGAAAAGCACGTCAACCGAGGGCCTGTGTCGCGCCACCAGGGGTCCGTCTTTAATCTCCACATAGTACCTGGCGCCGCTGCGTTTCAGGAGGGTGTGGTGATTGCCGGGGGCGATCAGTGCCCGGCCGCGCACCACCGTGTCATTGTCGGCGGCCTCTTTGACCGTTACCCGGCAGAGGGAATCGAGGCGTCTGGCAAAGGCGGCGGTGAAATTCTCCGGCATATGCTGGACGATGACGATGCCCGGCGCATCCTCGGGCAGCATTTCAAGAAAGACCCGCAAGGCCTCGGTGCCGCCGGTCGAGGCGCCGACCACCACCACTTTTTCGGTGGTCTGGAGCATCGCCTTGGAGTTCGGTTTATCCATAATAACATCGGCGGAATATTTGGGCGAGATTTCTGTCAAAGTGGAGGGCTCGGCGGGCCGGCGCCGCCTGCCGGAGCGCGACTGAGCGGCGGCCTTGATGGTGTCGCAGATCGTTACCCGCGACTCTTCAAGAAACTGTTTGGTGCCCATGCGCGGCTTGGTGATGATATCCACCGCCCCATATTCCAGAGCCTTGAGGG
>JBBQVT010000064.1:0-20646 GCA_038211245.1 Desulfobulbales bacterium | reverse complement strand
ATGCTTGATCTGGTCAAGGGCGGCAGCACCTGGGAGGAGGTGGTATTGCTGGCGAGAGAAATCGAGATGGCCGGGGCGACGATTATCAATACCGGTATCGGCTGGCACGAGGCCAGGGTGCCGACCATTGCCACCATGGTGCCGCGGGCGGGATTTACCTGGGTGACCAAACGCTTGATGGGGCAGGTGAAGATACCCCTGGTGACCACCAATCGCATCAACATGCCGGAGGTGGCGGAAGCGGTACTGGCCGAAGGCTGCGCCGACATGGTCAGCATGGCCAGGCCATTTCTGGCCGACCCGGAGTGGGTGCAAAAGGCTGAAAGCGGGCGGGTACGTGAGATAAACACCTGCATCGGTTGCAATCAGGCCTGTCTTGACCATATTTTTGCCAGGGAGTCTGCTACCTGCCTGGTCAATCCGCGGGCCTGCCGGGAAACCATCATGCCCTTTGTGAAGACCACAGTTGCAAAAAATGTGGCAGTGGTCGGCGCAGGTCCTGCCGGGCTTGCCTGTGCCGTAACCGCCGCCGCCAGGGGCCATGCGGTCACCCTCTTTGAGGCAAGCGGCGAGATTGGCGGCCAGTTTCGCCTGGCAAGGCAAATTCGCGGCAAGGATGAGTTTGCTGAGACGCTCAGATATTATCAGCACCAATTGCTGGTGCATGGTGTTACCTTGAAGTTGCACGCCACTCCAACCGTTGCCGAATTACAAGGTTTTCAAGAAATCGTCATCAGCACCGGAGTCAAACCGCGGCCGATTGCCATCAAGGGGAGCGAGGGCGGCAACGTTGCTCTGTATCCCGATGTTCTCACCGGGAAAAAACAGATAGGTGCTCGGGTAGCTATTATCGGTGCGGGCGGTATCGGCTTTGATGTGGCGACGTTTCTTCTGCATCAACATTCAGGCCCGGAAACGGTCAAGAGCTTTATGGGCGAGTGGGGCGTTGACATGGAGTATGCAGCCGATGGCGGTCTGGGGGAGGTACGGAAAGAGGCCCCGGTAAGAAAAATCTACCTGCTGCAGCGCAAGACCAGCAAGCCGGGGGCCGGACTTGGCAAGACCACCGGCTGGATACATCGCTCGATCCTCAAAAGAAATGGGGTCAAGATGCTGATTGGGGTCGAATATCTTGCGGTCAGCGCCGAGGGACTGCATATCCGCCATGAAGGAAAGGAGCAGCTCCTTGCGGTAGATGATGTGGTCGTTTGTGCCGGACAGCTCTCGGAGCTCGGCTTGGCCAAAGAACTTGACGACCTGAAGATGGTATATCATCTGATCGGCGGAGCCTTGAAGGCCGGAGAACTGGATGCCAAGCGGGCTATTGCCCAGGGCCTAGAGGTGGCGGACCGGCTGTAACAGGGGGCACTTTGGCATATACGATTTTCAAAGGATATGTTTCAATAATCGTGTGTTCTGCGCCGTTGCTCGTCAACTGGTTTTTATAGAGGTTGAAGGCTGCAACTCTGAATATCAAGTAGTCGGCTACCTTCCACCTCGCTGTTGACACAAGCCCTTTGATTACATAGATTTCCTGTTGAGTATCGCACCCCTGGAAGTAATTGTCACGCGGCTGTTTGCCAATGAGGAGGAGACCATGGACCTGAAAAACACTCGAACCACCATCCTGAATAGAGGAACTGCCGAAGAAAAACGGGCAGAAATACTGGACTATTTCCAGAGGACCTATGCCCTTGACGAGCAGCTGTACGATCACCTGGCAAACGATGCGGCCTTTTATCTGCGAGCCGAACCTCTGCGTCACCCCCTTATTTTTTACTTTGGCCACACCGCCTCTTTTTATGTCAATAAACTGACGATCGCCAGACTTATCGACCGGCGGATCAATCCGGCCTACGAATCGATGTTTGCCATCGGTGTCGATGAGATGTCCTGGGATGACCTGAGTGCCAAAAACTACAACTGGCCAAGTGTCGATGAAGTCAGAGAGTATCGTCGCCAGGTTAAAGAGCTGGTAATGGAGGTTATCGGCACTCTGCCCCTGTCAATGCCGATAAACTGGGACGCGCCTTTTTGGGCGATCATGATGGGTATAGAACATCAACGGATCCATCTTGAGACCTCTTCGGTCATCATTCGCCGTCTGCCGATAGATCAGGTTCGGGCCCTTGACGTCTGGGATCAATGCCCCCTTGCCGGTACGGCTCCGGGGAATAGCCTCCTGCCGGTAGAAGGTGGCAGGGTAGTGCTTGGCAAAACCAAGGATCATCCCCTGTATGGCTGGGACAATGAGTTTGGCAGGCGTGAAAGCGAGGTGTGGGATTTCAAGGCCGGCAAATATCTGGTGTCGAACGGCGAATATCTTCACTTTGTCGAGGACGGCGGCTACCAAAAAGAGCAGCACTGGACCGAGGAAGGCAAGCGTTGGTTGCTGTTTACCAAGGCCCGCCAGCCGTTGTTCTGGCTGGGAGAGGCAGGCGTCTACCGTCTTCGGATTCTTGCCGGGATTATCGACATGCCGTGGAATTGGCCGGTTGAAGTCAACTCTCTGGAGGCCAAAGCCTTTTGCAACTGGCTGGCCGAGAAAAAAGGGACAAAAATCCGCTTGCCGAGTGAGGACCAGTGGTACCGGCTGCGCGACCTCCATGATGTCGCCGATCAGCCGTACTGGAACCGCGCACCTGGCAATATCAACCTGGAGCATTGGGCCTCTTCTTGCCCGGTGAACCATTTCTCCTTTGGCGAATTTTTCGATATTATCGGCAATGTTTGGCAGTGGACGGAGACCCCGATTACCGGCTTCGACGGTTTTGCAGTTCATCCCTGGTACGATGATTTTTCCACCCCCACCTTTGATACCCAGCATAACCTGATGAAGGGTGGGTCCTGGATCTCCACCGGCAACGAGGCGACCAGGGATGCCCGTTACGCCTTTCGCCGCCATTTCTTCCAGCATGCCGGGTTTCGCTATGTTGAAGCCGACCAACCTCTGGAGACGGCGCAGCCGATGTATGAAAGCGATATCGCCGTTTCCCAGTACTGCGAGATGCACTATGGGCCGACATCCTTTGGCGTCGCCAATTTCCCGGAGAATTGTGCAAAGATCTGTTTTGAGTTTATGGCCGGCAAAAAGAAAAACCGTGCCCTTGATCTCGGTTGTTCGGTGGGCCGTGCCAGTTTTGAGTTGGCAAGGGAGTTCAGCGTGGTAAACGGCCTTGACTTCTCGGCACGGTTTATCCGCATCGCTTATCAAATGCAGGAAAAAGGGGTCATTCGCTACCAATTACCGGAAGAAGGCGAGATCGTCTCCTACCACGAAAGGCGACTGGAGGAGATGGGTCTTCTGGACATCGCCGATCGGGTGCAATTTTTCCAGGCCGATGCCCTCAACCTCAAACCGCAATTTTGCGATTATGATCTTATTCTCGCCGCCAATCTCCTTGATCGTCTGGCGGATCCCGGGAAATTCCTGGCCTCCGTGCATGAACAACTCAATGATGGCGGCATCTTGGTCCTCACCTCGCCCTATACCTGGCTGCCGGAGTTTACGGCTCGGGAGAAATGGCTTGGCGGCTATCGGAAAGATGGCGAACCGTATACCACCCTGGACGGCTTGAAGGAGCTGCTGCAGCTGCATTTCACCCTGGTTACGGAACCGCGGGATGTACAGTTTGTTATCCGGGAGACGAAACGCAAATTCCAGCACTCCATCAGCCAGGTAACAGCCTGGCGGAAAAATTCGCCATGAGTATGGCCCTCGACTCTCCTCGCGATGACGACACGTTATGATCGAAAAGACAAGCCCCCGCCGTTACCGCCTTACCCTTGAGTATGACGGCACCAATTTCAGCGGCTGGCAAAAACAGACTGATGCCCGTACCGTTCAGGGAGATCTCCTCAAGGCGGCGCAGCGCGTTTTTGGCGAAATCCCCATGGATATTCAGGGTTGTGGTCGCACCGATGCCGGTGTCCACGCTCTTGAGTATGTTGCCCATCTTCAGGTGAAAAGTACCTTGCCGCCACAGGAGGTAGCGTGGTTGCTTGATGCAACCCTGCCGAAAGATATGGCGGTGCGGAGTGTCGATGCCGTAGATCTCCGTTTCCATGCACGGCATAGCTGCATCGCCAGGAGTTATGTGTATCATTTGCGTAACCGCAAATCCGCCTTCGGCAAGCGCTATAGTTGGTGGGTCCATGAGGCGATGGATCTTGCCGTCATGCAGTGGGCCGGGGCGGTGCTGACGGGGATGCACGATTTCGCAGCCTTTGCCGAGAAGCAGGAATTGAAAAAATCAACCAAGGTTATGGTGCACCAAGTCAAAATCCTGACCGACGGCGAGCTGATCCGGGTGCGGGTGGTTGGCTCGCATTTTCTCTGGCATATGGTGCGGCGGATGGTCGGGGTTCTGGTGGAGGTCGGATGTCGCCGCATGCCGGAAAAGGATGTTCCCACACTGTTGCACACATCTTCCGAGGTTCCCTTAAGGCATATGGCCCCAGCCGCCGGGCTGTTTTTCGAGAAGGCCTTTTATGACGCAAACGAGCTGGGGCTCTTTCTTGCCGAGAATCTACAGACTGAATGATCTCGCCTGGGCAACCTCCAGCGCCAGTTCGGCTCGGGCATTGGCATCTTTGAGCAGATGTTTCTTTTCACACCATTCCGGAAAGGTCTCCGGATCGATAAAGACCTTGATCACCTGGTCGCCGGCGGCTTCGACCTCGGCCTTTTTCTCTTCGGCTCTAACCAGCCAGTCGGCATAGGTTTGCGGTAGTAGTTCGGCGTCATCAAAAAGGGCGAGCAGCTCCAGGTAATGCTCTTCCTTGTACCAGACCATGGCCTGGAGCAACGGTTGATGGGCCGGTTCTGGTTTTCCTGCTTGCTTTTCCTTCATCTTTGCCACGGTTTTGCCGGATCCGGCAAGCGCCTTTTTCTTGGTCATGAATATCACCCGATATGTGGTGTGCGGGAGCAGGCTCCCTGGTTATGCTTCTCTGCAACACGTACGGGGGGAGAACATAAATCATCGGCGTGGCGATGTAAAGAGGCTGGGGCCACTGTCAAGCCGGTATAACAAGGCTGGGTGAATCCCACCTAAGTTCGCCTCGACAAATGGAGACGATGTCTTTTCTTACATGCATGTAGTCGGAAAAATAAAGTATTTTGTTTGATAACCGTGTTACAATGAACCGCCTCTTCGGCTGCTGCAAAACCAACTTCGCACGGCCACTGCCGGGATTGGCCATCATCCTTTTGCGGGAAGTTACTATGTGTCCGGCCTGGACCGGCTCATCGACGAATTTTACCACAGTACACAAAGTTGAAAGGCACCCGACTGGAAAAGCCGCTCAGTGAAATAGCCTCGAGGAGTATAAACCGGAACTGCGCGGCGTCCTTCCTCAGGATGAGTATTTCCGCCTGACCCGCACCGATAAGTCCATCCCCGCCCAACTCCTGAAAAATTTCTCCAACATTCCACGGGATGCCGAAGGGGATATCTTCGGCCAGATCTACGAGTATTTTCTCGGGAATTTTGCCATGGCCGAGGGGCAGGGCGGCGGCGAGTTCTTTACGCCTCGCTCGGTGGTGCGTTTGATGGTGGAGATCATCGAACCCTTCGGCGGCAGGGTCTTTGATCCGGCCTGCGGTTCCGGCGGGATGTTCGTCCAGTCGGCCAAGTTTATCGACCGGCATCGCGACGAACTGGCGAGCGAAGACGGCGGCGATATCTATGTTTACGGTCAGGAAAAGACCCTGGAGACGGTCAAGTTGGCCAAGGCCCTCCTGCACCGGCTGCTGGAGGAACATCCCAAGGTGCTGATCTAGGATTGGTACAAGGATTCGCAGACCAAAATCATCGTCCGGTCGACGGTTGAGCAGGTTTTGCACAAAAAGCTGCCGGAGAGTTACAACCACATATTTTTCAAGAAAAAATGTGATAACGTCTTCAACATGATGCTGCAATATGCCAACAGCGGTCGCAAATGGGCTGCCTGATCCGAAGGAGGAGCGCTTGTTATGGTTAAACGGATAACCGATCTACCTAAACACGACCGACCCCGCGAAAAAATGCAGAGCAAGGGGGCAGGGGCTTTGTCGGATACCGAACTGGTGGCGATCCTGCTGGGTTCCGGCACCAAGGGCCATGCGGTGATGACCGTGGCCGGTCGGATCGTCAAACTGGTGGACGCTCACCACGGCAGACCGGACTTGGCCGATCTTCAGCGGCTGGATGGGGTGGGTCCTGCCAAGGCGACGCTGATTGCCGCGGCACTGGAGTTTTCCCGGCGGCGCATCCAGCCGGATGGCATCAAGATCAAGACGAAGACGCCCGTTGACGTGCTGCCTCTGGTCCGCCACTACGGAGACCGGAAACAGGAGCATTTTCTCTGTATTTCATTGAACGGCGCCGGTGAGGTCATCACCACCCGAGTCGTCTCCATCGGCCTGGTCAACAAAACCCAGGTCCATCCCCGCGAGGTCTTTGCCGACCCGATAACCGACCGGGCCTCGGCGGTTATCCTCGCCCACAACCATCCCTCCGGTGATCTCAATCCCAGTGCTGAAGACCTGAAGATTACCAGGCAGCTTATCGCGGCCGGGGAAACCCTCGGGATTGCTGTGCTCGATCATATCATCTTCAACCGGACGGGCCATTACAGTTTGCTGGAGAACAACTGCATATAAAAATATCAATTGATATAATTTATTGACAAAAATATCAATTGATAAATATAATAGAGGTTGAAGGGGATGTCGACACCAGTGCGAGATTTTCTTTTGGAGTTAAAGAAGGCTGTCACCAGTGCCAGCGGTGTGTACCTTGTGCCGAGAGAGGATACGTTGGCGACATTGCAGCGCCTTGGACTTACCAAAAAGAATCTGGAGGAAATCTTCCTGTCACTTTCCGTAGCCGATTATTGTAGTGGACCGGAGGCCGACCGGGATAGGGGAGGACAATTGTGGATTTTCGGTAAGCGCCTTCGCGGCCACGAAATTTATATAAAATTGAAGGTTGCACTGGTTGCAGGGAAAAAGATTGCAAAGTGCATTTCCTTTCATATTGCCAAATATCCTTTGTCCTATCCTTGCAAGAAGTCCGGATGAAGAGATCATTAGGAGGAATTACTATGCTATCCATTTGCCCGGGATGTGAGAAAGAAACACATGTTGAGCGCGTGCAAAAAGCGGAGCAGTTTGAGGTTCGCGGTGAGACCGTAGAAATCGTCGCAGAATTCAATCGTTGCTCGGAATGCCATGCACTGTTTGAGAATACCCGTGAGCCAGATGCATTGGCCGAAGCGTATCGGGAATACCGGGAGAGACATGATATGCTTCAGCCGGAGCATATTCAGGAATGGCGTAAAGGTCTCGGCCTGACCCAAAAGGAACTGAGCATCTTGTTGGGATGGGGCGGGGCAACGTTAAGCCGCTATGAAAATGGGGCTTTGCAGGATGAGGCACACGAAAAAATGCTGAAAATGGCTAGGGAACCCCACAATCTGCTCAGCTTATTGAAAGAAACGAGTTGCGGTTTTTCCCCAGAGAAGAGAGACCGCTTGGTAACCGAATTGACAGCCGCAGAAGCCGAGTCCTTAACCCTCAATAGAATTTTTGAAGACCGCTTTTGCGGGTATTCACCCGATGAATTCAGTGGTTTTTTGAAATTTGATATGCAGAAATTTCAAAATGCCGTGTTGTTTTTATGTAAAGGCGGTCAGTTGAAGACTAAGCTCAATAAGTTGCTTTTTTATGCTGATTTTAAGCATTTTAAGGAAAATGCCGTATCGATTACCGGGGCAAGGTATGTCCATCTCCCCCATGGGCCGGTCCCTGACAACTACGAATATTTCTTTGCCACATTGATTCATTCAGGGGAGCTGGATGTCGATGAAATTCCGGTATTTCAATATTTCGGCGAAAACTTTACGGCAAACACGGAAGCGGATTTTTCGCTCTTTAAACCTTCCGAACTGAAATTTCTTGCTGAGGTAAAAGAATACTTCCAGGATTTTTCCGCCGCCAAAATCAGAAATTTTTCCCATCAGGAGCGTGGTTATTTAGAGACCTCCAACCGCCAGACAATTTCCTATCTTTTTGCCGAAAATTTAAGGTGTTAAACACTTTTTGAAATGCCGGCGAGGTGTCCGGTCCCCGCACACTTTTCCCCGATGAAATTGAGAATGTATTGACGGCATAAAGCCGGGTACGGTAGTCTACGAGGTTTTATAATAAAAAATAGGCGTTTTATAGTGGAGAGCCTATAATATCAGGAAGGTTTTCCGGCCCCATCCGTGTCGTGGTGGTGGTTTATGTCGTTATTTTTGCCAAGGTGGTGAGCAATTTGTCAGGTTTATTAGAGAGTTGGAGTGTCGAAAAGTCTTCCGAACTGTATCGGGTGGCGGAGTGGAGTGGTGGTTATTTCCGGGTCTCGGAGAAGGGCGATATGCTGGTTCAGCCTTCGCCGAGTGCCAGTGACCGGGCCGTGTCGATTCCGGCAATCGTTGAGGGGTTGAAGGAGCGCGGTCTCGACATGCCGGTGTTGTTGCGGATCGAGAACATCCTCGACGCGCAAATTTCCCAGCTCAACGAGACCTTTATCGCCGCCATGAAAAACCTCGGCTATCGCGGCAGTTTTCTCGGTGCCTATCCGATCAAGGTCAATCAACAGAAACAGGTCATCGATGCCATGGTCCACTACGGTGGCCCTTACCACCATGGCCTTGAGGCCGGCAGCAAGGCTGAACTCATCGCCGCCATGGGGATGATGGTTGATAAAGAGGCGCCGCTGGTCTGCAACGGCTACAAGGACGAGGAGTTCGTCGATCTAGCGCTTACCGCCGTGAAACTGGGCTTTCGCTGCATTCTGGTAGTTGAGATGCCGAGTGAACTGCCGTTGATCATCGAACGGTCCAGGGCGCTTGGGGCTACGCCGGTGCTCGGAGTACGGATCAAGTTGTCGAGTCAGGCCGGCGGCCATTGGGCCGAATCGGGCGGCGAGCGTTCCATCTTCGGCCTCAATACCACCCAGCTTATCGACGCCGTCGACCTCCTGGTGGCGGAAGGCATGCTGCACTGTCTGCAGATGGTGCATTACCACCTCGGCTCGCAGATCTCCAATATCCGCGAGATCCGTACCGCCGTCAACGAGGCCTGCCGGGTGTATGCCGGACTTGTCAAAGAGGGTGCGGCTATGAAATATCTTGATCTCGGCGGCGGCCTGGCGGTCGATTATGACGGTTCCCAGTCGAATTTTCTCAGCAGCCGCAACTATTCGCTGAACGAATACTGCACCGATATCTGCGAAGCGGTCATGACCACCCTCGACGAGCAGGGCATCGACCATCCGATCATCATCACTGAAACCGGTCGGGCATTGGTCGCCTATTATTCGGTGCTGCTCTTTAATGTCCTTGATCGAACGCTCTTTGAGCCGGACCCCCTGCCCACTGAGATGCCGAAGGATTGTCATCCGCAGCTCACCAATATGCTTGAGTCGCTGAATGGCCTGTCGATCCGCAACATCCAGGAAACCCTCAACGATACCATATACTACCGTGACGAGGTCCGGCAGCTGTTCAACCATGGCAAGATCACCCTTCGGGAGCGGTCGCTGGCCGAAAACATCTTTTGGACAACGCTTAACCGTATTCTCCAGACCGCCAAGCAGTTGAAGAATGCCCCGGCCGAAATCTCCGAGATTGAGCGCCTACTCTCAGATATTTATTACTGTAATTTCAGTCTTTTTCAGTCATTGCCGGACAGTTGGGCGATCGATCAGTTGTTCCCGGTCATGCCCATCCATCGCCTCAACGAAAAGCCGACCAGGAATGCCATAATCGCCGACATCACCTGTGACTGCGACGGCAAGATCGACAGCTTTGTTGATCGTTTTGGTTCCAAACGCTTTCTGCCGCTGCATGAATTGAAGGAATCGGAGGAGTATTATCTCGGGGTCTTTCTTGTCGGTGCCTATCAGGAGACGCTTGGCGATCTGCATAACCTTTTGGGCGACACCAATGTGGTGACGGTCAGCCTGCATGAGGATGGTAAGTACGATTTCTCGGGAGAACTGGAAGGCGACACGGTGGCCGATATTTTGTCCTATGTCGAATATGATCCGAAACGACTGCTCATGAAGTTCCGCAAAACCGCCGAGATGGCGGTTAAAGAGGGTCTCATTTCACCCCTTGAGCGCAAGACGGTCATGCAGGTGTATGAAGCCGGTCTGCGCGGCTATACCTATTTTGAGCGGTAGTTTTGTGGTGAGGAATGAGGGTGGGCAGTAACAAGGGTGCGTTTTACGCACCATCTGTCCTGATAACGGTGCGTGCAACGCACCCTACGGAAAAAGAGTAGTACCGAAAGTGAACGTATAAGGGAGGTGAAGATGGCAAAGGTATTGATCATTGGTGCCGGCGGGGTTGCCGGAGTGACAGCGCATAAGTGTGCTTTTCTGGCGGAGAGTTTTACGGAGATAGTTTTGGCCAGCCGGACCCTGGCCAAATGCCGGGCCATCGCCGCAAGCATCAAGGAGCGTACCGGCAGATCCATTGAAATCCGCCAGGTCGATGCCGATAACGTCGTCGAGACAACCGCCCTGATCAAAGAAGTGCGCCCCGATCTCCTCGTTAATCTGGCCCTGCCGTACCAGGATCTGGCACTGATGGATGCCTGCCTGGCTACCGGTGTCGACTATCTCGATACCGCCAACTACGAGCCGCTGGACGAGGCCAAGTTCGAGTACAAATGGCAGTGGGCCTACCGCGAGCGTTTTGAGAAGGCCGGACTTATGGCCCTGCTCGGTTCCGGTTTCGATCCGGGCGTCACCAACGTTTTTTGTGCCTGGGCGCAGAAACACCATTTCGACGAGATCCACGAACTGGATATCATTGACTGTAATGCCGGCGACCACGGCCGGCATTTCGCCACCAATTTCAATCCGGAGATCAATATCCGCGAGATCACCCAGCGCGGCCGCTACTGGGAGCATGGCGAGTGGGTGGAGACCGACCCCTTGTCCTGGTCGATGATGTATGACTTTCCGGATGGCATCGGGCAAAAGAAATGCTTTCTCATGTACCACGAGGAGCTGGAATCGCTGGTCCTGCATCTGAAGGGTCTCAAACGGGCGCGCTTTTGGATGACCTTCGGCGAGCAATACCTTACCCATCTGCGGGTATTGGAAAACGTCGGCATGACCCGCATCGATCCGGTGGAGTTCGGCGGGCAGCAGATCGTCCCCATCCAGTTTCTGAAAAAGGTCCTGCCCGAACCTTCGTCGCTCGGGCCGCTGACCAAGGGCAAGACCTGTATCGGCTGCCTGCTGAAAGGGGTGAAGGACGGCCGCGCCAAGAAAATTTTCATATATAATATCTGTAGCCATGAAGAATCGTACCGCGAAGTTGGGTCGCAGGCGATCAGCTACACCACCGGCGTGCCGGCGATGATCGGTGCCAAGTTGATCCTCGAAAAGGTCTGGCGAAGGCCTGGTGTCTGGCATATGGAACAGCTTGACCCTGATCCTTTTATGGCCGCCCTGAATTGCTACGGCCTGCCCTGGACGGTGCTTCATTTGCCATGAACGGTCACCTCGAATACCGCTTTAATCCCGGCAAAGTGACCACGCCCTGTTACCTGGTCGATGTCGGCCTGCTGCGCGACAACCTGGAAATCCTCGCCGGGGTAAAGGCCCGCACCGGTTGCCGGATTCTTCTCGCCTTGAAATGCTTTTCCATGTTCCGGCTCTTTCCGCTGATCGCCCAGACCCTTGACGGGGTTTGTGCCAGCTCGCCGCATGAGGCACGGCTTGGTTTTGTGGAATTTGGCCGTGAGGTGCATACCTTCGCTGCCGCCTATTCGGACGCCGATATGGCTGAGCTTTGCCGGACCTCTGACCATATTCTCTTCAATTCCCCGGGCCAGCTGCAGCGTTTCCGGCCGATGATAAAAGAATATGAGGCCAGGTCGGGAAAAACCATAGAGCTTGGCATACGCATCAATCCGGAACATAGCGAAGGTGCGGTTGCGATGTATGATCCCTGCGCGCCGGGCTCGCGTCTCGGCATCAGGCGGACCGATCTGCGGGCGGAGTTTCTTGACGGGGTGACCGGGCTGCACTGGCACAATCTCTGCGAGCAGGACGCCGATTGCCTGGAGCGCACGGTGGCGGCGGTGGAGGAACGGTTCGGCGACATCATCGGGCGGATGCGCTACGTCAATTTCGGTGGCGGCCACCATATTACCCGGCCGGGTTATGACCTTGAACGGCTGATCCGGGTTGTCAACACCTTCAAGGATAAATGGGGCGTGCAGGTCTATCTTGAGCCAGGCGAGGCGGTGGCCCTTAATTGCGGCTATCTGGTGAGCACGGTTCTTGATATCGCCCGGGCCGATATGCCGGTTGCCATCATCGACAGCTCGGTGCCTGCCCACATGCCCGATGTCCTGGAGATGCCCTACCGGCCGCATATTATCGGTGCAGGTCAGGAAGGGGAGAAAGCTCACAGTTACCGGATCGGCGGCTTGTCGTGTCTCGCCGGCGACGTCGCCGGAAGCTATTCCTTTGATCAGCCCTTAGCCATTGGTGACCCATTGGTTTTCAGTGACATGGCTATTTACACCATGGTCAAGAACAATACCTTCAACGGGGTCGGCTTGCCGGCCATCGCCCTCTACGAACCCGACGATGACAGCTATGAATGCGTGCGCTCCTTTGGTTACGAGGATTTTAAAAACAGATTATCATAGGTGAGGCAGGCATTGCATACAAAGAACAACGCCGGATTTCTCCAGTCAGAGATCGAGGGGCGGGAAGAGCTTGAGCCATTTTTTACGGTAATACCCGTGCCGCTTGAACAGAGTGTGTCCTACGGCGGTGGTACTGCCCGGGGTCCTGCGGCAATCCTTGCCGCCTCACAGCAGCTTGAGGCCTGGGATGGAACGTCAGAGCCGATAAACGCCGGTATTTCCACCAGTCCTGCCGTTGACTGCACAGGTAAAATCGGCACGATCCTGACACGCATCGAGAAGTCCGTACAAGCGGTCGTTGATCGCCGGGCAATCCCCGTTGTTCTTGGCGGCGAGCACACGGTGAGTCTTGCGCCGATCCGCGTCCTGGCCAGGAGTTTCCCGGAACCGATCGGCATTATCCAGATCGATGCCCATGCCGATCTTCGCGCAAGTTTTGAGGGTTCGCCCTTTAGCCACGCCTGCGTTATGCGCCGGGCGCTGGAGGAGTGCGGCTGCACTCTTCTGCAGTTCGGAGTACGGGCGCTGTGCCTGGAAGAGGTTCAGTATCGGCGGACACAACGGGTGCAACACCTTGATGGACGGGACATCCATGGCCAGAACCTCAACAAATTTACCCTGCCGGGAAGTTTTCCGAAAAACATCTACCTCACCATTGATGTCGATGGTCTTGATCCTTCGGTCATCGGCGCAACCGGCACCCCGGTGCCGGGTGGACCCGGCTGGCATGAGACCCTGACCTTTATTGAGCGGGTGGTGGCCGGACGCAGGGTGCTTGGTTTTGATCTGGTCGAACTGGCCCCGCGTGCCGGCGATCATGGATCGGATTTTGCCGCCGCCCAGCTGGTCTATTCGGTTATGGGGATGGTGGTGAGAAATCAGACGTTGCCGGGATAAGCCGTTGTGAAAAATACCATGGCCGAAGGAATGCCCGTTACGGCATAAGGAGCCGTAACGACATGGGTTGAAATTGGCCCCGTTCGTAACGGCTCCTAACCGGATATGGGGCAAAGGTGGCCTTTATCTCAAGGATGAAGGCCATACACACTACAAACTGCATCTCAGATGCTATTCGTTGCAACGAGGAGTAAGTGCAAATTATGTCGAGTAAATACAAGACGATCCTGTTCACGTCAAATCTTTCCACGGCCGGTCGAGTCGCTTTCAAACATGCCATCTTGCTGGCGAATCAGTTTGGTGCAAAACTTGTCTTGCTGCATGTTATGGAGAGACTTTCCGGCAACTATGAAAGTAATATGATTGGCCTCTTTGGTTCGGAAAAATGGCGGCAAGTACTTAAAAACAACAAAGAAGAAGCGAAACACGCCCTTGTCGGCAAGGTGTCGCCCAAGCAGATGGCGCGGACCGCCTTGAGTGAATTTTGCAAAGAAAACGAAAGAGGGGAAGAAGGCTACGTCATTCCCCCAAGTGAGATCGTGGTGCAAGAAGGGGATGTGGTCGAGGTGATCCTCGAGCAGGCAGCCAAACATAAATGTGATCTTATCGTCATGGGTGCCAGTGAGGGATTGTTATCCAGTTCGTCGGTTGGCAACAATATAAAATCGGTACTGAAGAAATCGAAAATCCCGGTGTTGGTGGTGCCTGCGAGCCTTGGTGAGTAAAGATCTTGCAAAATTACGGCACCACATCCGTATCAGAATTACCGAAAAGAACAGCAATAATCAGTGAGTGCTGACACCTTCAAGTAAAAACAGCTATTGGCCGGAACCTCGAAGGCTGTTCCGGCTTGACAAGTCAGCCATTCTTCCGACCCCGGTAATTGCACCTGCAGGTTGCCGGCAAGGATCTCCATCAGCTCCTTGCTGTCGGTAGTGAAGCTGTATTCGCCGGGGAGCATGATGCCGAGGGTTTTCTTCGAACCGTCGGCAAAGGTGAGGGTACGGCTGGTTACCTTACCGTCAAAATAAACGTTGGCCTTCTTGGTGATGGTGACGTTGGTAAATGTGCTCATCGGGTTGATCCTTTACGGTTATCAGGTAAGGAGAAATTCCTTAAACTCGCCGCGCAGGCAATGGTTCGAGGCCATGGCCGAGGAGTAAGCACCGGCATTGATCAGGGCCAGGGTCTGTCCTTCTGCAAGCGGTGGCATGGTAATATTGGCATACCAGACATCAAGTGCCTCGTTGATATTGCCGACAATGGTCACATTCTGGCAATCTCCGGGCAGACGAAGGGCCGGCACCGGATGAAAGGGCAGGCCGTAAACGGCGGGTTCCACAGCAAGGTTGAAACCGGCATCGACCCCGACAAACACCGTCTCCATCTTTTTTTCTACGGTATTAACGGTCAGCAGCAGAATACCGGTATCCTTGGCAAGAAAATCGCCGGGTTCGACCTCGATGGATTGTGGTCGGTTGCGGAAACGGTCGGCAAGAATCGCCGCCCAGCGGCTCAGATCAAGGGGCGCATCCTCGGCAACATGGGGAACCCCCAAACCGCCGCCGACATTGACGGTCTCAACGGTGTCCAACTGATCGACAAACCATAAGCAACTTTCGATTATCAAATCCCAAATCCCCAACTGGGCGGTCAGATAACCGCACCCAGTGTGGAAATGGATTTTCTTGATGGTCAGGCCAAAGTCTTTCGCCACCGCCACCGCTTCGGCGAATTGCTCCCGGTAGATACCGAATTTGGTGGTGTTTACCCCACTGTACTGGAGCTTTTCGTTCTGGGCGCGGCTGATGCCAAGGGCCGGATTGACGCGGATGCCGATATTCCGGCCGGGACCGAGTTCTCCCCAGCGGCGGATGGTGCTGATCGAGTCGCAGTTCATAGACAGGCCTTTGATGCGTGACAGCCGTTCGAGGTCACGGTTCGACAGGCTGGTGGCGGTAAAGGAAATATCTTCCGCGGAAAAACCGCAACCGATGGCATGTTCCACCTCGTTTGGCGAACAGGCATCAATGCCGACCAGACCGGTCCCTCGTATATGGGTGAGGAGCGGCGCAAAGCGATTGGCCTTCATCGCATACTTGATGCGCGAACGATCGCCAAGTCCGGCCTCATGTAATGCCGAACGTAACCGTTCTACGTTGGCAACCATCCGCTGACTGTTATAAAAAAAAGCCGGCGTCCCGAATTGCGCCGCCAGGTCTTCGACCCGCCGACCGGCAAACATCAGGACGCCATCGCGGAAATGGAGATCTTCCCGTTCCCACCACTCGGTCATATGCTTTGACACTCTTCAAACTGTTTCTCGGGTGCGCGGAAACCGTTACTGAGAACGGCATCGGCAACCGGCAATTCCTTCTTGCCGGTGATCCAACCTCGGCAGTTTTCCGCCCCGCAACCGCAGGGGAACTGCTTGTAGAGAACATCCTCGGTCTGAGCGTAATCCATGGTCAGATAGTCCATAGGATGGATGTCTTGCACCGCGTGCACCAGCAATTTCTTCATATCCAGCTCGATATTCGGTGAGCAGCAATGGAGAAAGTAGCCGGAAAAAAAGAGATCATGAAGATGCAGATCAGATTCGATCTGCAGGGTGTGTTGGCGAATATCGGTAATGATATCCCCCGCAATAGCGCATACCAGACTGCCCTTGGCAATAAATTTGTACGTCATAACGCCCATGCCGGCGACATGGTTCTTCAATACAACTCTGAAGTCGTTCTTGCTGGGAAATAAGGGATTATTTCCGAAATGGGTTGGATACATGGCTATTTTTCCTGTCAAATAAAAAGAGGAGTGGAGGACTACTGACAATACGATGAAAGCTAAGTACAAATTTCGCGGATAAATACACCTTTTGGAATGCTTTATCAATATGTTTTTTCGCTCACAGGGTATCTGCTGGAATAAATAATTTATCAAGTAAATACAAATAAATACGCTGATGTTCAGGGGGTCGGGCAAAAATGAGTTACGGGCATAATGAGTCGATTGGTAATAATTCCCAGTGGTTTGGGCAATTCGATGCGGCCAGCCATGGTCCAGGGCCTGTGCCAGATTGGGTTTCAGGGTGTCGAAGGTGGACCGATAGAACTGGTTGGTAAGGCCTGCACCTGCTGCGTTCCTCCTGCTCTTTGGAAATCAGCGGTACTTCGCCGGCTGCTCCCCGGCCCCTTGCTTACAGCTTTATTTGCAAATGGAATTACCCCTATTCACAGAACATTTCGCACGACCAGGTTGAGGCATAAAAAAACATGCAAATTCTTCTTCTAAAAGACAAAAGAAATCGTATCGGCTACCTTATAAGGATAGGAGAAATTTCTGTTTCCTGGAGCATAACCTGGAGTCTTTGTGCCGCCTGCAGAAGCCGTTGCACTTCGTGATAATTATGCGCTTTGGCTGCGACTTCCAGTTGGTGTATGGTTCGGTTAAGGCGATGGGCACAGACATTTCCGGTGGCGCCTTTTATTTTGTGGGCCTGGTGCTCAATGGCCGGGAAATCCTTTTTATCTGTAGCCTGGCTTAAAATCCCGATCTGGGTCGGCAAATCTTCCAGGAACATGGCAAAAATCTTCGCAGCCAGCTCGGTGTCACCGAGCAGGCGGGAAACGAAGGCCGGATAATCGACGAGAGGTGTGTCTGAATCGTCGGTTTGCGGGTGTTGGTCGGATCCTTCCTGTCGGCGGAAAAGTCTGTTTCTTGCCGGGGACAAATGTTGTTCAAGGGTGTTTGCGAGAAGAACAGGGTCAATGGGTTTGGAGATATACCCATTCATGCCGCAGGCAAGATATTTTTCCTTATCACCTTTCATGGCATGGGCTGTGAGGGCGATAATCGGGACCTGTGGATCGAGGACTTCGGCTTCACCCGACCGGATGGTTTGCGCTGCCTGCAGTCCATCCAGTTCCGGCATCTGAATATCCATCAAGACCAGACTGTAATGGGTCCTTTGCATGGCGGCAATGGCTTCCCGACCATTATCGACAATATCCAGATGGTGGTAGCCGAGCTTTTTCATGATGCCGGTAACGACCTGCTGATTGATGAGGTTATCCTCGGCGATCAGGATAGGCTCATCTTGAGCCGGCGGTGGATACGCTGCATCTGGAGGAGCTTCGGAGTGGCCCTCCCCGGGGACGGTCGCATGGACGGGATTACCGGAAATCAGGATGCTGACCGTGTCAACGAGATCGGAAGAGCGGATCGGCTTTTTCAGGCAGGTGGCAAAACCCTGGCGGTGATAGTAGTCTTTGCTCTGAAAATGGAAAAATGGCACCATGAGAACCATTTGCAGGTCGGGAAAAAGCAGGCTTTCCCGGATCATCCGGCCAAGGGAAAGGCCATCTGTGTCGGTCAGCTCCAGGTCAATAAAAGCATAGTCGAGGGTTTTGCCGGCACCGGCCATTTCCCTTTGAATTTTCAAGGCCTCTCGGTTGCTGCTGCAAGAGCTTACCTGCGCTCCCCAATATTCAAGTTGCTTTGTCAGGGTTTCCTGACAGCTGTTGTTGTGATCTGCAACCAGCACCTGTCGGCCATCAAACTGGGGCGATAATTGCGGTTCCGGTGCCGGGTTGTGCTGTTTACCGAGGCGGCAGGTGAACCAGAACAGCGAGCCTTCACCACTTGTGCTGTGAATGCCGATCTGGCCGTCCATGAGCTGCACCAATCCCTTCGAAATGGCGAGGCCTAAACCGGTTCCGCCGAATTTCCTGGTGGTCGAGCTGTCGGCCTGGGTGAAGCACTCAAAGAGCAATTCCTGTTTTTCCACAGGAATGCCGATGCCGGTATCTTTGATGGTAAACCACAGCACGATTTCCCCGTCCGATTCCTCCATGCCGACAACGGAGATGAGGATCTCCCCCACCTTGGTAAATTTAAAGGCATTGCCGACTAAGTTGAGTAAAATTTGCCGTAACCTTCCCGGGTCGCCGACCAGTTGGGTCGGAGCACCGGGATCAACGCTGCAGATGAGTTCTATATCCTTATCCTTCACATTGAGACTGACCAGATCCATGAGGCTGTCAAGGAGGTCGAGGAGGTTGAAAGGGACGTGCTCAAGTTCCATCTTGCCGACCTCGATCTTGGAAAAATCGAGGATGTCGTCAATAACCGTGAGCAGAGATTTGCCACTGGTCTTGAGGGTCTGGACATAGTGCCGTTGGGTTTCATTGAGATCGGTATCTTCGAGCAGGGTCGAGATGCCGACCACACCGTTCATCGGGGTGCGGATCTCATGGCTCATGTTGGCGAGAAACTCGCTTTTCGCTTGGCTGGCACTTTCCGCCAGCTCCTTGGCCCGGGTGAGTTCCTCGGTACGTTCTTTGACCAGGTCCTCAAGGTGTTCTTGATGCTTTTTCAGTTCCGACCTGCTTTTTAGAAGATTGCCGGACATGTCGTTGAAGGCCTTGCCGATTTCGCCGATTTCATCTTTTCGTGATAGATCGATCCTTGCCCCGAGTTGGCCGCTTTCCACCCGGCGCATGGCGTCTCGGAGGGTGGTAAGGGGGTTGATAATTGAACGAAAAAGGTAAATATTCAGCAGCAGCAGGATGATAACGCTCGCTACCAGGGTGACAAGGCCGAAATAAAAAAGGATGAGAGTATTCTCCAGAAGGATTGATTCGAAGTCATAATAGATGACAAGATTGCCGAGTTTGTCGCCTATTACCTTTATCCCGCTCTGATACATGCCGGTCCAGCGGTTATTGAGGGAGAGCTCTTCGAAGTGATGGCGGTCACCCTCGGGAAGTTGGGCAAATGACACAGAATGATAATTGTCGACCCCGGAACACAAACGATCGGTCCCCCGAACGGGATAGAGGCAAACTAAGGTGATATCCTCGATGGCCTGTTTGATTTCATCAAGAGAGGCTTGCAGGGCTCTTTCCTGACCGGCAAACAGTTCATTGGCCAAGGCATCTTTTTTCTGCTTGAAAATGGTATCGAGAAGGAGCTCGGTACGTGCTGACTGCCCTTGGAAGCGGCGTTGTTCTATGGGGTACTGCAAAATGATGCAGATGATCGCTACCAGAAGAACTGTGATGATTGTCGTTATGTTTATCTTAAAAGGCAGGCTATAGTATTTCATGCCGAGTCATACCTCATGGCTGCTGATCATAGCACTTTTGGTGGCGGGGTATGCCGTCACGGATCTCGATAATACAGGCACCTTTCAGCGCATCGCGCCGGGCATCGAAGGCGATGTCTCCGGTCACTCCCTTGAAGCCGCGAAGCTCTGTAAGGCTGCGACGGATGGCATCATGATCCAGGGATCCTGCCTGGCGGATGGCGGCAACAAAGATATGGACGGCATCATAGGCCAAAACGGTCGACGCTTTGATTTCGCCCTCGGTGCCGTACTTTGCCATAAACGCCAGAGATAGAGGATCTTTGTGGGCCGGAGACCAATGATTAATAAAATAGCCGTGGCGGATTTTGTTGCCACCGAGGGTGAAGAAACTCTCGGCATCCCACCCGTCACTGCCGATGGGAATCGACTTGGCCCCCGCTTCCTGAAGCTTGGCGGCAATGAAGCCACTCTCGTCATACCCGGCGAGAAAGACGACGTCGGCGTTTTCGACAAGAGCCTGTTTGATTTGCGATGAATAATCGGACTGACCGATTTTATACTCGATTTCCCGGCTCACCGTGCCGCCCAGGTAGGTAAAGTGAGTTTTGAAGATTTTCGCGACATCAAGACTGAAATCACTGGAAATATCGACAAACACCAGGGCCGACTTGGCCTGCAGTTCCCGTGCGGCGAATTGGGCGAGGATCGCACCCTGTAAGGCATCGGTGTAGCACACCCGGAAGATATAGTCGCCGATGGCGGTGAGTGACGGGATGGTGGAGACAGGTGAGATCATCGGGATCTTACGTTTCTGGGCAACCTTGGCAATAGCCAGGGAGTGGGAACTCCAGGAGGCACCGATGATCCCGGTAACCCCCGCCTGGGCGGCCTTTTCTGCGGCGAGATGGGAGCCGATAGGGGTGCTTTCGTTATCGAACAGCAGGAGTTCGAG
>JBBQVT010000063.1:0-21343 GCA_038211245.1 Desulfobulbales bacterium | reverse complement strand
AGGCAAAGTCTTTCCAGTAGGGGCCAATGATTGGTTTTAAGCCGAAGACTAAGGGTTCGAGGAAATTTTGGCCACCCAAATTAACCAGACTGCCACCGACAAAAGCGGCCGCAGCCAGCGCATAGGCCCCGGCGAGCTCCCCAAAAACATCCCACACTATGACGGTTCCGGGCCGCCTGTTTTCGCTGACTTGCGAGCGCTTGACCGCTTCAATCTTGGCGGCTTGCAATAGGACGAGCCAGTGATCAGCCCGTTCGATATGTTTAGGAAAGAGGCCGATAACTATATCGCTTCGGCATGCCAGGGTGTCGATTACCGCCTTCAATAGTACGTGTTCTTCTTCCCGGCGCATTGATCCAAGGACGACGAAGGGCGAGGCTTTCGGCAGAAGAACGGCAATCGGGCTATTGCTCGGAAAAGCAGTCTTCGGTTGTATGCGGTCAAACTTGATATTATTCATCAGATCGACTCGCTCGATCCCGAAGATCCGCGCAAAGCGCATCCGATCAAGGGGCGAAATGGCCCAGATTCTCTCTGGACCGTATTGCTTGAAAAAACCCCGGAAATGGCAGTAGGAGCCATAACTCTTTTCGGATATTCGACCGTTGATGAGGAAAACCGGCACATTGTTGCGGCGGGCGAAAATCAGAAATCCCGGCCATAGCTCGGTTTCAACGATCACTGCCAGTTTCGGGGTGAAGCGGGCAAAAGCCTTGCGCATCAGGTGCGGCGCATCGAAGGGAAAGTAGGCAATATGAACCTCGAGGTTGCCACCCGCCGGCAATATATCTCGGCCTTTTTGCAGACTGTCGATGCCCTGCTTGGTGCCGGAAGTAGCAAGGATCCGCAGCAACTTTTGCCGCGGGAGGGTGTCAGCGAGTTTTGCCAAAACCATGTTGGTTAAAAGCGATTCGCCACCCGATGCTGACTGGATCCAGATGTCGAAAGGTCCGTCCGGGGCATCCTGGAGGGTTCGCTGCGCCCAGCCGAGTGCGATCCTCTGGGAGCGGCGCAAAAATGGCATGGCAACCCGCCAGGCAAGATTATAGAAAGGAAGGATCAGGTTAATCAACGACACAATCCAGGAAAAAGCCGAAGGATGGTACACTGAGCTCACCCCATGCTCCAGTTGCGGTGATCCCCGTGTTTTTAATCGATCTTATCAATGGGATCCTCCGCCCTTGAGATTACCAACAAAAATCAGCTTGCTGTCTGTTCTTTTTACGGGTTCTATGCATGTTTCGCAACTTCCGATTAGCCCTCTTTTATGAAAAAGGCGGAAATCGGCCTACCACAACCTCAAGACGATGCCGGAGGAGCCTTGCCGCTGCCGCAATTACCCATTCACCTTCTTCTCGACGAACTGAAAAGTGCCCTTGGTAAAGGTTCAGTGGTACTCTCCGCCCCGCCCGGTTCCGGTAAGACCACCATTGTACCTCTTGCGCTCCTTGACGAACCCTGGCTTGTCGGCAGGAAGATCCTCATCCTTGAGCCGCGGCGCCTTGCCGCCAGGGCCGCAGCGGCGCGAATGGCCTCCCTCCTCGGCGAGAGGGTTGGGCAAAGAGTCGGCTATCAGATTCGTTTCGACCGGCAAATCTCGGAAACAACCCGCATTGAGGTGCTCACCGAAGGGATTCTCACCCGGCGACTGCAAAATGATGCCGACTTAGGGGGTGTAGGTCTTATCATCTTCGACGAATTTCATGAGCGATCGATCCACGCCGACCTCGCTCTTGCCCTCTGTCTCGACCTGTGCCAGCTAAAAGAGGATCTGCGTCTGCTGGTCATGTCGGCGACCCTTGCTGCTTCCGAGGTCGCCACCTTGCTTGGCAATGTGCCGATTATTACCAGCCAGGGGCAGAGTCATGCGGTGCAAGTCGAACACCTCAACCGTCCGGCAAGTGGGAGAATCAGTGCAACAACCCTTGCCGGGATACGCCGGGTGGTTGCCGAGCAGCCCGGCGATATCTTGGTGTTTTTACCCGGTATCGGCGAAATCAAAGAGGTGCATCGGCAGTTGCTGAATGATCCGGCGTGCAGGGAGATGCTCATCTCACCACTTTTCGGCGACCTGTCGCAAAAGGAGCAGGACCAGGCCATCCTACCGGATCCGTCGGGGCGGCGCCGGGTTATTCTTACCACCTCCATTGCCGAAACCAGTCTGACCATCGAAGGCATTACCTGCGTCGTTGACAGCGGTTGGTCGCGGCGGCCGCATTTCGAGCCGAGCAACGGTCTCAGTCGGTTGGTAACCGTCCGGGTTTCCAAGGCTGCAGCCCGGCAACGCACCGGCCGCGCCGGTCGCCTTGGACCGGGTTACTGTCTCAGGCTGTGGACCAGGGACGAGGACTACAGTTTACCAGCCTTTCATCCCCCGGAGATCCTCGCCGTTGACCTGGCAGGGCTTGCCCTGGAACTGGCCCTGTGGGGAGTAGGCGATCCGCAGGAACTCCGTTGGCTCGACCCGCCTCGCTTCGGCCCGTATCAGCAGGCCCTGGAACTTCTCAGATCCCTTGGGGCAATAAGTGTCGCCGGGCGAATTACCGAGACCGGACGGCAACTCGCCGGCCTGCCGATCCATCCGCGTCTTGGGCACATGCTGCTTATGGCAAAAAGACTGGGACATGGCCCGCTGGCCTGCGACCTGGCGGCTATTTTGTCAGAACGTGACCTGGTTGGCCGGGATGTCTCGCTCCCCTCGACCGAGCTACGGCTGCGCCTTCAGTTCCTTGAAGTATGGCGACAAAAGGGCGACGATGCGCTTCGCCGCATGGGTGGAAATGCGGACATATGCCACCGCATCGACCGGGACAGTCGGCGCTTTCAGAACCTCACCGACTGCCCAAACGGGCAGCGTCGCGCCGAGGCGAGCGGCAATCTTCTCGTTTATGCCTATCCCGACCGGCTCGCCCGCCGCCGACCGGGTCAGCGCCAACGCTATTTGCTCACCGGTGGTCGGGGGGCCTTCCTGCCGCCTGACGATGCACTTACCGCAAGCGAATACCTGGTGGTGCCGCAACTGGACGCGGGCCGCACGGAGGGACGAATTTCCTTGGCCGAACCCGTTGAGCTTTCCGATCTGCACAATAATCATCCGCATCTGTTTGCGGTTGCAAAAGAGGTGGGCTGGGATGATGCCGCCGCGAGAGTCGTGGCAAAGAGCCGACTCAGCATGGGGAAAATTCTTGTCGAAGAAAAGATATTGCCGGACATCGATTCCGAGGAAATCATCTCCGCCATGCTGACCGGCATCCGCCGCATGGGACTCGGGTGTTTACCCTGGAGCCCTGAGTCCCGGCAACTGCAGGCGCGGGTGCAATGCCTGCGCACCTGGCAGCCGGAGGCCGATTGGCAGGATCTCGGCGATGAGCGACTGCTCGCGGATCTGCAATGGCTGGCGCCCTATCTTTCCGGCATTACCCGAGCCGATCAGCTGAAACAGCTGGATCTTTTGGAAATTTTCACAACCATGCTGGGCTGGGAGAGGCAGCAGACACTTGAGCGGGATGCACCGAGTAACCTGACCGTCGCCAGCGGCTCGAAGATACGCATCGAATACAGCATCAATGAGCCGCCGCTTCTGGCGGTGCGAATCCAGGAGATGTTCGGGGTGACGGCTACACCCACCATCTGCGGCGGCAAGGTGAAACTCCTTCTTCACTTACTGTCACCCGCCCGCCGTCCCATCCAGGTCACCTCCGATCTGGCCGGTTTTTGGCAGCGCGGCTACAGGGATGTGAAAAAAGAGCTGAAAGGTCGTTATCCGAAACATTTCTGGCCGGATGACCCGTTGACCGCCGAGGCCACCCGAGGGGTGAAAAGAAAGGGAGGTCAATAGGCTGGTAAACTACCGACGGACACCTACCCTTTTAAACAATTCTCCCGGTGCCAGGCCACCCCCACCTCAATCGCCCGCATATTCAGATCCACCATATTTTTTCGCTTAATCGACAGGGGAATAACCTTCTGCAGTGTCTCAATAGTTATGGCGCCGGAAATCAGTGCATAAACGGTCAGAAGGATAACACTGGCGCTCTGGATGGCGCCGAGGTTGTTCGCTATGTCGCCGGCTGGAATGTGATAGGCGGCAACATCTTCACGCCGAACCTTGCGGGTGGCAAGCGACGAGTTGACGTAAATCGAGCCTCCGGAACGAACCGTGTCTTCGAAGGCATCAAGGGACGGCAGGTTCATAACCATCAGGACATTGGGGCAGGAAACGATGGGCGAGCCGATGGTTGCATGCGAGATATTAATGCTGGCATTGGCGGTTCCGCCGCGCATTTCCGCGCCGTAGGACGGCAGCCAAGTGGTCTTCAACCCTTCAGCGATGGCGCAGTTAGCAAGGAGTATGCCGGTGGACAATACCCCCTGGCCGCCGAAACCGGCGATCTTGACGTTTTGTTCTTCCTGTAGCCGGACGGTCCCGGCGTGCACCTCTTCATCACTTACGCCGAGGATTTCGAGGATCTTCCGGTTGCTTACCCGTCTGGCTTTTTTCTTCTCCTCCTGGTCAAAAGGGCCTTTCGGCAGATCACGGAGGTTGCCGACCGGAAAGACCGGCTCGAGATTGTTTTCCAGCCAGCGCCGCGCCTCAACAGCGGTCATTTTCCAATTCACCGGGCACGGCGACAGGATCTCGACAAAGGAGAAGCCCTTTTTGTGCACCTGGTTGCGGAGCGCCTTGCGAATAGCTATTCGCGCCTTCATTACCTTCTTGGCGCCGGCCAGCGACACGCGCTCGACAAACACCGGTGCCTGCAGGCTGTTGATGATTTCCGCCATTCCCATGGGGAAACCTTCGTTTTCAGCATGACGACCGCCGGGAGTGGTAACGGTCTTTTGGCCCAGGATGGTGGTCGGGGCCATTTGTCCGCCGGTCATGCCGTAGATGGCGTTGTTGATAAAAAAGACGTTGATATTCTCGCCGCGGTTGGCGGCATGGACGATCTGACTCATGCCGATACCAGCCAGATCGCCGTCACCCTGATAGGAGATGACAATAGCCTCTTCATTGGTGCGGCGGATCGCCGAGGCGACGGCCGGAGCACGGCCGTGGGCGCACTGGATGTTGCCTACGTCGAAATAGTAGTAGGCGAAAACCGAGCAACCCACCGGCGAACAGAAAATGGTCCGGTCCTGAATGCCGAGATCGTCGATGGCCTCGGCGATCAGGTTGTGAACGGTGCCGTGGCCGCAACCGGGACAATAGTGGCTGACATCGGCCCTGGGTGCCTTGCGATCAAAAGTCGGATAGAGTGAACGAGCCTTCTGGTACTTTATCGTGTGCATTATTTCTTTCTCCCTGCTCCCGGGTAAAGGGGACGAATACATTCACAAAATGTTTTTCTGCGCCTCACGGCGAGGGCCCGGTAAAATGAGGCATGCCGACCTCAGCCGCCGGCCACATTTTTTTGCAAACGTTCGACAATCTCATTGGTTGAGGGAATGCGCCCTCCCATCCAGTTATACAGATCGACCGGTACCGAACCTTGAACGGCAAGCTGCACGTCGCGGACCATCTGGCCGTTGCTGAGTTCCGCCACCACTATTTTCTTTACCAGCCCGGCCAGTTGCCGCAACCGTACTGTTGGAAAAGGAAAAAGAGTCTTCGGGCGCAGCATCCCGGCTTTGACCCCCCTTTTTCGCAGTTCAAGGAGGGCTGAATGGCAGATGCGGGAAGTGATGCCGTAGGCGACAAACAGATAGTCGGCATCACCCGTCTCGATTTCTTCAAAGTCGACGATTTCCGTTTCCATCCGCCGATATTTTGCCTGCAGATGGAGGTTGTGGCCCTCCAATTCTTCCATCTTCAAATAAATGGAGGACAGAAGATTAGGGCGGCTCTGGGTATCGCCGTATAAGGCCCAATCCTTACGCGGGTTTTCCTGTATTTTTTGCGGCAACTCGACCGGTTCCATTATCTGTCCGATATAGGCATCGGAGAGGATAAAGACCGTGCAGCGATAACGCTCGGCAAGCTCGAAGGCTTTGTAGGCGAAGTCGCACATCTCCTGCGCCGAATGAGGGGCGAGCACCACGCCGCTGTGGCTGCCATGACCGGCACCGTGGACGATGAAGTTGTAATCGGCCTGCTCCGGCCAGATATAGCCAAGTCCGGGGCCGGCCCGCTGCACGTCGACCACCACCGAAGGCAACTCCGAGCCGGACAGGTAGGAGAGTCCCTCGGCCATAAGCGACAGCCCCGGCCCGGACGAACCGGTGATGACCCGGGCTCCGGCAGCCGCGGCACCGTAGAGCATGCTGATCGACGAGACCTCGCATTCAGCTTGAAGAAAATGTTTGCCGCAGCGGGGAAAGAGGTCGGCTGCGGCATGGGCTATTTCACTGGCCGGGGTGATCGGGTAGCCGAAATAGTGGGTGGCCCCGCCGAGCAAAGCCCCATAAATTACCGCCTCGTTGCCTTTCATCAGATGTTGCCCCATATCAGGCCCCCTTCCGTGGTTTCGTGTAAACAGTGATAGCCCCGAATTCCGGACAGGTGTAGAAACACATGCCGCAGGCAATACATTTCCGGACGGCGAAACGGGCGAATTGATAGCCCATCTGATTGATTTCCGAACCTATCTCAATGCACCCATGGGGGCAGGCGACAACACAAGCGGCGCAACCCTTGCAGCGTTTTGGGTTGATCTCGATAAAGTTTTTTTCTTCAGGGCTCATATTCAGATTCCTTTAAACATATCATCGTGGAATTCGCCGAAGTAATTGATTTTTTTAACCCTGCGGGTGATTTCCTCGGGGATTCGCTGAATGACCAGGTCATGGTCGGGACAGCCGTGTTTGGCACAGACGAGAATCCTGTTGACACCCCCCGGCAGGTTGAGGAGGATGGCCTGCCAACAGCCGCATCCTTCATAGGTGCAATGCCGTTCGGTCATCAGGCTGATACCGCAATGCGGACACCGTGCCTCGGTGATGCTGTGCATGTCGGCTTCTCTGGGGATAAAGCTGTACAGCTTGTCATGGCTACCCCAAAAGGCATCAAGGAATATTCGTCCCCGCTGCGAGCCGATCTTGGCATCAAGAAAAATCGACGGTTCACCGTGCATCCGCACATGGTCGGCCATCAGGCTGTGGCCATCCTTGCAGTACAGTTGTTCAATAACAAGAAAATCCTTGCCCTGCTTCTGCACATACTTGATGCCTTCCGGCAAGGCGGCGAGAAATTCGATGGGCACCTCTTTGTAGACGAGCTTCATTTCTTCCTCCTTGGCAGCATGGGAAAACTTCAGAGAGAGATTGTTTTTAACAAGAATATACTCTTCCGGCATAAAGAGGAAGTGGGACGATGAAAAATCATGCAATCCTGGCGCGGAAAAACGACATTCTTTCTGATTTGCGGCGGGTACATAAAAACTTTAAGAAAAGATGACCATGCTCATGCACTTTTATATGAGGTTGCCGAAAAAATAGCGGCCTTTGTTGCCGGCGGGACCTTCAGGGTCGGTGATCGGCTACCGTCGATCAGGGAAATGAGCAGACAAGCACATGTCAGTATCAACATAATCAGAGGGTTTTATCAGCAAAACCATTATTTCAAATTTAGAGTTGTTAATGAAGAATGCTCTTTTTCTCGGTACGGCAATCTAAGGCAAAGTGGTTTTAGGAGGAACACTTGGGCTCATAGGTATAATTCTCGTCTTTCTCCCCGAAATCTCCCATTTTTCTTTTGATAACAAAGGGGTAAGAGGCGTTGCCTACTGCATTCTGGCAACGCTCTTTGCATCCTGGGGCAATATTGGGGGGCCGACCGTGCCGCCTATTCGGCCTTGCTGTTTCCCCTGGTGGCCTTGGCGATTTCTACCGTTTGGGAAGGTTATGATTGGAGTGTAGCCTCGCTTTCAGGGGTATTCTTTATTATCTCCGGTAACTTCTTTATCCTTGCGAGAAAGAAGTTAGTACGGCGAGTTACCCCGGTTCTCGCAGGCATATTTGGGATTTCCCGCGAAACTGTTTAAGAACCGGACTACCGAAGCCTAAAAAAGTCTTTGGCGGACACATTTAGCTCAGATTCTTTCTGCCGGTAAGAGTCCTCACTGAAGATACAGGGCAAACGAAGGATGTCCTGCGTCTTCAACCTATTTCATCGGTTTCAGTTCCACGCGGCGGTTATTGCTCCTACCATTCACCGTGTCGTTGGCGTCGATGGGTCGGGCCTTGCCAAAGCCTTGGGCGGTCATACGCGATGCAGCTATGCCCTTGCTGTGCAAATATTGCATTACCGTATGGGCGCGACGCTTGGATAAATCCAGGTTGTGAGCCACCGAGGCGGTGCTGTCGGTGTGGCCTTGAATTTCTACCGAAATCTCCGGGTGAACTTTCAAAATTTTGACAATCTCTTCCAGGGTCGGAAAGGAATCAGCAATAAGTACGTCCTTGTCTATTTCAAACTTAATATCCTTAAACACCCAGGTGCCGGCCTTGCTTATCGCCGGCAGTGGGGCCTCAATTTTTCTGAGCAAAACTGTTGCGACAAAATCAGCCATGGCCGGCCCGGAGGCGACCTCGTCTGCGGAAAGGGGGTTCCAGCATCCGGTAACCTGGGTTATGGCTGAGAGCAGCAAGCGGCCCGGGCCATTGTCGCCGATGATAACCGTGTAAATGCACAGCCGATCTCCATACAGAACCTTCAATTCCCTGGCTGCTTCCAAAGGAGCATTGTCCATATCCTTGCCGTCACTGATAACTACTATAGCGATTTTTCCTTGAGCTGACTTCAGATCCTCGGCGGCCGCACTCAACGCTTTCTCCATCGGGCTGGGACCCCCCGCCGGAATGATTTTCATCAAGGCATCACTGATGCCTGAACGTGAATATTCTCTTAACCCGTAGGTAAGGACAGTGCTTTTATTGGAAAAGGCGTCGGAGTGGCCGAAACTGCGCAATGCGGTTTTAAAAAACAGATCGGGCATGGTTTGATTGAAATTGGCCACAACACTCCGGCCAATGGCGAATTTTTCAATGCCGTTGTATTTTTCCAACATGGAAGATGAGGCGTCCAAGATAAATACCAGATTTTCGGTCTTCAATTGCCACATGTCCTTTGCCGGGGGCCGGGCCTGGAATGGCGATCCTTGCGACGAGTGTTGTTTGGTGCCACAACCGCCCGCAAATATAATGAAAAATAGAATAACAGATAGCCAATCAGCCTTTTTTGTGTTCATAAAATTCCTTATTTAATTTATTGATTAACTATGGAGAGTAACCCCATAAACAGATAAATTTAGGTGAATAGCGTTATTTCAGCAACTTAAATTAAAGATAATTCGAAGCTCATTTTATTAAAAAATGGTATACTTGAAATACTTGAGTTTTTTTTAACTAGCTTATTTATAATTCAAGAAAAAATTCATGAATACAACTTTGAACGAAACTGAGGAAGTCAAACCGACCTCAACCCTTGACGTTGAGGGACTCAGCTGTCCTTTGCCCCTCTTGTTAATAAAAAAGAAGTTGGCCAGACTTTCTTTGGGCGATATTCTTCAAATTAACGGCATTCTCACTAGTTTTGTTGCAGATTTTGAAGGGTGGTGTGAAAGAAGAGGTCATGTTTTTCTTGGTGAAAAAGAACTACACGGAAAAACAGTGTTTTTTGTAAAAAATGGGTAAATATAAACACCTTCTATTATTAATTTTCTCTTTTTTTAAATCAACAGTTATGTTAGGTTTTGTTTTTAATATAGCTCATTATGAGGTTGTGTATTACCGGTCTTAGTTTTCTAATAGGGTCTAAGTCTTCACCACAAAGAACCCTATTGGTTAGCATGACAACCCCACATCCCATCTTGATGTCCATCCAGAAAGAAGTTCCGGTAAATCCTAGATGGCCAAAACTCAAATCTGAGAAATGTTCTCCGCTGCTTGAACAACTTGTAGAAGGCGTATCAAAACCGTTAATCCAAGATGTATTTCTTTTTCGTTTAAAAAAGGTGTTTACTGTTTCTTTGCAGAATTGAAAAACAATTCCATTTCCCTGTATTTCCGATGATATTTTTTCAACATATGTTAACAATCCTGATATTGTTCCAAAAAGACCGGCATGTCCAGTTACCCCACCCAATGACCGACAATTATCGTCATTTACTAGTCCGCTTAGCTTTATCTTCGACCAGGGACATCTTCCAGTTTCTGCGTAAGTTTCTCCATCTGAAATTATTTTTTTTTGATAAAAAAGTTTATTTTCAATCTTCATGGGCTTGAGTATGTTTTTTTCCCAAAAAATGTCAAGTTTTTCTCCAGTTACTAATTCTATTACGCCGCCAAGAAGTATAAAGCCTAAATCACTATAATTACAGCTTTTACCAGGATAAAAATCTAGATTTTCGGAAAGAATGCTGTTTAAGACATAGTCCCATCTGTAATCAAAAGAGAGTTTTTCCAATTCTTTAAAGTAGGGTTTGTGAGCTGGCAACCCGGATGTATGTGTTAATAAATGGAATAATTTAATTTGCTTTTTATCTGAAGCAATACCTCTAAAAAATTTGGATAATTTATCTTCGAATTTAATAATTCCTTTATCTACTAATAGCAAAATTACTAATGATGTAACTAATGGTTTTGTCAATGAAGCTAGATCGAAAAATGTTTCTTCACAAACAATTGATTTTTCCCCACCTAGTCCAGTTCTACCGTAATTGAAATATTTTCTAAAATTTATACCATTTTCATACTTATAAAAACCTAAAGAACATGCAGAAAATATTTGTTTTCTTAAGGCATCGCCAATTATAAGGTCAAGATTTTGTCGCAAATCTGTATCAGATTTGTTGTTCATAATTTCATTATTATATTGATTTTTTTAGTTTTTTTTACTAAAATAGTGATGTTTTGAAAATCACTTTGGGTGTTTTCGATAAAAGCAGCTGTTTGGTTTTCTAAAATATATATTAACATGGTTTAAACAAAGGATTGTTTAAACCATGTTAATAATTCTTTTTAAAAAATGTTAGTAACTATTTTTCAACAAATTTTCTTTTTTACTGACGTGTTGTTTGTGGAAAAATTTTTGAATAAAATCGAATTTTTATGATTTCAACAAACATTTCACTTCGTATAATATATAATAAAATAAAAATAAAGTACTCTTTGAAAGGAGTTCATTCATGCCACTCAGCTTTACTGTAAACAAAAACGCTTTTCATGAAAGTCTCAACAGCCTGCAAAATATTTGTAATAAAAAAGGTACATTGGCTATTATTTCAAATATATTGATAGAGTCTACCGATGGGGGAATACTGCTTACAGGTACAGATTTAGAGGTGGGTCTGCAACTCTTTGTAAATGCAGAAATATATAATGAAGGATCTTTAACACTTCCAGCAAAAAAACTTTTTGAGGTAGTGAGAGAATCTGGATCTGACAATATCTCCGTAGAAGAAATGGAGAACAGTTGGGTTATAATAAAAGCCGGATTAAGTACTTATAATCTTGCAGGAATGGCAAGTAGTGAATTTCCCGAGTTTCCAGACTATAAGCAAGACAACTTTATTTCTTTAGAATGTCATTATTTTCTTGAACTCATTGAAAAATGCATATTTTCAATTGCCAATGAACAAGAAAATATTTATTCATTGACTTCCGTCCTTTTTGAAAAAGATATAATTGAAGAGCAAAACTATCTCCGAATGGTATCTTCCGATGGTCACCGACTCTCAATAATGCAAAAGGAGGTCTCTGCTGATCTTGAAAAATTGGAACTCAATGAGGTTACTCTCATACCCAAGAAAGGTCTTCAGGAGTGGAAGAAATTTTGTGAAAATAGAGACAGTATTGAATTTTCTTTTGAAAAAAAGCAACTGGTTCTGCGTGATAAAAGAGCAATTATGGTTATACGGCTAAAAAATGGTGAGTTTCCACAATACTCAGCTATTATTAATGCAATAGAATTAACTAACTGTTTAAAAATTAATAGAATTCCTTTTTTGGAATCTTTAAAGAGAATAAATATTTTCACAGAAGATATTTACCATACAATCCAATTGAAAATTGATAAAGGACAAATGATCCTTTCATCACATAACGCCGATCTGGGTAATGCCAAAGATGAATTGCCAATAATTTATGACGGACAACAACTAAAGCTCGGATTTAATTGTCGATATTTCATTGAAGCACTTCAAGTTATGGAGTGTGAAACCATTGATGCTTATATTAATTCGGATAGTAGTCCATGTCTGATGAAATCCGAAGATGACAAAGGTTTTATAAGTATCATTATGCCAATGCAGTTATAAAATTTTTTATTTTATTAACATTAATAAGGGAAAAATAGTGACTGAAAATAGTAATAATTATGGTGCTGAACAAATCCAAGTTTTAGATGGTCTTGAAGCTGTAAGAAAAAGACCATCTATGTATATAGGAAACACTTCTGAAGAAGGCTTACATCATCTTATTTGGGAGATTGTTGATAACAGCATTGATGAAGCCCTCGCAGGATACTGCAGTACAATTAGAGTGACTATTCATGAAGATAATGCCGTATCAGTTGAAGATGATGGGCGTGGCATTCCTATTGAAAAACATCCAACTGAAAATATGACAGCACTAGAGTTGGTTATGACAACTCTACATGCAGGTGGAAAATTTGATCATGAAAGTTATAAGGTTTCAGGAGGATTACACGGTGTTGGGATTTCCGTTGTAAATGCATTATCAGTAAAGCTTAATGCTCAAATAAAAAGAAACGGCAATATTTATAGTCAAAATTATGCTTGTGGAGCAAAATTAAGTGAACTTGAGATAATAGGAAAATGTGAAAAAACCGGTACTAAAATAACATTTAAAGCAGATCCGGATATTTTCATTGAAACCACAGTGTATGTGTATGAAACGGTGAAAAGCCGGTTAAGAGAATTGAGTTATCTTAATAAAGATCTTCGAATATATCTGAAAGATGAAAGAAGTGGAGAGGAGGACAGATTTCATGCCTCCGGAGGTTTAGTTTCCTATGTTCAATATCTTAACAGAAATAGAACTGCTATTTTTGATGAACCTATATATATTTACGGATCAAAGGAAAATGTTGAAGTTGAAATTGCACTCCAACATTTTGACGGATATTCCGAAAGATTATTTTCTTTTGTAAATAATATAAATACAAGGGAAGGCGGTAGTCATGTTGCAGGGTTCCGATCAGCGTTGACCAAGTGCATTAATAAATATGCCAATGACGACATGATTCCTAAAAACATGCGCGAAAAAATGGGAGGAGATGACGTACGTGAAGGACTCACATGTGTTATTTCAGTCAAAGTTCCAAATCCCCAATTTGAAGGTCAGACAAAAACTAAACTCGGAAATAGTGAAGTAAAATCAATAGTAGAATCAGTTTGCGGTGAAAAATTAACACTTTTTCTAGAACAAAACCCAGCCATTGCAAAAAAAATATTGGCTAAAGTTGTTGATGCCGCAAGGGCAAGAGAAGCAGCTAAAAGAGCAAGAGACCTGTCACGTAAAAAAGGTTCGACGAGTCTTTTTCTTGCTGGAAAACTCGCAGAATGCCAAGAAAAAGATCCCGCAAAGCGCGAAATATTCATAGTAGAGGGTGATTCAGCAGGTGGTTCAGCAAAACAGGGAAGAGACAGGTCAAACCAAGCGATTCTGCCACTTAGAGGAAAGATACTCAATGTTGAAAAAGCCAGATTTGACAGAATTCTGTCGAGTGAAGAGATCAAAAACCTTATAGGAGCATTAGGTTGTGGTATAGGTAAAGATGAGTTTGATCTAGATAAATTGAGATATCATAAAATCATTATTATGACTGATGCTGATGTTGATGGCGCACACATAAGAACTCTTCTCCTAACGTTTTTTTATAGACAAATGTTACCCTTAGTTGAGCAGGGATTTGTGTATATTGGACAACCACCCCTTTATAGATTAGGAAAAGGAAAAAAAGAAAATTACTTTCAAGAAGAAAGTCAACTCAATAGTTTTTTATTTACGCAAGCCAGTGAACTGATGAGACTAGTAATTGTAGGTGGAGAGAATACAGTCCTTGAAGAAGAATTTTTCATTAAACTACTTGAGAAATTAAGTATATATCAGAGAATTACCGCTTATATGAACCGTATTAATGTTTGGGATGAGATGCTTTATTTTCTTTTAGAGAATGGTATAAAATCCGCCGACCAATTTAAGGATGAGTCCTTTGTAAGCAACTTGAGGAATAAACTTCCAGAAGAGAAACTTGTTATCGGTAATATTCGTTCTTGCCGATGGCGCCCAGATTGTTATGAGGTAGATGTTGCTCTCCGAGGAAAAGTTCAGATAATGATGACCCTCGGTCCGCACATTGCTCTTATTAATGAATATAGAACAGCACTTGCCTTGTTTAGCTCAATAAAAGAATACCTTCTTTGTGATTTTAAAATTCTTTTTGGTGCCAAGGGCGGACAAGAGAAAATAATCTACGCATCGGACTGGTTAAACATGTTGAAAACTGTAAGAGAGGAGTCATTTAAAGGAAGTCACCTCCAGAGATACAAGGGTCTAGGAGAAATGAATCCCGAACAACTATGGGACACAACAATGAACCCAGAGAACAGAACTCTCATGCAGGTAACAATCGATGATGTTGAACAGGCAGACGACATATTTACTACCCTTATGGGTGATAAGGTAGAACCTCGAAGAGAGTTTATTCAAACCCATGCTCTCGAAATAACTGACCTGGATATTTAATTTTATATCGAATTAAATATTTTAATCTCAAAGCAGATTCTCTCATATGATTAAAGATACTTCCCAAAGCGATAAAAATATCTCTTCAATTTCCATTGAAAAGGAACTTAAAAAATCTTATCTGGAATACGCAATGAGCGTCATAATTGGCCGCGCATTGCCAGATGTCAGGGACGGATTAAAGCCAGTTCATAGACGGGCGTTATACGCCATGCGTGAACTGGGTATTCAATATAACAGACCCTATGTAAAATCAGCAAGGATAGTGGGTGATCTTATTGGTAAATTTCATCCGCACGGAGATACAGCTGCCTATGATACAATAGTACGTATGGCTCAGGATTTTTCTATGCGCTATCCTTTGGTTGATGGACAAGGTAACTTCGGTTCGCTTGATGGAGATTCTCCTGCAGCAATGCGTTATACCGAAGCGCGCATGACAAAAATAGACAGAGAAATTGTTGAGGACCTTGACAAAGAAACCGTTGATTGGGTTCCAAATTATGACAGTTCGCTCCTAGAACCTTCGGTAATGCCTAGTAAGATACCAAATTTACTTATAAATGGGTCTTCAGGTATAGCCGTTGGAATGGCTACAAACATACCTCCGCACAATATTACCGAGGTTATTAATGCTCTTTTCGCTCTTATTGAAGACCCCAATCTTACAGTTCACCAAATTATATCTCTTATCTCCGGGCCTGATTTCCCCACTGGTGGACAAATATGTGGTCGCGCAGGAATAAGAGAAGCATATGAAACGGGCAAAGGCATTATTGTAATTCGAGCTCTAACCCATATTGAGAAAATAAAAGAAGGAAAGAGAGAGGCTATAGTAATTACTGAAATTCCTTATCAAGTTAACAAAGCATCACTCGTTGAGAAAATAGCTGAACTTGTGAAAGACAAAAAAATTTCCGCTATTACTGAGGTTCGAGATGAATCCGACAGGCACGGATTACGAGTGGTTATTGAATTGAAAAAGGATGAAGTTTCAGATGTTGTCATTAATCAGCTTTATACAATGACTCAATTGCAAAAGTCTTTTGGTATTATAATGCTGGCAATTGTTAACAATCGCCCGGAAATTCTCAATATTAAACAAACACTTGAACATTTTCTTCTACATAGAAAAATTATCATCTTTAAAAGGACAACCTTTGAGTTAAAAAAAGCAGAAGAAAGAGCTCACATTCTTCAAGGTCTGAATATTGCAGTCAGTAACATAGATGATGTTGTTTCTTTGATAAAAGGTTCAAAAAGTCCAGCGGAAGCAAAAGAACAACTCATTAGGATTTACGATCTTAGTGATATCCAGTCACAAACCATTCTTGATATGCGTCTCCAAAGGCTTACTGGCCTGGAAAGGGAAAAGATAATAAAAGATTATCAGGAAATTTTGGTGGAAATAGATCGATTACGTAAAATTCTCAACGATGAGTCGTTGATTCTAAAAATTATTAAGGATGAGTTTTTCGAGATAGTCGAACAATATGGCGACGAAAGAAGAACTCAAATAATCGATGCCACCGATGAAATCCTTCCTGAAGACCTCATAAATCCTGAGGATATGGCTGTTACTATTACTCATTCAGGATATATAAAAAGAAATCCCGTTTCGTTGTATAGATCGCAGCATCGTGGTGGGAAAGGCGTTACAGGTGTTAAAAACATAGAAGAAGATTTTGTATCTAATCTCTTTGTTGCCTCAACCCTCGACACCTTCTTGTTTTTCACTAATCACGGAAAGGTTTTTTGGAGGAAAGTTTACCAACTACCACTTGCGAGCAGAACTGCGCGCGGCAAAGCTATTGTTAATTTGTTGAATCTCGCCGACGACGAAAAGCTCGCCGCAATTTTACCCATAAGTAGTTTTAATGACGACGAAAACAATAAAACTATTTTAATGGTTACTAAATACGGGCGAATCAAGAAAACAAGCCTCCGGGAATTCAACAAACCGCTTCGAAAAGGAAAAAGAGCACTCACCATAAATGAAGGCGATGAGATTATTGCTGCTCATGTACTCAACGGTCAAGATACTGTGCTGCTTGTAACAAAAAAGGGAATGTGTATTCACTTTGAGGAATCAGACCTAAGAATCATGGGCAGAACTGCAGCCGGAGTGAAGGGTATCTCTTTAGGTTATGATGATGTCGTAGTAAGTGCAATTGTTATAAAAACAAATTGCTCAATTCTTATCGCTACAGAAAACGGTTACGGCAAAAGAAGCCCTATTGAAGAATATAGACTTCAAAAAAGAGGTGGTAAAGGTGTTATTGGTATAAAGAAAAGCGACAGAAATGGAAATGTCATAGCTGCAAAACAAGTGGACGACGAAGAACAGGTTATCCTCATTGCCGATTCAGGAAAAATGATAAGAATGGATCTTGGTTCCGTTCGGGTTATTGGTCGTAGCACCCAAGGTGTGACCCTCATTAATCTTGATGAAAATGAAAAGGTTGTTGGTATGGATAGTGTTGCTAAAGATCGCAACGAAGATATTGATGAGGAATTGTTAGAAAGCGATTTTGAGGACAACTCTCATGAGAATAATGAGATAGCCGGCAATGAGGAATAATATTTTCAATATTGCTGTTGTAGGTTCAGGGTCGTGGGGTACGGCTCTTGCGGTTTTATTGTCAAGAAATGGACATATCGTCAAACTTTGGGGCCATAAAAGTAATCACGTTGCGAATCTATTAAAAGATAGTGAGAACAAAAAATATCTTCCGGGAATAATCTTCCCAGCAAGTCTTTTGCCGGTCGCTGAAATTCAACGTGCTGTTGAGAACGCGCACTTAGTTGTAATGGCAGTTCCTTCACATGCGATGCGTGATATTTTTTCAAAAGTTAGTCCCTTTCTTAAAGACTCTTGTCGCCTTGTATCGGCTATAAAAGGCGTGGAAAACGAAACTCTTTTGACAATGACCCAGGTAATGGGTGAGGTTCTTTTTAACTGTGGTAAAGGTAGTAATAAAATTGAACTAGGTGTTTTGTCGGGGCCATCTTTTGCGCAGGAGGTAGCAACATGCTCACCAACCGCTGTAACCATTGGTTTTAAGAATATTTCAATAGCCATTGAGATTCAAAAAGTATTTGTCAACGACTATTTAAGAGTTTATGTAAGTCGTGATGTTCTTGGAATAGAAACCTGTGCAGCACTGAAAAATGTTATAGCAATTGCTGCAGGGGTGTGTGAAGGGCTTGGTTATGGGTTTAACACGCGCGCCGCACTAATTACTAGAGGACTCGCTGAAATGCGGCGGCTAGGAAACAGTATAAATATAGAAGATGCAACTTTTTTTGGGCTCAGCGGCATAGGTGATCTTATACTTACCTGCACAGGTGATCTCAGCAGAAATAGAATGGTAGGCATACAACTCGGCAAAGGAAAATACTTAAGCGAAATCGTCGATGAAATGAGTATGGTTGCTGAGGGAATTAAGAACACAAAGTCAGTTTATGATTTAGCAAAAAAACATAACATTGAAATGCCTATTGTTGAGCAGGTTTATCAAATTGTCTACAATAACAAAGAGTGTTCTTTGGCGGTCCGTGATCTACTGAAAAGGGATTTGAAAGTTGAGTAAATTATAAAATTTCAACTAGAGTTCATTTGACCAATCTTTGTTTTCAAAAATGGTGTGATCTGGTTTTGCCGGACGCTCCTCAGTCAATCTATTTTCCACCCATTTTTTTATACTTGTTAACTCACTTTTCATTTCTGAAAGAGCTTTTCCCCGGTGACTCACCTTACTCTTTTCATCCATTGAAAGTTCTGCAAAGGTTTTTTGGAGCTCATTAAAGAGAAATATAGGATCATAGCCAAAGCCATTTTCACCCCTTTTTTCATTAATAATAGTTCCATCACACCTGCCAGCATAGGTAAGTGCTGGACCTGAAGGAACAGCCAAGGAAAGAACGCACTGAAAATAGGCGCTACGATCCTTGACATCGACAAGGTCGGCTAGAAGTTTCAGACAATTTTCATCATCACTTGCATTTTCACCAGCATACCTCGCAGAATACACACCAGGTTGGCCGGAAAGGGCCGCAACAACCAAACCGGAATCGTCGGATAAAGCCGGGATACCCAAGATTTTTGCTGTATGTAGAGCTTTTTTATAAGCATTTTCTTCGAAGGTATTGCCATCCTCGATTACCGTAGGAATGGGCCCGAACTGATCTAGTGAAACTATTTCTATGTCAAGACCCTTGAGTATCTCTTGAAATTCCCTTAGTTTGTTTCTATTTCTGGTGGCAATCACTAACATTGTGAACATAATTAGTATCTCGGTGTATTTTTAATTTGTCATTGGTTGAGGCGAGCATTTTAATAGACTTATCGTATCGTTCTTGTTCACTATAGATGCAACCGCAATAAGATTGGCAATACATGTCGAGTTCTTTAGCTATATCCATTCCAAGGTGCCAACCTGCGCGGAAATCCTCATAAATAAATGGAATATTGTATCGGAGGGAGATTGTGTTGCACAAAGAGGTAACCAGGTCATGTCGTTGATATTTACTGAATAGCAATGTTGTGGTAAAAGCCTCAAAACCTTGGTCTTTTGCTAACAATGCAGTTCTTTCGAGTCTTGTAGAATAGCATATTGAGCATCGTTCGGCTTCATGAAAGACAATCTTACGCAGAAAATCAATCAGTTCATATTTTTTATCATAAACAAGAGGAAAATTAAAATTTTCGGCATAAAGCTTTAGGGTTTCAAATCTCTTTTTGTACTCGCGAAAAGGATGTATATTTGGGTTATAAAAAAACGCAGTTACCTCGTTTCCTTGATCTTTCAACCTTGAATAAGGATAAATTAAACAAGGTGCGCAACAGGCATGTAGGAGAATTTTCATTTAGATCAAATTTTATAGAATTTCGGGTCAATTGAATATTGGTGGATTTTATAGTTAATTATACGTAAACTAGTGTCGAGATCTTTTGCAGTTTTTGTCTGATTCCCGTTATTTCTTTTAAGACCTTCAATGATAAGTTCTTTTTCAAAATTGGCGACCGCGAGCGCTAATGAATAAAGATTCTCACGTTTTGAAACCTCAGCTGTCTGAAGAGTTGGAGGGAGATGTATACTTTTAATAGTGTCGCTATCACATATAATTACAGCTCGCTCCATACAATTCTGAAGTTCTCGAACGTTCCCCGGCCAATGATATTGAATGAGCATATCTATCGATGAAGTTGATATTCTTCTGATATTCTTGCCGTTTTCTTTAGCAAAATTTTCAAGAAAAAATTCAGCTATAAGAAGAATATCGGTTCGGCGCTCTCGCAGAGGTGGCATGTAGATTGGAAACACATTGAGCCTGTAGTAGAGGTCCTCGCGGAAAAACTTTTCAGAAACAGCTCTTTCTAAATCTCTATTGGTTGCCGCAACAAGGCGAACATCACAATTCAATTGTTGTGTGGAACCCAGTCGCTGGAATGTTCGTTCTTGAACTACATTGAGAAGTTTAACCTGTACCGAGTTACTAATTTCGCCTATTTCATCTAAAAAAAGTGTTCCACCCTCCGCTTGTTCAAATCGACCTATTTTTCTCTCATTAGCCCCAGTGAAAGATCCTTTCTCATGACCAAATAGTTCACTTTCAAGAAGAGTTTCAGGGAGAGCTGAACAATTTACGACGACGAAGGGTTTACCCTTGCGGCGCCCATTATAGTGTAATGCTTTGGCAACGAGTGTTTTGCCAGTACCCGACTCTCCCCGTAAAAGAACTGTTGCGTTCGAATCAACAACACGGTGGATCATCTCATAGACATCCTGCATTCTGCTGGAGTTGCCAATTATGTCATTAATTTTATTTTTGTCTGAAAGTTCCCTTTTGAGTTTTAAGTTTTCAGACTGGAGTTCTTCCGTCTCCCGGTTAACCTTCTGTATTCGAATTACAGTTTGAGCTATAAGACTTGAAAGTACAGTAAGATACCTTAAATCGGTATTAGCCTGTTCACCGATGCCATCCTTGTAGAATCTGTCAATACTCAAAGCACCAATTACGTTTTGCCCGTCTTTAATGGGAACACAGAGAAATGATTTCTTTTGTTGTGCGATATTCCCCCTCGATTTAGTTCTGTTTAAGAAGAGCGGTTCCTCTGAAATTTGAGGAACGATTATCGGTTCGCCAGTCGAAACTACTCTCCCGGTAATCCCCTCACCTATTCGATATTTTCCCCGTTTTTTGCCTTCAGTAGTTATGCCGTATGCTACCTCGATTTCAAGTTTACCTGTACGAGGATTAACAATTGTAACTGTGCCATTATCCATGTTCTTCATATCAGAAAGAACCTGCATAGTTTTTTCAAGACATTCACGGACTTCAAGGGATGAAGCAAGCTGTTTGGTGATTTCGTAAAGAACAGTTAGATCTTCTAGCTGTTTTGAAATATCATTCTTTAGCAACATAAATTGTCGGGACAAGGAAGAGATGGAACTCAAAACTTAGAATTGTGATAAATGTAACAAATTTTGTAACTATTCAGGTCATTTTTTTCTACTCTGATTTTTGTCGGGACTAACTGATTCGTCCATGGTAACATGCCTTGGCATGAATGAAGCAATTACATGCCAAGGTCGACTCATCCAGCAATCAGATCTCCGTTGGTTACGCA
>JBBQVT010000062.1:0-22048 GCA_038211245.1 Desulfobulbales bacterium | reverse complement strand
AAAGAGATAGGACTGAAAACACTCCTGATGGAGATTACCAAGAGCAATACACGGATGATCCGCTTCGGCTATAAATATGACTTCGGGCGGCTACCGGGCAACAAAGATGATGATATGGAGGAGCTGCAACTTGAGATCGGCGAATCACACTAAGCCGTTGAGCAATAATAACTTGGACACATAAAGCTCAAAAACGGCATAAGGAGCCGTAACGAAATGGGGTCAATGTGCAAGTTATTGGGTAACGGTTCCTAACCATTCCGCAATAAAGCGGATTGAAACCTCATAAGGAGAAAAGCCATGGAAATTGAAGAATTAAAAGCCGCTGTACTGAATCTTGCCCCGAGTGAACAAAAGCGTTTGATTGTCGAGGTGTTGACGGAAATTATGCCCAAAGTTTGCACAGATGATGCCTGCCTCGATAAAATTCGTGGTTTCGTCGATGAAGAAACTATCAAGAGTTATCGGGCACAGCATATGGATGGCATATAAGGTGATTTGAAGAATTATCCCTCGGCAAAAATACGGCTTTGCCGGGGGATAAGAGTTTTTGAGGAAAAAGGGTCGTACCTTTAATTTTGTCGGAGCCAGCTATTAGAATAATAGATCTGGCTCATTTTTCCCTTGCGCAAGATCTGTTGGACAAGTTGTTCAACCATGTCCACTAATGTTTCGAGGCTCACTGTTGTTTTGGAGATTGGGGCATGATTCAGCATGTTACCGTGGCACCGAGCCTGCGGAAGCATAACCATCCGGGACGACCTGCTACGTTAGCCGTACCGAGAGGCTTTGTTCCTTTAAAAATGAATTTGCATAGTGGTTTTGGTATCATATATGGGTGTTGAAGACAAGAAGCAACTGATGGTCATCGAATGTACATCCTCAATGGATCTTCAAGAACTGCTGACAGGCGCCTGTCTTGCCGGGGCGACGGAGGCAGCCATCGTAGCCGCCCAGGATATCGCAATCGAAGATGAGCTGGCCGAACGCTGCCGGGAGCCTCGCTGCGAAAATTACGGTTTGTCGCGGAGTTGTCCACCACATGTGGCTGGCCCTGTGGCTTTCAAAAAGGAGCTGGAGATGTATAGGCAGGCGCTGTTTTTCAGGGTCGATGTTCCTTCGGAGGTGCTCTTTTCCAGTAACAACCGTGAACTTTTCCAATTGCTCCATGAAATAGCCGCGGGCATCGAACAGGCAGCCATCAGGCTCGGATATATTCGCGCCAAAGCCTTTGCCGGTGACTCCTGTAAAAGGATTTTTTGTCATGACCAGCCCGGGTGTCAGGCCCTGAGCGCTCTTAAAAAATGCCGGAATCCTCAGCTGGCCAGGCCTTCAATGTCGGGTTTCGGCATCAATGTGGCAAAGCTTTTACAAGGTGTCGGTTGGGGAAGTGGTGAAGAAAAATTCAGTACTCATGGCGAGTCGGAGAAAACATCCTATGTCTGCGGCCTTGTATTGCTTTGTTGAAGAAAATACGGTGGGCGGTTCAAAGACTCTTTGAACCGCCCACATTTAAAAACCGCAATTACTGAAAATTCACCAGTTCCACATCAAAGACCATATAGGCATTCGGTGGGATCGGACCGCGGCCGGATGGGCCGTAGCCGAGCTGCGGCGGGATGATGAGAACCCGTTTCTCGCCTTTTTTCATGGCCAGCAAGGCTTCATCCCAGCCTTTAATAACCTGACCGCGACCGACGGGAAAATCGATCGGCTGACCGCGGTCGATAGAGCTGTCGAATTTCTTACCATTCAGCAACTTACCGGTATAGTGGACGGTGACTGCCGCCCCATTTTTCGGCGACTCGCCCTGTCCCTCGGCGACAACTACATACTTCAGCCCGGACGGGGTGGTGACGGCGTTCGGCCATTGCTCCTTAATGAGCTTCTGCTCCGCCTCAACAGCGCCTTTTTCCTTGGCGCTCTTGTTTTTTTCAAAATTGCCAAGCAGGGCGTCAAAGGCCTTTTGGTCATTTTTAAAGGCCTCGGCGGCTGCACCGACCCGGATGATCTCAACGGAATTAATGACATCGCCGGTGACGATCTTGTTTACTACATCCATGCCGGAAACGACATGGCCGAAAACGGTGTGTTTGCCGTCGAGGTGCGGGGTTGCCACGTGGGTGATGAAAAACTGGCTGCCGTTGGTGCCCGGTCCGGCATTGGCCATGGACAGGATGCCAGGTCCCGAGTGGGTGAGGCTCGGATCGATTTCATCGGGGAAGGTATAACCGGGACCGCCGGTGCCGGTGCCGAGGGGGCAACCGCCCTGGATCATGAAATCGGCAATTACCCGGTGAAATTTCAAACCGTCGTAAAATTTATCGCCTTTCATCTTGGCGCCGCCGCCAAGTTCCTTGACGCCTTCGGCAAGGCCGGTGAAGTTGGTTACCGTCAGCGGGGTTTTTGTGAATTCAAGGGCGCAGATGATCTCGCCCTTGGTGGTGTTGAACTGGGCGTAGAGGCCGTCTTTCAGCTTTGCTTTTGCCATTCCTGATTCTCCAGATAAGGTTATAAAACTCATGATGAATACCAATAGGGTGCAGATTTTATACATCGAATCTCCTTTTGCAAAGGGTTGAGATTAAAAAAACATCGTCGGTAAGCCGTCGTTCAAAAATAAGTAATCCGTTTCTATGCTATCAACGGCATAAGGGGCCGTAAAGAAATGGATGAAATGATAGTAGTTATTTCTTAACGGCCTCTAAGTTTGTTCCGGCCATTTTTCCGGAAGATATGGCAAAAAAGGGCATTCTCGGACAACCTCCTAAGGTTCCATCCGGGCGATCGGAGGCATGGTCAGCTCCACCTGGAATTCCATGTCCCGATCTTCGTCATTGATCTTGCGGACAATTTTGACGGCAATACTCTCTCCTTTTTTGGTATCGAGCATGGCAATATGCAGGTCGGCCATATCGCTCACGTCCATGCCATTGATTTTTTGTAGGATATCTCCAGTAACCAAGCCGGCGACAGCGGCCTTGCCGTGCGGGCTTATCTCGCTGATCTTGAGAAAAGATTTGCCATCCTTGTTGTTGGTGTCGAGGACGACACCGATTTTCGGAATTTCCTCCAGGTCTTGACCTGCGGCGAGAAAAAAGTAGTCGGCGACCCGGTCAAGGTCGTCCGGGTTGCTATTGTTGTAGAGATTCAGTACCGAGGCCTGCCGGACCGGCATCTGTCTGGCAACCCTGGGCGGGATACCGGAATCCTTGCGGGTATGTTGTCCTCCGGCCAGCACCACCATACGGTGGTCCGGTCGGCCTGCCAAGAATGCGGCGATGTTCTTTGCCATGCTCTCATCCCAAAGCGCCTGGGCTTGAAGGAAACCGCTGCCGCGGCCGTTGCCGTGATTGCCCTGGATGTGCATATCGTGCATTTGCGAAAGCCGCTCGGCGTAACCATCCGCGGCAAGATCCCGGTCTTTCGGCAGGGAGGCCTGCACCTCAGGGCTGAGGCTGTCCGTGCCGCCGCTACGAAATACCTCGGAGACGATTTGCCGGTCGAGGTTTAGGCCGACGACCGGAATTTTCCTGGTTTTGGCGAAATTGAGGATATCCCGGAAAAAGCGGTAGTCGTAGCGCCAAACGTTATAGTAGTCGGATTGTTTCAGAAAACTCCGTTCATCCATTTGCCAATCACCGAGAATATAGCGATCAAGGGCCGGCTGGGAGCTGGCGGGAAACATCTCCATGCCGATGGCCAGGAGCGGGTTTTTTTTATATAAGGCCTCGATAATCCGCAACTGCAGGAGGTGATCGGCAAAACTGGTATGGCTCTCGCCGACATACACCACCTGCGCCTCTGCCAGATGGTCGACGATCTGCGAAAAGGAAGCGAGTGGTAATGTAGCTCCACCCTTCGGTAGCTCCTCAAGAACAAAGCGCAGGCCGGATTGCACCGGTTGAATGCGTTTTTCGGTGTTGCGGCCGTTGCTGAACTGAAGGTAGGAATATTTTCCGTAATGGCTGAGTTTGCCGATTACCGCTGCAGTGTTTTGCCGGTCATGGCTGGTGACCAGGACTGCAACGCATTGCGGCGCGAGAGGATTTTGCCGTACATCGAGGATCAACCCAGCCTTTGATAGCGGTGGCGGTCCGAACAGCGATCGAGCCGGGGCCTGATCCGTGCCGAGAAAGAGTAAATTGTTGTTGCTTAAATCCTGGTTACTGACCTTGTCGGCGGTGGTAATGGTCAAGCCGCTGGTATTCAGGGATTCGAGCAGCGGCAAGAACTGTTCCCGGTCGTCTTCACTTGCGAGAACGACCAGCTTTTTCTCGGCCCCCAAGAATTGCGACCAGACGGGCGGCAGTTCCTCGGGGGCGAGTCGCCGGAGAAAGGCGTGGTCGGGATCGATGGTGAATTCCAGGGGGCGCTGGTCAAGGAAGATGGTCAGTGGGGTGGAGAGTTCTTTAATCTCTTTCGTAACAGTAATTTCTCCACCAAGTGTGCGAATGCGGATTGGTACCAGCAGGGTGTAAGGTCTGTCGGTTGTTTGCCGCAGGGTGAAGGTCAGCGCCGAGCGATTGTCGGCAGCGGTGACGGCGATATTTTCCACGGCGAGAGCCGGGATATCGGCCCTCTCCAGTCGCTCGGCAAAAAAGGTGTCAAGTTCGGTTTTTGCGGCGACGGCAAAACTTTCGCGCAGGTCATTCCAGGAGGCTTTACGGCCCCTGTTGGCGGCGTAAAAATGGCGTAGACCTTCGCTCAATGCAGGACGGCCAATCTTCTCACGCAGCTCATGAAAGAAGAGGGCACCACGGTTGTAGCCAACCGCCCGTTTGGTTTCGGCCAGAGCCTGGGCATGGCTGGCCGAAGTAAATGCTCCGAGAGGGATAGCCGACTTTGGGGTGACATAGCTGAGATACCTGGTGATGCTTTCGTTCCGGTCGGCAAGACCCTCGCCTTTTTCCTCACGGTAGGTATGATCGGAGAGGAAGGCGGTAAGTCCCTCACACCAATTGCCGCCGGTAGAGTCGACCTCAACCGCATTGCCGAACCAGGAATGGACGATTTCATGGCCAAGCGAGGTTGCCTTGATAAAGGGCAGGCGGAGAACCGTCCGTCCGAGGAGGGTAAAGGTCGGGATGCCGAAGCCGGTGGGCAAACGGTTGGCGACGATAACATAATGGTTGTAGGGATAGGGGCCGATTTCCCGCTCGTAGCGGGTGAGGTATGCGGCCGCCGCCTGCAGGTAAGAATCGGCGAGCTCGATGTCTTCCGGGAAGAACATGGCGTGGACAAAAAGGTTCTCACGGACCTGGTGTTTGTGTATGGTGTAAGGACCGGCGGTGAAATGAATGGCGGTTGTCGGTGTTTGGTAATCGGCGTGTACCGTCTTTTTGTCGCGCGCCAGAGGAAAGCTGTCGGACTCGGTGATTGCTGAGAAGTTGTCGGGTAGGGTAGCGGTGACGCTAAAGCGCATGGGTTGGTCGGGAAGGGGATGCCAGTTGCTGTTCAGCGAGATGCCCGTAGGACTTATGAGATTGTCGGCTTCTTCGGTCACGGTTTTGCTATAGGAAAGATACAGCGTGCGCGGACTACCTGTGGCAGGGAGGATCAAGACATCGCTGATGCCCTGGAGCTCGCTGTCCCTGCCGGTTGCGTCGCGGAGCAGGGCGCCGGTCACTTCCATCTGCGGGAAAGTGAGAGTCAGCCTGTGGCCGGGTACAACGGTGATCTTTGCCGTGCCTGTCAGTTTTCCCGAGTCATTTCCAGGAGAAAACGACAGCGACAGGTCGTAGGCAGCCGGTTCAGCCTCGACCGCCGCGAGCGGCAGGGCGAGGGTCATGAGGAGAAGGAATACGGTTGCACTCGATAAAACATCGGCAAAAAAAGACATCGGGTGTATCACCAAATAAGGGATCATGAGGTTGGGTACCTTGGTTGGAATTTCAACCGTTGGCCGTTTCCGTATAGAGTAATATTGAAATTCCATTCATGCTCAGAAAAATTTGGTGCATTACACAGGTAGCAAAATGACGATAGCAGTGCAAAAGGTAAAAGAACAGATCAAAATTATCGGGATAAATGCGCGGTATACCCATTCCTGCCTGGCCCTTTTTTATGTCCGCAACGAACTCGAGAAAAATTGCCCGGAGATGGTCGGAGAGTTGTACCAGTTTACCATCAACGACAATTATTACGAGATGCTGGTCAGGGTGAGTGCCGGCAGTCCCCGTTTTGTTTTTTTCTCGGCGGCGATCTGGAACAGCAGTGTCGTTGAAAAACTCAGCCGTGATCTCAAGGTCTGTCTGCCGGGTTGCCGGGTAGTCATCGGTGGGCCGCAGGCCGAGGTGCTGGCCGATCGGCTTGGGCCGGAAAATTGCACGGTCGTACTCGGCGAGATTGAAGCGATAGAAAATGATTTTTACCGTGATCTGCAGGCCGGGACCCTTAAGCCTCGCTATCTCGGGTCATTTTTCGCGATGCCGAAGCGCTCCTTCGACGCTCCTTATCGGGATGGCGATTTTCATGGTCCATTGCTGAACCGGCATATCTACTACGAAAGCTCAAGAGGTTGTCCGTTCAGCTGCAGCTACTGCCTCTCGGCCGCTGAAAAAGGCGTGTATCATAAAGAGCTGGCGGTGGTGGAGGAGGAACTGCGCGATATTCTTCGCCACCGACCCAAGGTGGTGCGCTTTATTGACCGCACCTTTAATGATCGCCCGGACCGGGCTTTGGCTATCTGGAAGTTTTTGGCAGTGGAAGGCGGCGACACTCTCTTTCATTTCGAAATGGCCCCGGATCGTTTTACCGAGGAGATGTTTACGTTTCTGCCGACCCTGCCGGCCGGGCGTTTTCAGTTCGAACTGGGTATCCAGTCTACCAACCCAGCGACCCTTCGAGCAGTCAACAGAGGTGTTGATCCGGGCGAAGCAGGGGCGACCCTTGCCCGATTGGTGAGCATGGGTAATATCCATCTCCATGTCGACCTCATCCTCGGCTTGCCCTTTGAGACGAGGGAGACTTTTGCCGAATCCTTTCGGGCCGTCTTTGCCATGGGCGCCCATTATATGCAAATGGGATTATTGAAAATCCTGCCTAAAACCCCGATCTGCAGCGACTCGGAGGAATTTGCCTATCGCTCTTGCAACGAACCGCCCTACGCCGTATTGGCCAACCGCTGGATGGACCACCCCAGCCTCGGAGAACTGTACTGGTTCTCCGAGGCGGTTGAAAAATTCGTGAACAACCGCTATTTTGTCACCCTTTGGCGATATTTACGAAAACGGCGGGAAAACGGTTTTGTCTTTTTTCAGCGACTGCTGGCTCTTTGTCATGCACGCGGCTTTTTTCAACTGGCGGCCACCCAAGAGTTGATGTGCATCTTGCTTATGCAACTGGCGGCTGGCCGCGATGACGGCAAGCTCATCATCGAATTGCTGCGCTATGACTGGCTGCGATGCGGCTTCAGGTTTTTACCCGACTGCCTCCTGCATGGCGGTTTTCCGGAACCGCCGGAGGCGACCAGATCGGCCCTGTACCAAGCCCTGCCGGAAGAATTGCCGGGGATATACAGTCGAGCTAATCGTAATCACTTTTTTCGAAAATCCTATTTTTTAAGGGTTTCTTCCGAGGCCTTGAGCGAGATCGGGCTTGCCCATGAGGCAGATAATGCCTGTCTGTGCATCCTGGCGGAGAAGGAGATCGGTCTCTTCGGCTATAATAAGGCCTTGGTCCTTGAGCCGCCGGACTCTTGGCCAGGCCTGCATGCAGATGATCGGGGAAAAAGTTGACCTCCCTTAAGGGCGGTATATAGTAGCAGCTGTTTTTTCTTCAAGGCCTTATCCAAACATAAAAAACCTGTCCTATAAATTCATAAGGAGAATTGCATGTCGGTCTATAAAGTAAAAAAGATCAATACCATAGCCGAAGAGGGCTTGCGGCTGTTTAATAATAATTTTATGGTTTCCACCGATGAAAAAGATCCCGACGGCATCATTCTTCGCAGTTCACAGCTCAATGTTGACGACTATCCGACCCTACTGGCCGTTGCCAGGGCCGGGGCGGGAACCAACAATATCAATGTTGCCAGGGCCACGGAGATGGGCATTTGTGTTCTCAATACCCCTGGGGCCAATGCCAATGCCGTCGTCGATCTGATCTTTCCGATGATCGGGGTCTGGCGGAGGAATATCTACCGGGGCATCGAATTTTGTAAGTCTCTGGCGACCATGGATCCAACGCAGGTCAGTGCCGAGGTCGAGGCCCGGAAAAGTGCCTTCAAGGGCGAGGAGATTGCCGGGAAAACCTTGGGAGTTATTGGTCTCGGCCAAATCGGCGTGCGTCTTGCCAACGCCGGAGTCTTCAGGCTTATGCACGTCAATGGCTTTGATCCCGCTCCGGCCCTGGCCAATATTCACCAACTGTCGCCGGATGTGCGTATCTGTCGGTCGATCAAGGATACGGTCGGTGACGCCGACGTGGTCAGCCTGCATTTACCGCTGAGCGAGAGAACCCGCAATCTTGTAAATAAGGAATTTATTGCGCGTATGAAGAAAGGGGCGGTTCTGGTCAACTATTCGCGGGGGCCGATTGTCGAAGAGCAGGCGGTTATCGAAGCTCTCGATAGCGGTTATCTCGACGCCTATCTTTGTGATTTTCCGACACCTGCCCTGGTCAAACACAACAAAGTTCTGGCGACCCCGCATCTCGGTGCCTCAACTTCGGAATCCGAGGAAAATTGTGCCACCATGGCGGTAAAGGAATTAGCCAACTATCTGAAATACGGTAATGTTGAACACAGTGTCAATTTTCCCAATATCGAATCGACACCAAGCGACAAGGTGCAATCACGGCTTATTGTTATTAATCGCGATGTGCCGGGGATGATCGCCTTTGTTTCCAATATCTTTGCGCATAATAAAATCAACATCGCCAGTTATTTGAACCAGTCGAACGGCACGGTGGGCTATAACATCATTGATGTGGAGTCGGAGATGCCGCCGGTGGTTGTCGATGAAATAATGAAAAATCAAGATGTTATCCGCACAAGAGTGATCGTCTTCAAGGATTAACGGAGGATTAACGGAGGAATCCTTGTCGGGGTGGTATAAAAAATACAACCGCGTATAGCCCTCTATTGCTGCCAAGGAGGCTGCCAGAGAATGCCCTTTTTTGCCATATCTTCGTTAAACTCGAAAAAATTATCCTCGGAATATTAAATATATGCTGCGGTAATTTTTTCAAGTTTGCCTCGATCTGAGAAAAAATTGCTATTCTCGGACAGCCTCCAAGCAAAGTGAAACCCGGCAAATTTGGCTGGGAGAGTTTAAATAATTGTACATTTACGGCACCATGGAAGCGCAGATTTTCGTCGTTTTAAATCTAAGTGGCTGTATGCACATGGTTGACTTGTGATATTTGTAAATGGCATGATTCATGCTAAAGTAATTATGCTTTATCTCTTCTCTCTTTTCTCCTGGAAAAACCGGACCTCTGCGCGGGGGTCCGGTTTTTCTATTTCATCTTCTCACCTTTCCCTCATTTTCATGTTGGCTCTATGAACGACCCGTCTTTACAGGTGGTATTGCAGCGGTGCGTCGATTATGACCGAGACTCCATTGCTGCCATGGTCGAGGTGGCACTCCTTCGCCTTGGGCACACCGGTGGCCTGCATGGGCAGGTTGTTCTGCTTAAACCGAATCTCATCAGCAGCAGCGGGCCATCGCTCGCCTGCACCCACCCGGAGTTTATTGCCGGAGTTGCCGCCTGTATTCTCGATCATGGTGCAAAGATTCTTCTCGGCGATTCTCCAGCCCTCGGCAGCGCCGCTAAGGTCTGTGAAAAACAGGGAATTTTGCGTGCGTTACAAGGGATGAATGTGAAGATTGTCGATTTTTTAACCCCTGTGCAAAAGCGCTTAGCCGGAGGTTTGACTGTCACGGTCGCTCAGGAGGCCTTCGAATGTGATGTCTTTGTCGGTTTGCCCAAGGTCAAGGCGCATAACCAGATGTATACGACCCTGGCGGTGAAGAATCTCTTCGGCATCGTCAAAGGCGTCAATAAGGCTATGCTGCATATGCTGCACGGTTCGACGCATCACGGTTTTGCCGGGATTATTCTTGATCTGCTCGACCTTCTTCCTCCCCAGATACATTTGGCCGACGGTATAATTGCCATGCACAAGTCCGGTCCCCTTGACGGCGAGCCCTGCCCTCTCTCCTGTATGGCCGCGGCGAATTCTACGGTGGCACTCGATACCGCCTTATTGGCAGCCCTTGAACTTGATCCGAGACGGAGTCCGCTTTGGCAGGTTGCCGCAACGCGGGGGCTCCTCGGCTCCGATCCCGGCAGCATCGGCTATCCTGAGCTTTTTCCGGAGGCTTTTCACGGGTCCGGGTTTCTTGCCTCTTCCGGCCTCAACCCGATCCGTTTTAACCCTTGGCGATTTCTCCGGGGATTGGTGGACAGGGCGATACTGAAGGTTCGATCCTGAAAAGGTTATATGGAAGATATCTGAAAATTGTTCGGCCTGTTGTTTTTGAAAAGTTTTTTGTCTTGATAGGCAAGTCGTTGCCGGTAAAATAAAGAAATTCTATAAGGATATAATAATGTTTGATCTACAGGGGAAAGTGGCTTCGGTCACCTTGACATCCTGGTCAGCAACGCCGCCTCCGGCGTTTTCAAACCGGCGCTGGCACTCACCGAGGTAAATGGGGTCAGGGTAAATGGGGTCAGAGTCGAATTAAAATCTCTCAAAATCTAAATTTACTCTGACCCCATTTAGTGTTCAATAATAGGGACAGCCGAAGCGCTACGCGCTCCGCCTATCAGCCAGTAGAGCTGACCGCGTCGGTTCGCCTGCTGGCACGGCTACGCCACGCCGCCGACAAGCCGACACGCTCTGCTCATCGGGGTTCTGTTGAGCTTCATACACCCCTTGACAATAGTATCATTAATGATACTATAGCATATGAAGCAATCAAATGATTCGTTAGATCAACTCAAAAGCAGTCCGGAGAATATCCGATTCGCGGACCTTTGCAAAATCTGTGAACATTATTTTGGCCCTGCGCGGCAATCAGGCTCCAGTCATCGCATATACAAAACATCTTGGAAAGGTGACCCGCGGGTGAATATTCAAAATCATAAAGGTAAAGCAAAAGTTTACCAGGTTAAACAAGTAGTAAAAGCTATAGAACGGTTGGAGGTCGAATATGGCATTAAAAAATGATCACTATACATACCGTGTAACTTGGTCGGTGGAAGACAATGAATATGTAGGGCTATGTGCCGAATTCCCGAGCCTAAGTTGGCTTTCCACTACCCCGGAAGCCGCTTTGAAGGGTATACGAAAAGTTGTAGAAGAGGTTGTTTGTGATATGACAGCCAATGGAGAAGAGATACCACAGCCTATTGCATCAAAACACTTCAGTGGTAAATTTGTGGTCCGAGTCCCCCCTGAAGTCCATCGAAACCTTGCTATTCAAGCCGCTGAAAACGGTGTGAGCATCAATCGGCTCGTGAGCTCTCGTTTAAGCCACAAATAAAAGCCCAACGAATCAGTAAAGCCGACGCCGGGACGCACGCGCTTCGTTGCAAGGTCATTGGCGGCGCGGCTTACCACAACGTTGAAAACAAGGGACACTACCCGTAATGCGGCCGGGCGAGGTCGTATAGTCCAGCGGGTGGGAAGCCCGCCCCGGAAGGTGGGCCAGCCCCTGGGCAGCGAGTCTTTGGATGCTGTGTGGTTGCAATTTATTGTTCAATTTTGCAGTTTGCGGATGCCAGCACGACATACGTAGAGGGTGAGGACGATCGACAAGACTAATACCCCTCCCGCCCAAAGTCCAAGATATGCCAGGTCAAGGGGCGCACAAGGAACACCTTTGATGGCACTGCGAACCACTTGGTAGGTTGGCCGGAGGCCAAGGCCGATCACCAGGAATTCGTAAAAAACCGCACAAAAAAGAAAGAGTATCGCCCCCGGCCCCATGGAGGCCGCCCGGTTTTCCGCCTTGAAGTCGGCAAAAAAGGCACCAAAACCAAGACCCAGACCGAGAACGGTCCAGGTGATCAAAAGTGCGGCAAAGAGGGAAATCCACCGCATGGGTCCTGCAATCTGCAGCAGGGAATTAGAGGCGGTGATGAGAATTACCGACAGAAGGGTGAACGGTCCAAAATAAAAAAGATATTTATAAAAAACATACCTTCGCAGGGACAACGGCGAAGAGGCGATAAGATAGAAGGCTCCTTTTTCTCCGCCGATTGCCGGGTAAACAAAGCGAGTGGCCAGCGATGCGGCAAGAAAACCGCAGAGCCCGATATTGGCAAAGGCGATGAGATTGCTGATATAGGCCGTCGGCAAAGGAGAACGATCGAGGGGCAGGGCCTTGAAGTTATAAAGATAGACAAAGATCAGCGCCCCGATCATAAAAAACTGTGACCATTCGCTGGAGTCCCTGGTGAACTGTCGCAGTTCCTTGCGAAACAGCCAGGCCAGTCGGCCATGCAACGTTGTAACAGGACGAAAACGTCGATGTCCGCCGAAAGACTCCTGGGACTTGGAAAAACCGGTTTCAAACAGTCTGTCCATAGCTATTTCCCCAAGAAAATAGAGGACAAAAGGGGTTGTCAGGAGGAGTCCGCCGAGCAGCCAGTCGATTTCTCGGTCAAGGAGATATCTTGACAGGAGATCGGCCGCCCATCCGGCCGGAACCCAGGGACCGGCAGGGGTTGAGATGGCGCTGAAATACTCGATGAATTGGCCGTACTGGTCGGGATTGACAAGGTCCTCCGGGCGCATCAGGCGAAAAATAAGATAGAGAAAAAGCCCGAAACAAAGCGATAAATACAAAACGATGTCCTTGGTTCGCCTGGCCGGAAACAGGTAGACAATACCTATGGTCAGCAGGAGGGCAAAGGCCGATGCGGTCATGGCGACCAGCGGTACTACAAAAATCAGCAAGGGCCAAAACCAAGGACCCGCCGCAAACACCTGGCCATAGGCTCCGAAAACCGGTAGGGAGAAGATCAGTACCATCCAGGAGGTGCTGACGCTGGTAGTGAAAAATCGCAGCAAATAAATCTCACGCGGAGGCAGGGGGGCGGCCAGGAGGATTTCGTTATCCTGGGAGAGATACAAGGTGGAGACGGCGGTGACCATCGATGAAAAAATCAACATGGCAAAGAGCGTGATCCAGGCCATCTGCAAAATCTTCAGGCTGAGAATTATACCAAGCTCGTTCTGGGCGTGGAAATACCTGAGCACCTTGTAGGTCCCAAGATAGATAAAAAAACATACCGCAGCCCCAAGGAGAAAGATGGCGATGACGCGCAGACCCACTTTTTTCCCGGGGAAAAACCGGTTGATACTGGTACGCAACCAGGGCTGGAAAAGACGCGGTGTCATACTATCAATCCTTTGTCGCCATGGATGAGGCGGCTTTTGCCGGATCGGCAGCGGTGCGCAGAGCCGAGATGATAGCATGCAGTTCGGATGCGCCGGTCAGTTCAAGGAAGATATCTTCGAGATTATCCTTACCACCGGTGGCACGACCTCGCAGTTCAGCCATTGTCCCTTCGGCTTTCATCCGGCCATGGACAATAATGCCGATCCGGTCGCACAGTTCCTCGGCAATCTCCATGGAGTGTGTGGAGAGGAATATGGCGGTGCCCGACCTGGCCTTGCTTTTGAATAACTCTTTGACAATTCGAGCGCTTTTCGGGTCGAGACCAACCATCGGTTCATCGATGATGATGAGCGGCTGATCAAGCATGAAAATGGAAGTCATGATCAGTTTTTGCCGCATACCGTGCGAATAGCCTTCGATGAGGTGGTCCTTCCATTCACTCAAGTCGAAGAGGTCGAGGTAGCGGTCTGCCTCTTTCTTCGGGTCAGGACCGGAAATGCTATAGAGACTGCTGATAAAGCCGAGATACTCAGCGCCGGTGAGTTTTTCGTAAAGATAGGGGCGATCGGGAATGTAACCGGTGAGGTTTTTACAGTAAAATGGCTCGTCAGTGAGGTTTTTGCCACAAATGGTAATCGTCCCTCCGGTTGGTTGCAAAAGTCCCGCAAGCATTTTGATGGTGGTAGTCTTGCCGGCACCGTTGGGGCCGAGAAAGCCGTATATCTCACCAGCGCCAAGTTTCAGGCTGACGGAATCGACGGCGGTGAATGAACCGAAGCTTTTTGTGAGGTTTTTCAGGTTGAGCAATTCTCGTTGCATGGACAATTCCTGTCATGTATTTGCCAAATTTTGTCAGTTTTCCCGACCGATCAAGGGTTCGATGCCGAGTGTGCCAAGGAGACCTCCGAGCCGCACCTGTTCCTGCATCTCGCCGAGAATAAAGCGAATATGGGTGAGATCGGCGGGAAACTGGTTGGTGGTGGTGTCGATACTGATCCAGCGGTTGTCGAGGCAAACCTCGTTCCAGGCGTGGTAGTAAAAGGCCTCTTTGTGGAAAGTAACGCCGGTGGCAATCCTTGTCGGGATCCTTGCAGCCCGCGCTAGAGCAGCAAAAAGAGCGGCATGCTCGTTACAATCGCCCTGCCGGGATTGCAGGGTAGTTAGGGCATCGGGGAGTCCGAGGACAGGACGCTTCTCCAGGTTGTGGTAGACCCAAGCCGCCAGCAGTTTGATCCGTAGAAGGGGCTCGGTTGTATCGGCGACTATTTCCTTGGTCAACTTCTGGATCTCCGGGTGATCCGCCTGGATATACGGCGAGGCGGCAAGAGATGCAGGTGTATCGGGGCAGGTCGGGAAGTTGCGGTCTGCCGGCAGTTCTTCGCGGGAGACCGTCAAGACCTTATCCCGGAAGACTTGTCTGCCACCATGCACATCTAACTTGCTTTCATCGGGAATCGTCAGACGATACTGCTTCGACGGCCCGGTAATATCCCCCAGTTCGCCCTGCAGCTTGACGGCCGCGGCGGCCAGCAACTCTTCTGGGCGGCCGGAAAGATCGAGGGCCTTGAACTTTGGTTCTTTCTGAAAAATAAAACCGGCCGGCGATTCTTCCTTGATGACCACGCCGGAGTCATTCAGCCATGAATTGACCCTAGCCCCTGAAAATGATTCGATAAAATGGTGTAGTTTTTGCACTCTTCCATTGATGAGGACGGATTCTAAGCCGCGATATTCGAGGACTGACTCTTTGCTGGTAAGCGACAGCGGATCAAACCACGGGATACGTCTTTTTTCCCCTGTTTGTATGCTTTCATTCAGCAGGTAGGCGCGGCGCGAGGTTGCCAGCAGCGGTGGGGTGGGAAAAGTCAGGGTGTCCCGGATGGTATTTGTACCGGTGTCCAGCAGATATTTGACGCTGTTGCCGTCAACCGTGCCACTTGCCTGCATGCGGTAAAAAGGCGATTGAAAGGAAAATTCGAAATCCTGCAGATAATTACCGGCAAAGAGGGTTGCTTTGAGGCGAAGGGTAATGGTTTGAACTGCCTGACCGATATTGAGGTTCATCAACGCTTCTTGTTCAATCAGTTGCTTCTCGTCCGAACCGACTTTGTAGCGGGTAATGACATAGCCGATTTTACTTTCCCGGAAATAGATCCCTTGGTACTCTTCCGACTCGGCCTGTCTGAGGGTCTCGGTTTCCTGGAAATTGACCGTATCGATAAATACATCTCTTTTGAGGAGCAGGGAAAAGAGCATTACCCACGATACGAAAATCAGGAATTTCATCCAGAAAAGGGGACGCGAGGAGGTGTGTTTCATAGTACCAGTATAGTTCTTTCCCCGGCCAATGTGAATGGGGGAGGCTTGCCTGATCGGCAAAAAGTGAGAAAGTATCCAACACTCACCCAAGGTATCGTTTTAGATAAAGATATAAAATATTGTAATTGCAAACTATAATCTGCTATATAAGAAGATAGTGTTGTAATATTTCGGACACTGCTCATTATGTATTATAATTCTCAACAAATCATTCTGGCTTCGGCTTCACCGCGGCGACAACAATATTTACAAGACCTGGGACTCGAATTCAGTGTGCAGACCGCCGCCATTGATGAGCGGCCGGCCGAAAGTGAGGACCCTACGGCTTTTGTCATCCGGATGGCCAGAGAAAAAGCGGCGGTGGTAAGGGCATCTTCCCCCGAAGCATGGATAATCGGCGGCGATACTATTGTCTGCCTAGGCCCGAGAATCCTCGGGAAACCGGCACATAAAGAGGATGCGGTGGTGCAGCTGATGGCTTTGTCCGGGCGGGAACACTCCGTGTGGACCGGCTTTTGTGTCACCCATGCGGGGCGAGGGGTGGAGGTTACCCGAGCGGTTGTCACAAAGGTGCTTTTTGCGCCTTTCTCCGAAGCCACGGCCCGTGCCTATGTGGCTACCGGTGAAAGTCTTGACAAGGCGGGAGCGTATGCGATTCAGGGTAAAGGGGCTTGTCTGGTGCAATCCATTGAGGGGTCTTACTCAAACGTTGTAGGTCTGCCTCTTTGCGAGCTCTTACAGGTACTCCAGGAACATGGCGTTATCCAGCCGGCTTTGCAGATTAATCGGTATTGAGGGTGATACTTATGCAGCAGGGAAAACGTGTCGACGCGCTGAAATTGCTGAATAACGCGATTGTGACAAGCCGTCTTTATCCATCGGAAGCACCTCAGGTCGCCAATGCCGTAGAGCGCAGCTACACAGGTTTAAAGCTCTTTATCCGCGAGCAAGGCCCGCTGGTGTTTTCTTTTAAAGATGATGCCGCCTGTATTGACGGTCAGCCTTTAGATCAAGAAACACTTGATCTATTTCCCAATTTGGTCGTTTTTCGGCAACTCCGCATGCTCGGCTTGGTGCAATTGCTGCTCGGTGCCGATATGGATCGGTTTGCCTTTGGCCAGATTCTCTATGTCTTTAATTCCCCTATTGAAAAAGCCAAAAAATCCGGTGGGGGAATGGCTTTCATTACCGGCCTTGGGCTGGCGAGCTATTTTTCGGATGAACAACAGGATCTTCGTGAAAAGGTTGCAAGCCCGGAACCTGTTGAATCCCGATCACGCAAATTGGTAAAGGTTCGACCGGAACTGTTGGCTTGTCTCTGTGGTAAAGACGAGAGGCCGGCAATTAAGGCTGAACTCAGCAAGAGGATGGCCAACACCGATTCCGCTGTCGACCTTCTTGCTGCCGGTGTCGGTCATATTCTCCAGGACATTTTTAAAAATGGGGAAATCGTTGCCTCGCCGCTCTTTCCTGTCATGCTGCATGGTACAGAGGTTGCGATCGATGATAAAGCACTTCGTCAGGTGGGTCTCGGTCTTGGCCGCATCCTCGTCGAAAACCTCAGGGAAGGGGCGCTGTGTGTTCTCTTGTGCCAGGAGTTTCCGGAAGGATTCGGAGAGAAATTCTATGACAACGTGATCGGCTTTCTGACTCCCGAAAACCTCAGCGCCATCTTTGTACTTTTCCATGAACATCTTGCCAAGGCTCGACGTGTTGCCGGGGATGAATCGCCTCGGGTGGAGTTTTTCGGCAAGGCCATAGCCAGGCTCATGAATACCGGCAAAGGTAAACAATTTCTCAGCACGGAAAAGGCCCGGACCCTGATTCTTGAAGGTGAATTAGAGCGCAAAAAACGCCGCCTCGAAGCAGGGGTTCATGGCTTATTACAAGGCAATATCACCACTCTGAAAAGTGAGGAACTGCTGCAGTACCTTCCTGATGCGATAACCGAGAAATTTCAGGAGAAAGCCGATAAGGATGTTGAAACCCTCCTTCAGGGTATCTCAGCACACCTGCGACATGAAGGCGAAAGGGTGAGCGAAAAAGTGCTGTTGAGCATTGTCACCATTGGGGAAAAGCTTGTCGCCGACGGTCGCATGGGTCTTATAGATATTTTCCTTGAGCCGTTCATGGCGATTTTTCGGAGGGGGGCATTCGAAGAAGCGATCTTGGAAAAGATCGCAATTTTCCTGCATCAGGCGATGCAAGCCAGCTGGAATCTTAACGACAATCGGCGTGGCGATGTAATCCTTACCCTGATACATATGATCCGCAGTGGTCAGATTAATAGACCAGCAAATCTCAAAGGCATTATCGGCAAGATCCAGGACCGGGGGATTCAGCGGGCGAAACTGCCGAGCCTTCTCGCGGAGTGCCTGGCTTCGCCTCTGGATGAAGCCCTAAGTTGCCGTCTGGCACTCCAGGGACCGGTAGCAGTGCGATTTTTGGTTGAATCCCTGATCAATACCGAAGACACCGACGACCGCATAAAAATCATTGATTTGCTGACCATTAACAGCAGTTTCCTCACCTCGATAATCCATGAACGTTTACCGGAACATATGCCTTGGTACGGTAAACGTAATCTTCTGAAACTGCTGGGAGAGTCCGGCAAAGAGGAAGATGCGGAAAGTGTTTTACCCTATCTCAAGAATGAGGATTTCCGGGTACAGAGAGAAGCTTTTCTCTGCCTTTATAAAATTGGCGCTAAAAGCAGAAAGAGATTGTTTCTCCTTGCCTTGGCCGATTCTTCCGAACTCATCAAAGTGCAAATTATCGATGCCCTCAGTAGTTTTTGTGACCATGAAGTAGCGACACAACTCGCTGAGGTGTTGGCGGCGAATGATACCTTGAGCGATAAGAACCGTACCGATACTCTATTGCAACTCTTGGAAACCTTGGGGCGTTGCGCATGTCCTGCGGCGCTTAAAGGGGTTGAGGCGTTTCTTGAGACCCGAGGGCAACGCTCGACCAGAAAAATACCCGAGCATGTCTGGAGCGAAGCGGAAAAGGCTATGAAGTATTTGGAGAATGATCTTCAGGAGGCTCGGAAAAAACATCTCCAGGTGGGGCAATTACGCAAAAATGCTTTGAAACAGGCGGCAAAATCAAGCAAAGCAACAACTGACCCGAGAATGTTTACCGGGTTGCCTCAGGAGCAAACGGTTCGTGCTCTAGTAGCTCAGGGCGACAAGTCGGCAGCCATAGAGTTGCTGGTGCCGTTGATCGAGAAATCGGCGCGGATGGGTAATTTTGTTCAGACCGAAAGTCTTCGCGAGTGGCTCATCGAGATTGACCCGACAGCTTTCAGCCATATTATCCGGGCGGCCGAACTCATTGACCGGGAAAAGGTGGCAGCCATCGACAAGGGTCACCTGGAAATCTGGAGCAGATTGTACGAATGTTTGACTTCAGAGGAATTTGTTGCTCTGTATCATGCCCAGAAGCACAAAAAATACCTGGAAGGGGAGGTCGTTGTCAGCCAGGGGGCGATGCAGACTTCGCTTTTTTTCATCAATAGCGGCAAAGTTAAACTGTATTTTGAGGGTATGGGCAAGGAAGTGCTGGTGAAGACCATGGGCCGTGGGGAAATATTCGGTGCCGGGGCCTTTTTTGATGCCTCGGTCTGGACGATCTCCGTTGCCAGCGTCGGCACTTCGGAAATCTCCAGTCTGAAACTGGACAAACTCCGGGATTGGAGTGAGGAATTTCCTGGTCTTGAATCAAAACTCCGCGATTTTTGTAGTAAATTTGAAAATATCGAAGATTTTATCCGGAAGAGTTCGCAGGACCGGAGAACGCAGGAACGGTTCAAGATCTCCGGTCGGGTGGGTACATTACTGCTTGATAATCTCGGCCAGAGTATCGGAGTGAATGCCATGGTTGAATTATCCGATGTATCCCTAGGGGGAATTGCCTATCAGGTGCGGATTTCCAAGAAGGACAATGCTCGTCTCCTGCTGGGACGGAGGGTTCAGGTGAAGCTGCCGGCGGGTGAAAAACCTGGAGAATTCGCCTGGATGACCGGTGATATTCTTGCAGTTCGCTGCACCTATGCGGTGGAGAGTGATTATTCCGTCCATGTCAGATTTGATGTGGCGCTGGAGAATAGAAAGCTTCAGGAAATCATCAAAGCAGCCAATCGCGAAGCGCTGGTACAATGAGTAAGGTCTCTTATCGAGGATTTTGCCGACAGGATTCTTGGCGAGGAATGCCATGAGCCAGGGCAACGATTCCATTTCTCAGTTTTATTTGAAACGTCTTGGCGGGGAATGGCAGGAAACCATGACCGCCGCCTGTCCCTTCTGCAAGGAACATGGCTATGAAAGCGGTCGCCTCGTCGTCTTTTTAAATCACCAGAGTTTTTTTCACGGGTATTTTCGTTGCCAGAATCGCTGCGTTCCCGGAGGCTTTCCCCTTTGGTTCGCCCGCCTTGCCGCCATCGCCTTAAGCGAAGTGCCGGGATATATTCCGGAGCAGGAGGTCGCCGGGGTGCAGCCGGAATATCCGGTGGAAAATATCAACGATGAAATTGCTACCTATCGGGACAGGATAACCGACGCGCTTTATAGCCTCTTCAAAGAAAGCCAAATAGGCCGGGCAGCTCTCCAGGAGATGCAGGTGGGGTTCAATGGCCGGTATCTGGTTTTGCCCTATTTCCAGGAAGACGGTAACTGCTATTCTGCCCGTTGCGTTCATCCCGACCGCACGGAAGACTATTTTTGGCACGGTAACCAGGACTTCAGTCGTGATCCGTTTAATCTCTATAATATCGAAGATATACAGCGATGTGAAAACGGCGCATTGTTTCTCTGTGAGGGCGAAGAAAACCTTTTGACCCTGAAGCAGTTGGGGTTTCCGGGAGTGGCGGTGGCCCATTATACGGCGCTCGAAAAACTTCCCGCCAAGCTGTTTGCCAAAGTAAAGACTCTTTTTCTCGCTATCGGCAATAGTCTCGAATCGGAGACCGCTGCCCGCAATCTGGCATCACGGGTCGGTTACAAGGCGAGGATACTTGCTTGGCAGGCGAATGCACCGAAACACGCCACCCTCCGCCGCTTGGCCAAGGATTCCGGAAAGGCCTTTGCCGGAAAAGTAAGTGAAATGGTTCGGCTGTCCCGCGCCTTTTCACCTTTTACTTCGCCGCAACGCGAATACCAGCTGTTTTTGCAAACCCTTGAGCAAGAACAGGGGGAGGAATTCCAGAATCTTGCCTGCGGTTTTTCACTCCTTGATGGCGCCATTGGCGGCATTCATGGAATTAATGTGATAGGTGGGGCGCCGAAGGTCGGGAAATCGACCTTTGTTATTCAGATAGCCTCGGAAATGGCTTTGAAAAAGATACCGGTTCTCTACTACGATTTTGAAAACGGCCGACAGAAGATCTATCAACGCACCCTCTGTCGCCTGGCCCGCTTGTCAACCGGTCAATTCAGAACGGGAAACGCCTCGGAGGAACAAAGGCAGAAGGCCCGGGCGGCGACCAACAGTCTTGAGAAAATGCTCTTTTTCTGGCGGGTCATTAATGATCGCAAGGTGACTCCCGAACTGATGCGCAAACATATAGACTTTATTCGCCACGAAACGCGAAGTGAATACACGGTAGTGATAATCGACAGTCTGCACAAGTTACCGTTCAATGAATTTACCGAACGGCGTACCGGCATTGATGCCTGGCTGCGGCAAATGGAGTCGATGCGCGATGATCTTCATGTTTCCTTTCTCGTTATTTCCGAACTCTCCCGGGGAGCTGCAGGTTCCTACCGGGAGGAACCGCACCTTGGGGTCTTTAAAGGTTCCGGGGATATTGAATACAGTGCCGACAACGCCATGGTGCTGTATCCGGATATACCTGACGACGGCGAGTTGTCGGACAAACCAGGGATGCAAAGCACCCTCTGGCTGGTGGCCAGTCGGGAACACAGCCCAGGCCGAGTTGCCGGTTACCGCCAGGATTATCCCTACTGGGGCTTTACCGAACACCCCGTTGTCGAAGGATTTTAAAGCCGTCACGAAATAACATGTTCATTTTCATTTTTTCGCTACGGATCCTTATGCCGTTTCCACGACTACATTAACCAAGTTCAGAACTCCTTATCTCCAGGGATTATGCTATGACACTAGTCCTACTTTTGAAAGTAATCCCTTGGTTTGTCGCTATCGCAATTAAAGAAGAAAGGAGCGAGTGGACTGAATAATTAAATGTCATGTCCCCGAAATTCGGGTGTAGCTTCGAGTATTGCTGTTCCTGTCGGTGACACTGACAAGATGGCCGGTACCATCGTACTGTTTAATTGTTCCCCTGAGTTCTTTCAGTTGATAACCGCCGGTATTTGCGGTGATGGTCTGTTTTGCCCCGGTCTGGTTGATCC
>JBBQVT010000061.1:0-22624 GCA_038211245.1 Desulfobulbales bacterium | reverse complement strand
TCGTTAGTCTTTTCTGGTAAAGGACCTGATCTTTCTTCGATCACGTTTTCCGGGCTTTTGGGCAGGGGCGGAAAACCCGGCATTGATCATTTTCTTCATCTGCCGCTGTTCTTCGCGGGCGGCAACGCTTTCCGCCGATTCAACATATAAAAGCCGCGCTTCCGTGGCCGGTCGCCTGAATTTGCAGGTTGCCAGAACCGCTACGGCAAACTGCATGGTGCCGATGGTAATAATCAGTTTGTCACCGACCAGGACACTATGCGCCGCCTTGCCCCGGTTGCCGTTGACATGCACCTTGCCACCGTTCACTGCCTGGCCGGCCAACGAGCGGGTTTTAAAGAATCTCGCGGCCCACAGCCATTTGTCAAGTCTAACAATTTCCGTGTTGTTTTCCATCAACAGAATACCTCAGTTTTCACGTTCTGCCGGTCATTCGCCTGACCGAGTGTTCAGAATACACGGATTTTTCAAGAACTGCATAAAAAACTGAAAAAGATCTTCTCAGTCATTTGACAAAGTTCCTGCAAATGCCATATCATCAAAACAATTTACAATAGATTGATATTGCGATATTATTAATAACAGTTCCCAAGAACATTCAATTCATTTGATTAGGAGAAAACCATGCTTTTAGGCCATGGACTGAAAAATGGATGTTTATCCAATTATGTAGTTTCAGGGGATGCACATGAAAATGACTATCGGCAAGAAATTAAGTATCTGTTTTTTAGGACTGGCGATGCTGGTCCTCCTTTCCGGAGTGGTCGGCATCATTATACTGTATCAGGTGACAAACTCCGCTGATACCGTTGGCAACAACAAAGCTCCCGTCCAGTATGCAGTGATGAACGCTGCCCTGGTTATTCAAAAAATCGAAGAAAATTCGGGCAATTTTCTGGCCGCAACCCATGGTTTGCAAGAACGCGAAAACGAAATAACCAGCATCCTCGACGATCTCGACATGTGGGTCGCCATGCTGCAGTTCGGCACCGAATCTAAAGAGTTTAAAGACAGTAAATCAGGCGAGCTTTATATTAGGAAAGGGCTGAAGGTCACTACACCGAAAGGATCTGGGAAGATCCTTTTAGTAATCGAAAGAATTCTCCAAGAAAATGCCAATCTCAGGCCTATTATTGCCGATCTTCTCAAAGTCCATAAGGAATTTGCATCGTATTCAGTAATAACCAAGGACAAGAAAATATACCCGCTGCCGTCTTTTCTCAATCTCACCCAGCGACTGCAGTCGGAATGGAACCAAAAATTAAAAGATGCTGCCGGGATGGAGGCTGTTTTTGCCGGAGAAACCGCTCTAAAAGACGGACTTCTCGGAGAATGGCTGACATCATACAAGGTAGAAAATCAAGAATTGATGAAGCTCGTGCAACAGCTCTCTCCTCAGATAGAAAAGATCAGAGCCCAGGCAGAGGCGATCAATAAAGCGAGCTCTGCAACGGAAAAGATCATTGGCTTCAACCGTACGGTCATATCGACATCGAAGATCGAAAAGTCTTTCAACGCGTTGAACGCTTTCACTGAAATTCTTTACCGCAACCTCGAGGCGACCGAAGGTGCCAAGCAGGCGGCTTTGACAGTATCCGCAGCTAAGATCAACAAAGAACTGAGCGACCTTATAACCAATGCCGCCCAGGAAATGCAGGATGCCCTGCGGGAAACCGCCGGAGCAAAGAAAACCGGCACAACCATTCTCATTATTTTGACGATCGCAGCGGTAATAATTGCGGTGGTGATGGGCCTCCTGATGAGTCGATATATGGCCGGCAGGATTCGGTCACTGGCCAACACCACCAAGGACATTGCCCGAGGCGATCTCCGCAAAAAGGTGGCAGTGACTTCAAGCGATGAACTCGGAGGACTAGCTGATGATACCAATAAAATGATCGACAACCTGCAAGACATGATCGGCCAAATCAGGAATTTCTCAGGCAGCCTGTCGGATGCCTCTATCGACCTGGGAGGGGTTTCCCAGGATCTTGACCAACATGCCGGAGATCTTGCAGCAAAATCCACAGATACAGCCCATGCCACCGAGAAGATGAGTGCCTCAATACTTGAGATTTCGACCATCGCCAATGACGCCACCGAGAAGGTTCAGAGTGTCGCCATGGCCACTGAGGAGATGTCGGCTACCATCAAAGAAATCGCCATGAATGCCGAACAGGCGAGAAATGTGACGGCTAAAGCTGTTATCACCGTTGGCAATACCACCGCAAAAATGACGGAGCTGTCGCATGCGGCGACAGAAATCGGCAAGGTGGCCGAGGTAATCGTTAATATCGCCGACCAGACGAACCTCCTTTCCCTGAATGCGACTATCGAAGCCGCAAGGGCCGGCGAGGCAGGCAAAGGCTTTGCCGTTGTCGCCAATGAAGTCAAGGAACTGGCCCATCAAACCAACAAGGCTACAGGGGATATCAGAGAGAAAATTGCCGCAATCCAAAAGTCAAGCGACATGACCATAACCGCCATTGAGGAGATATCCCAGGTAATCGACAGTATCAATTCAATCGTCGTCGTCATTGCCGGTGCTGTCGAAGAACAGTCGGTTACCACCAACGAGATTGCCCAGGTGGTTGCCGCGGTGGCAGTTGGACTCGAAGACATGAACAAAGATGTCGCCTCGGCAACAGAAAATGTAGAATCGGTGTCCGAAGATGTCAAAATGGTGAGTGCGACCAGCAACCAGGTGCAAAATGGCAGCTCGCAAATTAAAAACAGTGCTGATGCCCTGAAAAAACTGGCTGGGGAGCTTAAAACCCTCGTGGGCAAATTCAACCTTTAAGCAACGCAACAACGGAAAAGAAACGTTCAACCAAGAACACCAACAAAAAAACAGGAGGAAACACATGTCCAGTAAAATCTACACAATCATCCTCGCGACCGTAATGCTTCTTGCTTTTTCCTCGAAAGGATATTCAGAACCACTTACGCCTGAACTCTGTAAAGCAAAGGCAAAGGCTGCGGCGGCACTTTTAAAGGCGGAAGGAGAAGCCGCCTTTGACAAGATCAAAGACCCAAAAGGAGAATTCCGCTTTGCCGATGGTGAGGGCTATATATGGATTCACAACCTGGAAGGGAAGATGCTCATGCACCCAATCAAACCGGCAATGGATGGAACAGCTATACTCGACTCCCGAGATGTTAACGGTGTCTACCTCTTTGCTGCGATGAATGAGCTCGTCGAGGCAAAAGGTGAAGGATGGGTGCCCTATGCCTGGCCAAAACCAGGCCAGAAGGAGAGCTCGCCCAAGGTAAGCTATGTGGTTCTGGTTAAAAACGGCGGCAAAAATTTTGTTGCCGGCGCAGGTATGTATGATGTCACCGGGCCGGATATAATAAAAAAATTCCCTGGCGATGCGGTTTATTCGGAATAATTAACCATATCTTTTTTTTGCAGCGGGTCACGGAACAAACATGACCCGCTGCGGCATGGCCATCTCTTTTTTTCTTACCGTCCAAACAATATTCCTGCAAATTTTCTCATTTCCTTCAGCTTTGTAAGATATTTGTAAGAGCCGACCCCTGTCTTGAAAGAAAAGCAGAAATCGCTTTTCCAATACTCTTTAGGAGAAAGCTATGTGCACACCGCTGTAAAGAATGTATTCTTTCCCACTGGGATGCCGTCGACGAAGATGAGAAACGCCTGATCTTCAATGAATTCAAGTTCAGATATAAAGGATGTTAAAATTTCTTCCGTCGAAAAATACCATTTATCTCTCCGGACTGAAGTCCCGGCTCTGTTTCGAGAAAAATCCGATTGCCCGGATTGGCCTTTTCGAGGAAATTACCTTCCTCGTCCCGCAAAGCAGTGATTATCAGCGACTGCACCTCAATCCCGCGATGCATATACTCCACCTGTTCGCCAACCATGACCTGATTCCGCAATTCAACCAAAGGGCGGCTGCCAGGCTGCAAAATTACCGCTGCCGGTTCATAGCTTTGAATCGCCCGGGATGACAGATACAGCATTTCCGCACTGCCCGGCCTCTCGGTGATGAAGTTCGGAGTCATCCCGCGGGTACCAATGCGGCTAATTTCCTCCATGAACAGCTCCGGCAGGCGAATGGCCGCCGGATCTTCCCACGCCGCAATCGGCAGACTACCGAGATAATCAAGGGCAGCCCTATACACCCGAACCACCCCGCCGACATAAAAGATGGACTTCATCCGCCCTTCAATCTTCAGAGAATTAACCCCGGCGGCAATCAGCTGCGGCAGCATTTCCAAAAGGCAGAGATCTTTGGAATTAAAAATGTAGGTGCCGCGCCCATCTTCCTCGACCGGAAAATATTCGCCGGGCCGTTTTTCTTCAACGAGGGCGTAGCTGAAGCGGCAGGGATGCGCACAGTGGCCGCGATTGGCGTCGCGGCCGGTCATGTAATTGGAAAGCATGCACCGCCCCGAATAGGAAATACAGAGGGCGCCGTGCACGAAGATTTCCAGTTCGCCGATGATTTGCGCACGAATCTGGCTGATTTCAAGAAGAGACAATTCCCGAGCCAGGTTCAGCCTGACAATGCCCTGGCCAAGCCAAAAGGACGCGGCCAGATGATTGGTAACATTGGCCTGGGTAGAAAGATGGATCGGCAGCTCCGGCACAACCTTTCGGGCTACGACGAGAATTCCCGGATCGGAGATGATCAGGGCGTCGACTTCCATCTTCTGCAAACTTAGAAGATATTCCGGAAGGCCTTCGAGATCCCGGTTATGGGCGATGATATTAACGGTCACATAGACTTTGACGCCGTGTTTATGGGCGTAGTTCACCCCTTCCCGCATCAACGCTTCGGTAAAATTCCCGGCCTTTTCCCGAAGACCTAACTGCTTGCCGCCAAGATAGACCGCATCGGCACCGTAGTGCACAGCTGTCACCAGTTTTTCATAGGTTCCGGCAGGTGCAAGCAGCTCCGGTAGCTGCGGGCGTAAGCCATTGTCGCTTTCATTTTTATTCATGGTCGAGTATTGTGAATCGTTGTTTTTTACCGGTTTATCCTGAAACATGAGGACTGGCGACCCGGAGAAATCTCAGGTTTCCCCTGGAGCGTGGCAGTTCACCGATATTTAGGTACGAAGGATTTTTTTTCAACCCCTTTCATAGAGCACATGGCTCGGGAATGCAAGAACGACAGTGAAAGATACACGTATCGGCATAGCCATGAGCGGCGGCGTTGATTCAACGGCCTGTGCCCTGCTCCTCCGCGACCACTACCAGGTCGAGGGCTTTTTTATGCACCTCGCCCAACCCGATTTTACCGCTCAAGAGGAAAGGGTTCAGTCGATTGCCGCGCGTCTTGGCATTCCCCTCCATGTAATCGACCTGCGCCGGCCCTTTGCAGAAAAGGTCTTGAATTATTTTTCCGACAGCTATTTCAAAGGACTGACCCCCAACCCCTGCGTTATCTGTAATCGAGAGATTAAATTCGGCCTGTTTATGCATGCCATGCTCGCATCCGGCATGACGGCAATGGCCACCGGCCATTATGCCAGGATCCAGAAAACCGGCACTGCCTATCGCCTTTATAAGGGCACAGACCGCAAAAAAGATCAATCCTATTTTCTCTCGCGCCTCAGCCGGGAGCAGTTGGCCAAGAGTATCTTCCCCCTGGGCGACCGCACCAAGGAAAGCACCTATCACTTTGTTAAGGAACACGGCTTTGATGACTTTCACGGGCTGGAAAGCCAGGATGTCTGCTTTCTTGCCAATAATGAGATCGGCAATTTCCTCGAAGACCGGGCCTCAGGTATTGATACTGTCGGGCCGATTATTTCGACCTCCGGCAAACGACTGGGCAGCCACCGCGGACTTTTCCGGTATACCATCGGCCAAAGGCGGGGATTGGGGATTGCCTTCGAATCCCCCCTGTATGTCGTAGGCCTCGATGTCGCAGCCAATGCGGTAATCGTCGGGGGCAACCAAGAGCTACTGAGGGACCGCATCCTCGCCGAAAAATTCCACTGGCTGGCCGGGTCCGCACCGGATAAAGATAAACTCTACACAGTGCGCATCCGCTACAGTCACCCCGGCTCGATCGCCAAACTTGCCCTGCATGCCGACGGCTCGGGGGAAATCCTCTTTGATGCGCCGCAACGGGCCATCACTCCGGGTCAGTTTGCCGTAGTGTATGACGAGAGCCAACTCCTCGGCTCAGGCATCATCGTTGGGGAGAGATCGCCACGATGAAGAAGGTGCTTATTACCACCCTGGGCTGCAAAGTCAACCAATACGAATCAGCAGCCTTTAAGACCGGCTTTGAAGACGCCGGCCTCACCGTCGTCGTCGGCAACGATCAGGCGGATATTGTCGTCATCAATACCTGCGCCGTAACCGGCAGTGCCGGGGCCCAGTCGCGCCAGGCAATTCATCAGGCCCTGCGGCAAAACCCGGACGCCGAGATTATCATCAGCGGCTGCTATGCCGAGATCGCCGCCGCTGAGCTCGCTTTAGATAAAGAGCTGCAGGGCCGCGACTATACCCTCATCGGCAACAGCGAAAAAGATCAGTTGGTCAGACAGTCTTTAATGGCTTCGACCGGTACTTCAAAAATACTTCTCGGAGATATCGCCCGCGCCACAGAAATCTGCCGTTTGCCGGTCCGTCGCTTCGGCGACCGGGTTCGCGCCTACCTGCGCATCCAGGACGGTTGCGAGAGTTTTTGCAGCTACTGCATTGTGCCCTACACCAGAGGCCCGAGCCGCAGTCTGCCGGTTGCAGAAGTTATCCACCAGGCGAAAATATTTGCAGGCGTTGGCCACAAAGAAATTGTCCTCACCGGTATTCATATTGGCAATTACGGCAAAGATCTCCCAGGAAAACCGACTCTGGTCGCGCTCCTCGACACGCTTACGCTTGCCACCCCGGAGATCGCCTACCGCATTAGCTCTCTTGAACCTCTGGAGATCGACACAGCTCTTCTCACCCTTATGCAAGAACGAAACAATATCCAGCCGCATCTGCATATTCCTCTGCAGAGTGGCCATGACGAAATTCTCGCTCGGATGAACCGGCGCTACAGCACTGAACAGTTTCGTGAAGTCGTGGCTCTCTGCAAAAAATATCTGCCCGATGCGGCCATCGGCATTGATATTCTGGTCGGCTTTCCCGGCGAAATCGACGCCCACTTTGCCGAAAGCAAGGCATTTTTGCAATCGCTTGATTTTACTTACCTGCATGTCTTTCCCTACTCCATCCGCCCCGGCACCAAGGCCGCAGGCTTTGACAAGCAGGTGACAAAAAAGATCAAGGAAGAACGAGCTGCAAGTCTCAGGCAATTGAGCGATGCCAAAAAATCCGCCTTTTGCCAAAGCCAGTTGGGCCGTACCTGGCCGGTGCTGGTCGAAGGCCGCAGGGACGGAAACGGCATGCTCAAGGGATTTACCGCCAATTATATTGCCGTCACTTTTGCCGGACCGGACAAACTGCAGCACGCTGTTGTGCAGGTCAAGCTTCTCGAATTACAAGGGAACTCTGTTTTGGGAGAGATAAACGAAATATGAAGATAGAAATCATCGCCATCGGCGACGAACTGACCTCCGGGAGAATCCTCAATACCACCAGTGGTTTTGCCGCGAGAAATCTTTTTGAGGCCGGCTACGAGATTTATGGCATGAACACCATTGGCGACACCCCCAGTCTCATCGGCGAAGCACTCAAACAGGCCCTCAGCCGCGCTGATGCGGTCCTGGTAACCGGCGGCCTCGGCAGTACCGACGACGATCTCACCAATGAAGCGGTGTCGAAGGCCCTCAATCGGCCGACCATGCCCAATTTTGAGATCCTCTCCAACATCCGCACCCACCTCGACGAGATCACCAGTACGCCGGTCAGTCAGCTGGAAAAACTTGCCTGGCTGCCCTCAGGGGCCGAGGCCCTGAGCCCGAAATCGCAGATGGCCGGTTACCAGCTCATCCATGACGACAAACCGATTTTCTTTCTGCCCGGCATCCCCAGCCAGATGAAGCACCTCCTGGTTGAGCAGGTGCTGCCGAAACTGTCTACCTGGCAAAAAGACCACCGACTGACAACCTACCAGCGGGTTTTTCGCATCTTCAATCTGCCGGAGATGGAGGTGAATCGCCGCATAAATACCCTTGATCTCAGCCCCGATGTGCATATCGGCTACTACCCGGTCTTTCCCGAAGTCCATTTGAGCCTTATCGTCCGTGATAAAAAGAATAATAACGCCAAACGGTTGTTTAATTCTTCATGTCAGGCAATCAACACCGTCCTGGGCGATTCAATCTACGGTTACGACCGCGACAACATGGAAATGGTTGTCGGCAGATTACTGGCTGAGCGCCATCTCCAACTTGCCGTTGCCGAATCCTGCACCGGCGGTCTTATCTGCCGGAAAATTACCGACTCCCCGGGCAGTTCCGCCTATTTTCTCGGGGGAATTGTTTCCTATGCCAACAGCATGAAGGCACATTATCTTGGCATTTCTCCCAAGCTGCTTGAGGCACACGGGGCGGTCAGCAGAGAAACTGCTGAGGCGATGGCGGTGGGAATTCGGGTCGGAAGCGGTGCTGATATTGCCCTGGCGGTGACCGGCGTTGCCGGACCAAGCGGAGGAACGAAAGACAAACCTGTCGGCACGGTGTATATTGCCATCGCCACGGCTGAGGAAAATTGGGTTACCAAGTTTCATTTTCGCGGCGATCGGGAGCATATTCGAGAAATTACCGCCGAGAGCGGTCTGGATCTCATCAGGAAATATTTATTACAAAAAGTCGACTAGGAAAGAATCTGAGCGTTGCTTTTGCGGCGTTAAGATATTTGTTTCATTTGTGGTGTATGGTACATCAAGCATCCGGTTACAAAAAACAACAATCACTCTTTACAATCACTCTTTATATTGGAGAACATTATGGTCGTAAGCGTTAATAAGGAAAGCAAAGACAGAGTCAGCAGTGTCGACAATGCAATCAGCCAAATCCAAAGACAATTCGGCAAGGGCTCCATCATGCGTCTCGGTTCAAAAGAGATCGAGAACATCCCGGTAATTTCCACCGGCGCCTTAAGCCTTGATATTGCTCTTGGGGTAGGCGGTTTGCCGAAAGGCCGCATCACCGAGATCTATGGCCCGGAATCCTCCGGCAAAACCACCCTGGCCCTGCAAGTTGTCGCCGAGGCCCAAAAAATCGGCGGTTCCGCCGCCTTTATCGACGCGGAACACGCCCTCGACGTCAGTTATGCCAAACGGCTCGGCGTCGATATCGACAACCTCCTCATCTCCCAGCCGGACTTCGGCGAACAGGCCCTGGAGATCGCCGAGATTCTCATCCGCTCAAACGGCGTTGATGTTATCGTCATCGACTCCGTCGCCGCCCTCGTCCCCAAGGCGGAAATCGACGGCAATGTCGGCGACCACCATGTCGGACTCCAGGCCCGCCTGATGTCGCAGGCCATGCGAAAATTCACCGGCGTTCTCAACCGCAGCAATACCGTCCTCATTTTCATCAACCAGATACGCATGAAAATCGGGGTCATGTTCGGCAACCCCGAAACCACCACCGGCGGCAACGCCCTCAAGTTCTATTCCTCGCTGCGCCTTGATATCAGGAAGATCGGCCAGATTAAAGAGGGCAATGATATCATCGGCAACAGAACGAGAATCAAGGTCGTCAAGAATAAGGTTGCCCCGCCTTTCAAAGAGGCTGAATTCGATATTATCTACGGCGAGGGTATTTCCAAGGTCGGCGATATGCTTGATTTGGCCGTCACCCTGGAAATCGTTGAAAAGAGTGGTTCCTGGTACTCCTACAAAGAAGAAAGAATCGGCCAGGGCCGGGAAAACGCCAAACGTTTTCTCACCGACAATCCGGCTATGTGCACCGAGATCGACACCAAGGTACGACTCGCCTACGGTCTTCCACCGGCCGCAGCGTACCTTGCCGTTGCCGCAGATGCCGCGGCTGCGCCTGCCGCAGCGCCCGAATTGCCGGTTGAATAAGCATAGCCGACAACTTCTTGGGGGTCATGGCGCCGTACCAAGGCCATGACCCCGTAAACCCCTTCTTGCAAAGCCAACTGCCGTGATAGCCAAAAGAATTGAAACAACTCTCGATGTGATAATTGTCGGGGGCGGACCTGCCGGTCTTTTTGCCGCCTACTACCTGTGTGAACACTCCAAGCTTAAAGTTCTGGTGATTGAAAAGGGCAAAGCCTCGCTGAAGCGCAAATGCCCGATCAAGGACAGTGGTTGCATGAAATGTCGGCCCTGTAATATCCTTTGCGGCATCGGCGGGGCCGGGCTGTTTTCCGACGGCAAACTGAATTTCATCCATAAACTGGGGAAAACCGATCTCACCCAGTTTCTCGATACCTCGGCGGCAATGGCCTTGATCGACGAAACGGAAGCCATCTTCAATCTCTTCAACATGGATGGCAAGGTCTTCCCGACCGACATGGACAAGGCCCTGACTATCCGCAAAGAAGCGCGAAAACAGGGCATTGATCTCCTCATCATCAAACAGAAACATCTCGGCAGCGACAACCTCCCCGGCCATATCACCAAGATGGCCGACTATATTGCCGACAAAGGCGTGTCATTCCACCATTCGGAGGAAGCCAAAGAACTGATTGTCAACAACGGCGCGGTCGAAGGGGTAAAAACCAATCGGGGTACCTACCGGGCGGCGAACGTCATCCTCGCCCCCGGCAGGGTGGGGGCCGAATGGGTCGGAGGCGTTGCCAGGGACCATGGCATTGAGGTGTCCCAGCGCGGCATCGAGGTGGGTGTTCGGGTGGAAGTACACAATGAGATTATGCAGGATCTCTGCTCTATCATCTACGACCCCACTTTTTTTATACGAACCTCGAAATACGATGATCAGACCAGGACCTTCTGCACCAACCTCGGCGGCTATGTCGCCCTGGAAAATTATCAGAACTTTGTCTGTGTCAACGGCCACGCCTACATGGACAAAAAGTCCGACAATACCAATTTTGCTTTCCTGTCCAAAGTCGTCCTCACCGACCCGGTTGAAGATAATCAGGCTTACGGCGAAGCAATCGGCAAACTGGCGACCCTTATCGGCGGTGGAAAACCGATATTGCAGCGCTACGGCGACCTCAAACGCGGCCGCAGATCCACCTGGAACCGGGTGAAAAACAGCTATATCGAACCGACCCTGAAAAGCGTCACCTGCGGCGACATCGCCATGGCCCTGCCGGAACGCATTCTCACCAACCTCATCGATGGCCTTGACCAGTTGAATCAGGTGATTCCCGGGGTTGCCAACGACGAAACCTTGCTGTACGCCCCGGAGATTAAATTTTTCGCAACGCAGGTGACAACCGACAACAATTTGGAAACTGCTATCCGCGGCCTCTTCGTTGCCGGCGACGGGCCGGGAGTTGCCGGAAATATAGTGTCGGCGACGGCCACCGCCTTGATACCTGCTAAAACCATCATCAAAAGGAACTCTTAAAAATCATTCATTGTGCCATTTATTTTTGGTTCATCCGTTGACTCTTCTCGAACAGCGGCTATATTGAGGGCGAAGTAAGAATAATTACTATTGTTTTGAAAACTTTAAAAAGGAGAGGGAATAATGCAAAAATGGGAATGTCCTTGCGGCTATATCTATGACCCGGCAGTTGGTGATGAAGATAACGGCGTAGCCGCCGGCACAACGTGGGAAAATGTTCCGGAAAATTGGGTCTGCCCGCTCTGCGGCGCAGAAAAAGAATCTTTTTGGAAAGCCGATTAATTTTTTGAGTACAGCTCACATGAAGCGCTGCAGCGAGCATACCTGTTACGGATGATCCTGCAGCTTTTTACCCTATGCTGTCGACACTTCCTGGTAGTTCCTCCTCCCGCAGTAGTAAATCAATAATTCTCTTTCAACCTCTGGTGATATCCAGTATCCCCTGGTTGCCGATTTCGACAAATCAATTTCCAAATCCTATGAAGTTTTGCTCGACGTCGGTATCGCCCTGCGTGGACTCTTTTTCATCGACCGTGAGGGCATTGTCCGCCATCAGGTGGTAAATGATCTGCCCCTGGGAAGAAGTGTCGACGAAGCATTGCGCGTTCTCCATGCCCTGCAATTCACCGAAAAGCATGGGGATGTTTGCCCCGCCAACTGGAAAAAAGGCGAGGAGGCAATGAAACCTACGGCCAAGGGCGTGGCCGCATACCTCACTGCCCATGCTGACAAATAGGCGATTCTGATAAACAGGATGCATTCCTAATCAAAAAATCGCTGACTACCAATCAGGTTACACGGAAGAAACAAAATATCTCCTCATTTTCAGAACCTAACTCTTTCACCGTAAATGTATAATGATTGCAGTGTAGTCAATGAAAACGGGAGATGTCCCCGTTTTTGAGAAAGCAATGGACCTTTGTTGTGCTGGCCCTCTTGCCGCTACAAAAAGAAATAGGTGGCCAGCAGGCCGGTAATCGACATGGTGATGGTATAGGGTAATGCCAGGATTACCATACGGCCATAGCTCAGGCGGATGACCGGGGCGAGGGCGGAGGTCAGGAGAAAGAGAAAGGCCGCCTGACCATTCGGGGTTGCAACACTTGGGATATTGGTACCGGTGTTGATGGAAACGGCCAGCTTGTCAAACTGGTCCATGACTGCCCTGGCCTGATCGGCCGCCGCCTGGGGCAGAGCGACCAGCGCTTCCGAACGGGCAACCAGAGGATCGGTGAGTTTATCCATCAGTTCCTTGCCGGTCATGCCGATATCGGGGATAAGACCAAGGGTATGGGTGATGCTGGTTTTCGTTTCCGAGATATAGACCGTGGCGACAAAAACGTTATCGGAGATCATCGACAGCAGACCGTTTGCAATATAGTAGGCCGCCAGTTGCTCCTGGCCCTGGATGCTGAGAACATAGGTGATTACCGGGGTGAAGAGGTGCTGATCATGGATGACGGCGACAATGGCGAAAAATACCACCAGCAGTGCAGTGAAGGGCAGTGCCTCTTCGAAGGCGTGGCCGAGCTGGTGCTCTTCGACAAAGCCGTTAAAGGCGGTGAGAAGGACAATGACCGATAGACCGATGACCCCGACCGCCGCGAGGTGGAAGGCCAGGGCGAGAATCAGCCAGATGCCGGTGAGGGCCTGGACGATCAGCTTGGCCTTGCCCTGCCTGCCGCGCTTCTCTTCCATCTTTATCGCAGTTTCCAGCAGATGGGAGCGGATAGTGCCGGGCATCTGGGCACCGTAGGTGAAGAGTCGGAATTTTTCCACAACAAAGCAAGTGAGGAGGCCTACGGCCAGTACCGGCATGGACACCGGTGCGACTTTGACGAAAAATTCGGTGAAATTCCAGCCCATTTCACCGGCGATCAACAGATTCTGCGGTTCGCCCACCAGGGTGCAGACTCCGCCGAGAGCAGTGCCGACGGCGCCGTGCATCATGAGGTTACGAAGAAATGCCCGAAACTGCTGCAGTTCCTGTTTCTGCAATTCTTTGAAATTACTGTCGCAGACCAGGTCGTGGGCGCAAGCCATGTCCATACCCGAGGCATAGCGGTGATAGACGTTGTAAAAGGCGTAGGCGACGGCAATGATGACCGCGGTGACCGTCAGGGCGTCAAGGAAGGCGGAAAGAAAGGCCCCGAGAAAACAAAAAAGCAATGAAATAATATATTTGGATCGAATCCGCACGAGGATACGGGTGAAGGTGAATTGCAAAAAATCCTTCATGAAGAAGATCCCGGCCACCATGAAGATAAGCAGCAGGATAACTTCAAAATTATTCAGCGCCTCGTTATATACTGAAGCCGGACTGGTCATGCCGATGGCTACCGCCTGAAAGGCGAGCAGGCCGCCTGCCGGGAGAGGATAGCATTTCAAGGCCATGGCCAGGGTGAAAATGAATTCGCCGATCAAGACCCAGCCGGCGATAAATGGACCCACTGTAAACATCAGGATGGGGTTGATAATGAGAAAAGCGATTATGGCGAGTTTATACCAATTTGGCGCGTTCCCGAGAAAGTTCTTGGCAAATGCGCCACCGAGGGTTTTTGTCATTGCTGCATTCCATTTAAAATTTTAATTATTGTTATAACCATTTCCTGGTGCCCAATGATAACACTCTGCGTTAAAAAAATCTCAGCCCGCACTTGACTGTTCCAGTCCCTTCCCCGCCACAGGAGCACGTATACCCATGGCTATTTACAGCCATTCGATTCCGGCCAAGTGAGGGGTATGCATGAGGCAGGAGATGCAGGCTTGTTGTAACACCTTCAAATATAAAGAGGGGTCCTCTGTGAAGTTAGTATTGGTAAGGCCGCGAACTGACAAGTCGTTTTGTCTGGGTATTTTGTCGGCAAAGAAAAAGGTACTAACCTCCCTGGAAGGGAGATAAGTACCTTCAAAAAATTCCTAGTAAAAAGCAAGAAACGAATTTCTACAGTGTTAAAGTAGAAAGCACTTCTACAAACATGCAATCTCAGAGTTCAGGCTTATCAAGAGGCATGAACTTTTTTGGAAATCGTCCCGACACGTTCTGGTTTGCTCACCATTCTGACTTCCTGTCCTTCAGTCGGCATTTTGGCAAGACCATAAACTGCAAGGATAACCAGAGGAACAGCAAAAGCGATTGTCAGGGCGAAACCGAGATTCAGAGACCCAAGAAATATAATTGCCAGCAGGCCACCGAGAAAACACATACCTCCAATAACAAATTGCATATACACTCTCCTTTTTTAAGTAACGAGGGAAAACACATCCAGGCCGTACCTGCCCCTCCTGAGATATCCAGCGGCATAAACTGTCAGCAGAGCAGTTGCAATTCTCAGAACAGAAACTATCCCAGGCAGTGGCCGGCAACTGTTTCATACAGTCTCTTAATGTCTCCGGTCACCGGTCGGTAAAAACCGATAAACTTCGAGCAATGTAAGTTGTCAATCACTTACATAATAGCGAATATGCACTTGCATGTCAAAAGGTTTTTTCACAGGCCGGCAACTTGTATGTAAAGGAAATGATATAGCCCAAAGGGCGGCTGAACGCCTTGAGGTTGCTGTGCCCAGCATAGAGCTAAAAGTCGACACTGATAACTGAGACCTCCCCTGTTCCATGAAGGATACGAAATCATGAAGGTTGTGTCCCATATTCAGCAAGTTAAATCCAAGCGATCGACACATCGTCAGATATTTTTCTACAGCTTTTCGAAGGCAGATCATTTCGCACCTCCCGGACAGGGTTGAGCAAGAGTTTGCAGGGCCATCACGATCAACTTGGCATAAAGGGTGGTCGTGTTGATACTGCTGTGCCGCAGCAGCAAGGCAATTTCGGCAAGCGCAACCCCTCGGCGCAACATCTCAGTGGCGAGGGTGTGGCAAAATAGATGGGCACCGGTAGGCGGGGAATCAATCCCGGTTTTTTTGAGAGTTCGGGCGACAATGGTTGAGATGGCTCAAGCGGTATCGCCCTGCGCGGCCTCTTTCTCATCGACCGTGAGGGCATCGTCCGCCATATGGTGGTAAATGATCTGCCCCTGGGAAGAAGTGTCGACGAAGCATTGCGCGTTCTCCATGCCCTGCAATTCACCGAAAAGCATGGGGATGTCTGCCCCGCCAACTGGAAAAAAGGTAAGGAGGCAATGAGACCGACCGCTGAAGGCGTGGCCGCATACCTCACTGCCCATGCTGACAAATAGACGATTCTGATACAAACAAGTGCATTCTTCAGGGGAGAAAGCGTGTAGCCCTCACCCATTTTTTTCTTTCATCTATCACGTTATTTACTCGAGCCTTTCGCAAAGCAAGCCAATATCAAATAATTGCTGACTACCAATCAGGTTAAACGGAAGAAACAAAATATCTCGTCATTTTCAGAACCTAACTCTTTCACCGTAAATGCATAATGATTGCAGTTTATTTAATAAAAACGGGAGATGTCCCTGTTTTGGTTCAATGAAAACGGGAGATGTCGCTGTTTTGGTCTGTGATACAATTTAGTATAGAGGAAGATGACAAAGAAGACATTGCCGGTATTGACCACCTCCGGCCACCCTCTTACGATCCCCAGCCAAATGGCCAGGGCCCTGAGCAGAAAACCGGCAAGCTGATAGATAACCTCCAATGGAATAATTCGTCAGGTGCAGGTAACTGGCCTCTCCCCAGTTGGCAAGAACCAGGACCGGCAAAAAGAGCAGAAGAAGGGCAAAGCCCCGGTAGATAACGGCAAAACCGGAAAACCTCCTCGGCGATAAAAATGATGCGGAAAACAGCCCATATCAAGAAGGCGTTGGGGGACGGCTTGATAGAAGATCTAGCCCGTTATCTTTTCGTACATTTCCGGATGAAAGCCAATATAAAAAATCTTCCCCAGGCGCAGGGTCGGAGCCCTGAGGTTGCCGGAAGGTCCGGTGATTTTCTTCAACATGACCTCCTTATCGGCAACCGCCGGAGCAAATTCAATGATCTTTTTACCGGCCGCCACATAGACCTTTTCGGCTCCGGCAATGACTTGCCATGCAGCTTCTCCGGGATAGGCTTCCTTTTTTGCATCCACTTCTTTGACAATTGAGATATTTTTCCCCGCAAACGCAGCCCTTGCGTTGTTGCAGGAGGTTCAGCCCTTGCGCATATACGCCCAGTCAAGATTCATGATATTTCCCTTTTTTCTTGAAGGTTATTACTTGATCCCCATCACTTTATTGGTTTCCGACAACTCGACCGACAGCAAGAATTACCATATGGCCAAGAAGTGCGCAATTGAGAGCGACAAAGAGCAACCGATAATCATCGCTTGTGCGCAGCTTTAGCCATGCGAAAAATATTCCGGCTAAACACAGAGCATTTATAATAACCCCGTATCGCACCACATTCGCTAGCGGATACGGCAGGGTTGCAAACATCAGCATGATAAAGGTCAGTGCTCCGATCCAGGTTATAAATAAACGCTTGAGGGTGTTTTCTCGAAATTGCTGCAGAAGATTCGGCAATTTGCCGGCCACATACTCGTCCCGATACCTGAGAAGGATGAGCCAGAAATGTGGGATCTGCCAAAGGACAAAGAGGGCAAGGAGAAGGGTGGCGGTAAAGCCAAAACCTTCCCCACCTCCGGCAAGCCAGCCGATATAGGCAGGTAACGCACCGCAAATTGCACCGGGAATAATGGCCAGAACAGTGATCTTCTTCAGGGGTGTGTAGATGCCATTATAGAAAATGACTGCAGAAGCGGTCATAACAGCCGGCAAAGGGTCACTGGTTTTTAGGAAAAGCAGAAGCAAGCCGCCAAGGATGAGAAGCAAGGCCTGCCGGCCCGCCTGCTGTGGGGTAAGCTGTCCAGCCGGCAGAGGTCGATCCTTGGTACGCCCCATTTTGCCGTCAAGACCAAGCTCTTGCAGAGAATTGAGGCTTGCCGCACCGGTCGCAACCAAAAAAACGCCGCCGACAACGAGGAGAATTTGCGGTGAAACAACAGGATCTGCCAGGATCGCGCCGAAAAGAACGGCACTGCCGATGAGCAGGCAAAGCGGAACCTTGGCGAGCCGAATCCTGGCAATCATAGGGCATTCTCGGACAGCCTCCTAGTCACTTTCCTTGGCAAGCCAGGCGTCAAACTCAGCCTGCGGGACGATTTTTAATTTGGCAACCATAGCCGAATGGTTGACGCCGCAGTACTCGGCACACTGGATATGGTATTCACCCACCTTGTCGGCAAAAAACCAGGCATAGGTCGGCATCCCTTTCACCGCATCAACCTTGATCCGAAATGCCGGCAGAAAGAAACTGTGTATCACGTCAATGGACTTGATGTTCAATTTGATGGCTTTGCCGACAGGCACTACCAGTTCATTTTCGCTTTCCTTGTCGTTGTCATAGATAAATATCCAGGAAAACATCTGCGCCGAAACCTCTATCTTCATGGCATCTTTGGGAACCGTGCGCAGCCCCATATACGACTGCCAACCGACGTAAAACATAGAGAGGGCGATGAGCGTAGGAATAACGGTCCAGACTATTTCCAGCTTATAGTTATCACGGATATCGGAAGCAACGGGATTCCTGCTGCGTCGGTATTTCACGGCAAAGTAGACCATCACCACGGTGATGCCGAATAAGAGGACAATGGATATTCCGAGTATATACCAGAATGTCAGATCTACGCCTTGTACCGGGGTCATAAAAATCTCCGCCTGTTAGGGGCCGTTAAGAAATAACTCTTTTTGTTGAACGACGGCTTACCTGAATGCCACATCCCAAAAAGTGAAGCCGATCATAATCATAAGGAAGGTTACCGTGCCGATCAAAGACAGGACGATGATCGGACCTTCATATTTAAGATGCATAAAAAAAAGCAATACAAAGCTCACCTTGAGGCAGGCGATAGCGAGGGCCACGGGGACGTTGAAAAATCCCATATGAATATAGGAAACTCCGACGGTAAGCCCGGTCAGTGCCAGCAAAATTATTAAAACGACGGTGAGCTGGGAATAGCTCAGAACATGCGGTTTATCTTGATTATCCACGTTCACTTTCTCCAAAATGCTTCTTTTTCTCGACTCATAACACCAGGTAGAACAAAGGAAAGACAAATATCCAAATAAGATCAACCAGATGCCAGTAAAGCCCGGAGTTATCGAGCATGGAAAAACTTTCGCCATCGATCTTCCCCACCAGCATCAGAACAAGGCTTATGGAAAGAAGCACCATGCCGATAATGACATGCAGGCCATGCAGGCCGGTGATCACATAGTAAAGCCCAAAAAATATATTCAACCCCGGTTCGCCATTCACCAGGGTTTCCGAGTTAGGGTAAATGTCGTGATGGATCTTGGCGCCCCACTCAAAATACTTGTTTACGAGAAAAATGAACCCGCAAAAAATTGAGAAGCCAAGCAGTCCAATGGTGAGTTTTCGGGAACCTTTCTGAATGGCCGTGATCGAAGCGGCAACGGTAAAACTGGAAATCAGCAGCACTACGGTGTTCATCGCCCCGATAACCCGATTTAACTCTTTGCCGCCGACGGCAAAAGACTCGGGATGCTTGTGAAAATAGGCACCGTAAAGAACAAATAAACCACCAAAAAGGATTATCTCGGAATAGAGAAACAACCACATCCCTAGCTTCAGCCCGACTCTGTCTATCTCAGCTCGCATAGTGCCCTCACCGAATACCTTTTTGCGATTGTTCCCCTACTCCTTTAAAATCGTAGGGGAAATCCATAATCTGCGGTTTGTCGATGAAATTATGCACCGGTGGTGGAGAGGGTACCTTCCATTCGAGCGTCGTCCCGCCCCAGGGATCGGCGGGTGCAGGGACACCTTTTCGAAAACTCATAAGCAAATTGACAAACATGATAACAATCCCGAAAACCATTATATAGGCACCAAAACCTGCTAAGAAATTACCGGTTTCGTATTGGGGCAGATAATCGTAGTAACGCCGTGGCATTCCTTGCAGCCCAAGGATCAGCATGGGGACATAATGAAACATAAATCCGACGGCAGCCAGAACAGCTCCCCAATACGCCGCCCTAAAGGTATACATGACCCCGAACATCTTCGGCCACCAATAATGCAGCGCTGCAAAAAAGGCGAAGCCGGTGCCGCCAAACATGACAAAATGAAAGTGGGCTACGACAAAATGGGTATCGTGGACATGGATATCAGTGCCGGCCGCACCCAGCACCAGCCCGGTAAGGCCGCCGACACTGAAAAGATAGATAAATATCAGTGCCAAGAGAAGCGGCGGAGTCATCTCGATCGACCCTTTATACATGGTGGCAACCCAGGAAAAAACCTTGACGGCGGAAGGCACAGCCACGAGAAAGGTCAAGAGGGAGAAAACGAACACCGAGACATCGCTCATGCCGCTGGTATACATGTGATGCGCCCAGACCAGGGAACCGGCGATGGCAATTGCCATCGACGACCAGACAATGGCCTTATAACCGAAAATCGATTTGCGGGAAAAGACCGGGATGATCTCAGAGATGACCCCCATGCCGGGCAGGATCATGATATACACCGCCGGATGCGAATACATCCAGAACAGGTGCTGATACAACAGGGGGTCGCCGCCCTTGTCTGGATCAAACAAGCCGATGGAGAGAAATCTCTCAAGCACCACCAAGACAAAGGTGATGCCGATAACCGGGGTGGCGAGGATCTGCACCCAGGCGGTGGCATACAGGGACCAGGTAAAAAGGGGGATCTGCATCAACCCCATGTTTTTATCGCGCATGCGATGAAAGGTGGTGACGAAATTAAGCCCGGTGAGCATCGACGACATGCCGAGGATAAAGGCCGCGGTGACGGTGAGGCCGACGTTCTTGCTATCCTGCACACTGAAAGGCACATAAAAGGTCCAGCCGGTATCGGGAAAACCATCTCCGACAAAAAGCGAAACAAGGGCAAACAGGCCACCGATCATGAACAGATACCAGCTGAAAAGGTTAAGGCGCGGGAAAAAAACGTCGTCGGTCCCCAGCTGGATAGGCAGGAAGAAATTACCGAAGATGGCCGGAATGGCCGGAATGGCGAAAAGAAACACCATTATCACCCCATGGAGAGTGAAGAACGAGTTATAAAGTCCCGGTCCCATTATGGTCCGGCCCTGGCTCATCAACTCGGTCCTGAGCAGCAGTCCGAGAACCATGGCAATGGCAAACCAGAAAAACACCGCGCCGAGATACATCAAGCCCAGCCGCTTATGGTCGTGGGTCAGGAGCCAGGCCTTTATACCGGTGAGGCCGGGTGGAGCGGATTGATGATAAAAAGATGGTATCGCAGTCATAGCGTTGTATCCTGGTCAGTGTTCCCTTGAGCTGCTGGAGCGTTTTTCGCCTCTCGACCTTTTCGTTTGAAATAAACAATAAAAAGAAGCGCCGCCACGCCGAAAACCAGCAGTACGGAAATTTTCACCGTCTGAAACACCGAGGTTTTGCCGTGCGGATCATAGTTAAAACAAAAGCCGAGCAATCTCTTCACCGACATGGTCGGCGTACCGCTTGCCGCAGCGGACAGAGCCAGATCTATGTCGCCGGCAAGAAATGAACCGTACACATAACGAATGATCTTGCCATCTGCGGCAATGGCCATAAGTGCCGCAGGATGAATAAAGGTTTCATCATCGACCTTTTGAAAACGAAAACCCACGGCATCGGTGGCGGCCTTGATCGCCTCACGGCTGCCGGTGAGAAACCGCCACTCGCCGCCAGGAAAATCATCCGACAAAATCTTCAGGTAATTAATTTTTGCCTCAGCGGCAATCTTATGGTTTTCAGCGTCATTAAAACTCAGGGCAATCACCCGGTAGTCCTGGCCGGGCTTGGCGCTTAGGCTATTCAAGGCAACAGCCAGATTGGCAAGATTTTTGCTACAGATATTCGGACAGAAGAAGTAGATCGGCAGAAGAATCGTCGGCCGGTCGATTATGTCACCCAACCGAACTGTCTGTCCGGTCTCATCGACAAACTGCAGATCAAGGGGCAGGTACTGACCGGTTTTTTCAGTTATCCAAAGAGAAGCATCGTCATTTGCCTGGCCGCTCAAAACCTGCTTGGTTGCTTCCAACATCCCCGGCCCTTGGTCTTTGGCCCAGCTCGGACGCATCACCCCCATCGACATACATACAAGAAGCGTTACGGCGAATACGTTAGTCAAAGGGGTCACGGCAAATCTCCGATCAATTCGCCTTCTGCGAGGCGCCTGTACCGAGATTAACCTTCAGGGTAGTTCGATAGGAGTGTTTGGTTTTGAAACTGTCGCGGCCGCTGCCGTAAGCCAGAAGTACAATAGTGTCGCCGTTGACGTTAATGGTGCTATCATACTTATCGGCAGATTTCAGAGGCAGGGTGAACTCAACGGTGGTCACGCCGCCCGCCTCGGTTCCACCGACCAGGGTCACATCAGTTGTGCCGCCAAGTTTATCATCGGGGCCATGAGAACTTTCGGATTCGCCGAATTCATCAATAATCTTGGTGTCGCCGTCTTTCACATACCCAAGGATGAAGTTGGCATCCTTCATGTCCTTGCTCGGATTGAAGCCGATTCCCACCCAGCCGTCGGTCTCCGCCGCCAATTTTACCGCCAGTTTGTCGCCGTCGACCTTCCAGGCAAAGGAGATTTTTTTATCCTTTACTTCATAATCATACTGCCCTGCCTGGAGAGTTGTCACCGTTCCACACAACAACAGACTCATACCGATGATTGTCTTTATCACACTTTTCATTTTTTTTCCGTCTCCTTGTCGAGATTACCTTCTTCACTCTTCCAGCCCCTGCCGCCATAGAAAGGCTGGCGGGGAAACCTTTCGTTTAGCATGAAAGAGTAGCACACTCTAGTGCGCAAGAAAAGGATCTTCATTACTTTTCCAAGACTTACTAGGCGCGAATGAGAATTTTTCTCTTTTTTATGATTATAAAAATTGCAGGCAATGGCATGCGTGATTACTGTAGGTCGGTGAAGTTAAACTGAAGACACTCGGTTTTTCCGAAAGGTTTTTTGACAATGCCGGAGTGTTTATTCCCGTTGGAAACGCCGAGATGTCATGTACAAAGCAACAAACCACTAAACCATATACCAGGAGGAAAACGAATGGCAAAAAAAATGGCAGTTTACAAGTGTGATATTTGCGGAAACATTGCCGAGGTTCTTACCGCCGGCGGCGCCGACATGATGTG
>JBBQVT010000060.1:0-22641 GCA_038211245.1 Desulfobulbales bacterium | reverse complement strand
AATCAAAAAAGGGGACGGATTTATTATGTTGCTCTTCACATTTTGGATTCCCCGATGGCTGACGATAGTGAGAGACAAAAAACACGATCTGAATATCACTTAGAAAGAAGCAAAGTTATCTGTTTAGCGAGATCCGGTAGGCGGTTTTCGACAACAAGCCAGACGGTATCCAGATCGACACCGAAATAATCGTGAATGAGGACGTCTCGCAACCCTACCATTTTTTGCCAGGGGATTGATGGGGCGGTCTGGCGGGTTGTGGAGGAGATGTTTTTTGTTGCTTCGCCAATAATTTCGAGGTTTCTGATAACTGCATCCTGAATCATTTTCTGTGAATAAAATGCAGCCCTGCCGGTTGCAACATACTCCTCTATGGTGGCAATTGCTTCCGCGATGTGAAGCAGATAGAACTAATCATCTTTCATAGTGGTTGTGCTTCATCAAGAATTCTTTGACGCAGATGTCTGCTGAGACTTTTCTCGGTGATTACATCCACTTTTAGGCCGGTTTTCATTTCCAGTTCCTGTTTCAGGCCAATGAGGTCAAACAGGTCCATTCCCGGAGTCAGGTCAATGAGGAGATCAAGATCGCTCGATGATGTAGCTGTGCCTCCGGCCATAGAGCCGAACACTCGGACATTGAGGGCGCCATTTTTTTTAGTGATATCCCGAATGAGCGGGATGATGGCCTCAAGAGAGGTCATGGGGACACAATGCCTTTTTTCAGATACTCTTTCGAGTAACTGAATACCAGACTGCCGTCCTGCTCATCGACCGCAGCCTCGCCACCCCTGGCGAGTTTACCAAAGAGTATCTCCTCGGTCAGGCTGTCGCCGATCTCCTTCATGATCAGTCTGCGTAGCGGTCGTGCCCCATAATCCGGATCATAGCCTTTCTTCGCCAGATAGGTGCGGGCCTGCGGGCTGAGTTTGATGGTCACGCGTTTTTCCGCCAGCTGTCCTTCCAATTCTTTGATCAGTTTGTCGACAACCAGTTCGGTGGCGGCATGATCAAGGGAGCTGAAGGAGACGATGGCATCCAGTCGGTTGCGGAACTCGGGGGCAAAGAGCTTGGTGATGGCCGTCTGATCTTTGCCCTTTTTGCTGCTGACAAAGCCTATGGAGCGGCCGGCCAGTTCGCGGGCACCGGCGTTGGTGGTCATGATGATAATGACGTTGCGGAAATCGGCCTTGCGCCCGGAATTATCGGTAAGCGTCGAATGGTCCATAACCTGCAGAAGAATGGAAAAGATATCCGGGTGCGCCTTTTCAATCTCATCGAAAAGCAGCACCGAATAGGGGTGCTTTCGTATCGATTCGGTGAGCAGACCGCCCTGGTCAAAGCCGACATAGCCAGGAGGTGCACCGATCAGCCTGGCGACCGCATGTTTCTCCATATATTCGCTCATGTCGAAGCGTTCGAAATGAACATTGAGAACAACCGCCAGCTGGCGTGCGACCTCGGTCTTGCCGACGCCGGTCGGGCCGGCAAAGAGAAAGCTGCCGGTCGGCGAGTCGGGATTACCGAGGCCGGCGCGTGATCTTTTTACTGCCGAGGTGACTGCCTCGATGGCCTCATCCTGGCCGAAAACCACCGCCTTCAATTGGCTTGCCAGTTCGCGCAGTTCGCCGATTTCCGAGTGCGAACTCGATTTGGCCGGGATTCTTGCCATCTTTGATACCACTTTTTCGATATCGCTGACTTTGACGGTTGAACCTTGCCGACCTTCCAGGCGGAACAGAGAACCGACCTCGTCCATCACGTCGATGGCCTTGTCCGGGAGAAAGCGCTCGTTGATAAAGCGGAACGACAGTTCGGCCATGGCCTGCACGGCTTTCGCCGAGTACTTGACATTGTGGTGCTCTTCGTACTTTCGTTGTAGTCCCTTGAGAATGAGGTGGGTGTCGTCGACCGTCGGTTCGGCGATGTCGATTTTCTGGAATCGTCGCGACAGGGCCCGGTCTTTTTCGATCTGGTTTTTATACTCTTCGTAGGTCGTAGAGCCTATACAGCGCAAAATTCCGGATTGGAGGGCCGGTTTCAGCAGATTGGAGGCATCCATCGAGCCGCCGCTGGTGGCTCCCGCCCCGACGATGGTGTGCATCTCGTCGATAAACAGAATGGCGTTTTCCTTTTTCTCAATGGCCGAAATGACGCTTTTCAGTCGTTTTTCAAAATCCCCGCGATACTTGGTGCCGGCAACGAGGGTGCCCATGTCGAGGAGGTGGATCTCGACACCGGCAAGCAGGTCAGGCACCTGTGGCGCCTCACCCTTGGCCCGGGCTTCTTTATCCTGGTGGATACGCAGAGCCAGCCCTTCGGCCATGGCCGTTTTGCCGACACCCGGTTCGCCGACCAGCAGCGGATTGTTTTTCTTGCGGCGACACAGAACCTGCATGGTTCTGTTTAATTCTTCATTGCGACCGATGAGGGGATCAATTTTGCCGGCGGCCGCAAGATCGGCCAGATTAATGGTGAATTCTTCCAATGCCTTGGTGTCTTTACCATCTTTCTGTGGGCTTGGTGCCTCGGGAGGTGAGGAAAAGGGTTCCTTCTGTAAACCTTCGGCCGGCAGTTCGTGGGAGATAAAGTTCATGACCTCCATCTTGCCGATGCCCACCGAGGTAAGAAAGTAGACGGCGTGCGATTCTTCTTCGGCGAGGATGGACACCAGAACATCGCTGCTGTCTACCTGATTTTTCCCGCAACTCTGCACATGGGCCACGGCCCGTTGGAGAACCCTATTAAAAGCAATGGTCTGCGCCGGTTCCATCGACCCGGTGGCGGAGAGGGTGGGGATTTCCCGCAGGAAGAATTTTTCCAGACGCTCTTTCAAGATCTGGGCCGAGCCGCCACATTGATTGATGATATAGCCGGTCAGCTCGTCATGCAAAATACCATAGAGCATGTGTTCAACGGTCACATACTCGTGATTATGATTTTTTGCTTCTCGTATCGCCATTATCAGGGCTTTTTCTAGTGTCTTGCTCAGCATATTTTTCCGGATGCGGTTGTGGAAAAGGAAAATCCTTGATTATACCGTTTCCATCGAACAACGTAATGGAAACTCATTTTTTTTGGCCAGTTGATGAACCACGGAAATTTTTGTTTCACAGATTTCCCTGGTATACACCCCGGCAACTCCTACTCCCTCGTTGTGGACATTAAGCATTATTTTTGTCGCGTCAGGGGTCGATTTCTGAAATACGGTTTCGAGGATGGCAATGACGAATTCCATAGTGGTGTAGTCGTCATTGTGCAGCAGCACCTTGTACATGCTCGGTTCCCTGGTTTCAATAGCGTCCTTGGTAAGTACACTGCCTTCTCTTTGGTCTTTGTCTTCGGCCATGGTTTACAGTTAAGGTAAATGCTTTTTCACTTTTTTTTCAGGGCAATACCAATTTTCGGAAAGCCCTCATCCCGATACAATAATTATTGCTTGCGCTCCTTCAATATACCATAGAATCTCTTCTGCCGGAAATTTTCGGGGCGCCTTTCAGCATCGCCAGCAGGAGCTCCTCGATAACCAGCCGCGGCGGCAGCGGTGCGCCCTTGAGGCGAAACTCGGCATCAAGCAGCATCGTCAGCCATCTTTTCAGACCGGAGCAGGAATATTCAGAGGCCTTGGAAAAGCTCATGAACAGGGCGTAGGGGTGTCCTTGCAGGAGTTCGCCCCAATCCTCTTCCGCTTTCAGAGCCGGAAGGTAGGTGTTCTGGAAATCCCTGGCATTCATGGCGCTCCGCCAGGTCGGAAAGTCACGCATCTGGAGAGAGCGGAAAATCAGTTGTTTCCTTAAATAATTTTTGAGGGTCGCAAGGATCGCCAATTCATGAATGCCTTGTTCGAGGAGGTGCGAGAGGATGGTCAATGCCCGGTCCGCCTGCCGTTTGCCGATGGCGTCGGTCAGTTCGTAGAGGGCGTCTTCCCGATTGCGGCTCACCATTTCCTCGACGTCGCCAGCGGTGATGGTTGGGCGGTCGCCAATGGAATGTGCCAATTTCTCGGTCTCGACCACCACCGCCACCGGATGAAAGCCGACCCGCTCAAAAAACATCTCAACTGCCCGGGACTCGATCTTTTTTTGCAAGTCGGTGAGAGTCTTTTGCATCATCTCCCGGAGAATTTCCTTCTGCTCGGTTTGCGCGGCGGCGCCGGAACCGCCGGCCACGGAGCAGTCGACAACGGTGCCGTTTTTTTTCAGATAGGTGAATAACCTCTGGCGCTTATCGACTGTTTCGGCGGTCAGCAACAGGATGTTCTGTTTGGGGATGCCCTTCTCGAAGGTCTCAATATAGCGGTCCGTCAGATTGGCACTGGCCACTGGGCTTTTGCCTTGTGCTTCGCCGAGAAGTTGATCGGCCCACTGCAGGTTGTCGCCCGGCTTGGCAAAGGCAAAGATTTTCTGCCACTCAGGTGTCGGAATTTCCGACAGGGGTGTCGGCCCTTCGATCTCCAGGCCGACTGCCTGGACCATGGCGAGGAGATGGTTGCGTGCCGGACCGGAGTTGCCCCCTTGGAAGGCTTGCACCGCTTTGGTCCAAATGTCTTCCACCACCGTTTTACTGTGAAAGAGGCGGCTGTCCGAGACCCGAAACAACTGGCGGCCCGGAAGCAGGCTGTAACTCATGAGGCGGGATAAGGTCCGGCCGGCGTCTTCGCGGTCGCCGTCGATGGCCTGGACTGCGCCGGGGCCTGCCGCCAAAAGTTTTTCCTGCAGCAGATCGGCCGCTTCCTTACACAGGAATCGCTCGCCGAAAAAGAGGAATACCTGTGCGCTGAGTGTCGGCGATCCATTTTGCAGAGCTGCCTGGAGCTCTGATCTTTTCAGCAGTGTCATGTTCTTTGTCTCATTTGCCCGGTGCCCGCCTGCCGGAAGATCCACATGCAGGGAAAACCGGTTTCAAGCGTACCCGGGTAGTCCCCGATTAGCGGGATAAGTACCTTCATGAAATTCGTTAATAAAAAAACCAGAAACGAATTTCTAAGGTACTAGTATAGACCCTTTTAGCGACAAACGAAAGAGCCGAGGTGTTTTCAGCAAAATGCCTTGCTTTTGCGGGACAAGGGGAAGTATCCTTTTCTGACTTTGGGAGCAGAATCGTCGATGCACCCTTTTTGGGATGGAGTAGATATACATGACAAGGTCGACCGTCACCGCCGGAATAATCAGTCCCTGCCGAGCTGTGCCGTCCCACATAGCTCGTCCGGAATATGCCCATACGGGTGTTCCGGCGCCCTACAAGCTCTCTTGCATTAAAAAAACTGCAGAGCAGATACGGCGGATGCGCAAGGTCGGACTGCTTGCTCGGCAGGTTCTCGATCTGGTGCTTGCCGCTGTGCGCCCGGGGGTTACCACCGACGAACTGGACCGGCTCGCGCACCAGCACATTATTGCCCTCGGTGCTTATCCGAGCCCGCTCAACTATATGGGTTTTCCCAAGTCCATTTGCACCTCGGTGAATGAAGTTGTGGTGCACGGTATTCCCGACAACCGGTTGCTCGTGGAAGGCGATATCATCAACTGCGATGTTACCGTCTATGCGCATGGCATGCACGGCGACTGTTCCGAGACGATTTTTGTGGGTGCAGTCGACGCCGAGGCAAGGAAGTTGGTCCAGGTTACCTGGGAGTGTTTGCTGCGGGCCATTGATGTGGTTCGGCCGGGGAACACCTTCAACGCCATCGGCCTGGCGGTTGAGAACCATGCACGGCAGAATGGTTTCGGCATAGTCCGGGAGTTTACCGGGCACGGAATCGGTGAAAATTTCCATATGGCTCCCTATGTCGCCCATTTTTACGAACCGGAAAATACCACACAGATAGTTGAAGGTATGACCTTTACCATCGAGCCGATGATCAATGTCGGCAGCGCCGAATGCCGTATCTGGTCGGATAAATGGACGGCGACCACCGCTGATCTGCGACGAAGCGCCCAGTTCGAGCATACTTTGCTGGTGACTGCTGGCGGGGTGGAGATCCTCACCGGGGGCAGAGAACCCTGGTTTCTTCGAAAGTAGCTGCAAATTGTTCATGCCAATTTGACATATCTTGCACGTAATGTTGAAAACTAATAGCATGAAACACACAAAAGAGGTTTTAAGAAATCGGCACTATGGTTTCTATGGGAAAGGAGATGCAATATGGAAATCACAAGTGACGTTGCAGCGTTGCACGAAAGGAAATAATAATACCCATTTGTCAAACCTGACCCGTGTCTCTGGCCTGAGCGGCAGCAGTATCTGTCTTCTGTGTGCGGGACAGGGGCAGGGAAAGTTTACTGAACCAGATGTTTTACAAGTTTTTGGCTCAGTTTCTCGACCTCCCCTTCAAGTTTTGACAGATCCTTGGAAAGAATCTTCTCGGCGGCCAACACAACACCTTGCTCAATATGGATGATCCGGGCAGTCACTTCAACTGTATCCAAAAATTGGATGACCGTACCTGTAACGATTTTATCCACGCCCAGCATGCGCCCTATTTGCGCCGCTTGGTCGTGCTCCACCAGCCCACTCTGATTGAGTTTCTGCTCCTCCAGCAACTCTTTCACGAGGCGGTGCTCGATAACTTCCAGGCGTTTGTCTTTGACCAAGGCTGTGATCAGCCATTCAGCGACGATATGGGTTATATGGGGTGGTAGAGTGTCTCCTTCGATCTCGAAATTTGCCACGGCAATTTTTATGGGTGCTGCCATTGTTGGAGAAACCGAAGAAAAAAGACTGAACAACCCAACCATTATTATCGTGCCAGCTACAGTCCGGTGTATCATCGACTTTCTCCGCTTTTATATCGGTAATCCATCTTCTTCAAGGAAAGAACTCCGCAAGCGATAGCCTCGCAGCCACCATTTTTACACCGGGATACTATCTGAGCCCCGCCATTATCTTCTGCAGGGCAGCATTGCCCGGGCAAAGATCAGCTTCCACCAAGGTATTAAGCGGCCGCAGCGTCGAGTTAATAATATCGTGGGTTTCCATGATATCCTGATTGACGTAGAGAAGGCCGGTGAGCAACCGTCCTTTGGCCTTTTCCTCCTCAAGACTGTTCACTGCCTTCCGCCTGTTGGTGACGTCTTTACCGGCATCGGCCTTATGCAGATGGATGATGCTGCCGTCGTGCATGACCACTTCCTGGCTGGTGCCTTCCGGGTAGTGGGCGAGGATTTCTTGCTGCAGCGGGATGAAGTCGAAGGTGTTGGTTGCCTCGATATGCTCGCGTACGTATTCGTAGCTCTTGGTCGAGGTGGCGGTATTATTAAAGGTCACGCAGGGCGAGATGACATCGATAAAGGCCAGGCCGCTGTGGGCAAAGGCGCCTTTGATGAGCGGCACCAGCTGCTGCTTGTCGCCGGAGAAACCGCGCGCCACGTAACTTGCGCCGAGCTCGATGGCCAGCTCGCAGAGATCGATGGCCGAGTAGGGGTTGGGAACGCCTTTTTTGCCGGCAGAACCACGGTCGGCGGTGGCCGAATCCTGGCCCTTGGTGAGGCCGTAGCAGCCGTTGTTCATGCAGATATAATTGAGGTTCAGGTTGCGGCGCAGGGCGTGGGCGAACTGGCCCATACCGATGGATGCGGTGTCACCGTCGCCGGAGATGCCGATGTAGAGCAGGTCGCGGTTGGCCATATTGGCGCCGGTGGCAATCGACGGCATGCGGCCGTGCACCGAATTAAAGCCGTGCGACCGGCCGAGAAAATAGGCCGGGGTCTTGGAGGAACAACCGATGCCGGACATCTTGGCAACCCGGTGCGGCTCTATGGCCAGCTCGAAACAGGCCTGAATGATGGCGTTGGTGGCGGAGTCATGGCCGCAGCCGGCGCAGAGGGTGGAAATCGCCCCTTCGTAATCCTTGCGGGTAAAGCCGGCGGAGTTCTGGGCGGCCTGGGGGTGACGGAAAATCGGGCGGTCGGTGCTCATGCTTTGCCTCCATCTTTACGGCTGTGGTGCGGTTTTTGCTCAAGAAGGGCCTGGATTTTTTCGGTGATGCAGGCGGCGGTGATGGGCAGGCCGTCAAAATTTACCAGCGACAGCAATTTGTCCGGTGGAAAATCGCCTTCGCTGATAAGCATGGTGCGCAGTTGGCCATCGCGGTTTTGTTCAATAATAAAAATAAATTGATGGCGATCGATGAATTCGCCCACCTCGTTTTGAAAGGGAAAAGCGCGCAACCGCAGGGAGTTGATCTTTACACCCTGGCCGGCAAGGCTCCCCATTGCCTCGTAGGCGGCGTGCGTGGTAGTGCCGAAAAAGATGGCGCCGAGACGACTCTCGGGATCTCTGATTTTGATGTGCGACGACGGTACCAGGGAGCGTGCGGTCTGCCATTTGACCAGGAGGCGCTCCATATTCGCCTGATAAATCGGACTTTCCTCGGTGTAGCCCGAGTACTCGTTATGCGAGGTACCGCGGGTGAAATAGGAGCCCTTGGTTGGATGGGTGCCGGGGTAGGTGCGATAACAGATGCCGTCGCCGTCGACATCAAGATAGCGGCCCCATTTATCCTGGCGGGTCTCAAGATCTTCGGCGGTAAGGACCTTGCCGCGGTCATAGCTGCGCTTGTCGTCCCAGTGCAGGGGCGGGCTGATATGGTCGTTCATGCCGAGATCGAGATCGCTCATGACAATGACCGGGGTCTGCAGCCGTTCGGCCAGATCAAAGGCGTCGGCGGCGAAATCGAAACATTCGCGCGGGTCGCAGGGAAAGAGCAGGACGTGTTTGGTGTCGCCGTGCGAGGCGTAGGCGCAGGACAAAAGGTCGGATTGCTGGGTTCGCGTCGGCATGCCGGTGCTCGGGCCGGTTCTCTGTACATCGCAGATTACCGCCGGAATTTCCGCGAAGTAGGCAAGCCCGAGAAACTCGCTCATCAGCGAAATACCGGGACCGGAGGTGGCAGTAAAGGCCCGTGCCCCGTTCCACGAGGCGCCGATGACGATGCCAAGCGCCGCCAACTCATCTTCGGCCTGGAGGATGGCCACCTTGCGCCTGCCGGTGTCGGCTTCCACTCGAAACATCTTGCTATATTTTTCAAAGGCCTCGACGACCGAGGTGGAAGGGGTAATGGGATACCAGCCGACCACCGTCGCCCCGGCGTAAAGTGCGCCGAGGGCAAAAGCTGCATTGCCGTCCATAAGGATATTGTTGCCCACCCGGTCGGATTTTTGCACCCGCAGCTTGCAGGTGTTCGGGTGATGCTCGCGGGCATAGGCATAGCCGATTTCCAGGGCCTTGATATTCGGTTCAGCCAGTTTCGGGTTTTTGCGAAACTGCTGTTCGATGGCCTCGGTTAAGACGGCAAAGTCCATCTGTATCAGGTGGGCCAGCGAGCCGACGTAGATGATGTTTTTCAGCAACTGCCGCAGTTTCGGGTTTTGGAAGGCGGTATTGCACAAATCGGTGAGCGGGATGGGGATGGGGGTGACATCGACGCGGTCAAAGTCCGGTGTCAGCTCGCGCGACGAGTCGTAGAGAAAATAGCCGCCGGGGGAGAGTTCCCGGTAATCGCGCAACAGGGTCTGGCCGTTGACGGCGACGACGAGGTCGAAGCCGCCGCGGCGGCCGAGGTAGCCGTGTTCGCTGACCCGCACCTCGTACCAGGTCGGTAGCCCCTGGATATTCGAGGGGAAGATGTTTTTCGGGCTGACCGGTAGGCCGAGCCGAAAGATGGCCTTGGCAAAGAGATTGTTGGCGCTGGCCGACCCGGAGCCGTTGACGTTGGCAAAGCGGACGACAAATTCATTGACACGTTCTATCTGATTCATTTTTTCCCCGCCTGTGCACAATTGTAGGTGAATTTCATCATTTCCCAAGAGGAGGTCGGGCAACGTTCGGCGCAGAGGCCGCAGTGCAGGCAGACATTTTCGTCTTTGACCATGACTCTGCCGGTGGGCAGGACCGGGGAGACATACAGCGACTGCTGTTTATTGTCAGCCGGAGCGAGGAGTCTTGTGCGCAGATCTTCCTCATCGCCGTTGTCGGTGAAGGTGATACAGGATTCCGGGCAGACGTCGACGCAGGAATCACATTCTATACAGGTGGAAAATTCAAACACCGTTTGCACGTCGCAATTGAGACAGCGCGAGGCCTCCTGGTGGCCGGTCTTTTTGTTGAAGCCGAGTTCGACCTCCAGCAGCCGGTCTTTGAGCGATTTGGCCCGGTCGACAGTCGGCACCGCATAACGCCGGTCGATGGACACCCGGCTGTCATAGAGCAAGTCCTGCAGCCCCATCTTCTGGCTCACCAGGTTTACCGAGGGCGCCGGGCGATCATGGAGATTTTTGCCCTGGCAGAACAGATCAATGGAGATTGCCGCCTGATGGCCGTGGGCGACGGCGGTGATGACGTTTTTCGGGCCGAAGGCTGCGTCGCCGCCAAAGAAAATGTGCGGAACCGTTGACTGGTGCGTTGTCGGGTCGAGCTCCGGCAGGCCACGCTCGGTCATCTTTATCCCCAGGTCCGGTTCAATAAAAGGGAAGGCGTTGACCTGGCCGACCGCGAGCAGCACTTGGTCGCAGGGCATGAAGACCGGCGGCTCGGCTGTCGGCAGCAGGCGGCGCCTGCCGCTACCGTCGACCTCGGCGGTCATTTTCTGGAAATGCATGCCGACCAGTTTGCCGTCGCGAATGATGAAGTCGAGGGGCGCATGGTTGTCGATAATCGGGATGCCTTCTTCTTCAGCATCTTCAATCTCCCACGGCGAGGCCTTCATGTCGGTTTTCGGGCTGCGGACCACCACCGTCACCTCGTCGGCTCCCAGCCGTTTGGCGGTCCGACAGCAATCCATAGCGGTATTGCCGCCGCCCAAAACCAGAACTTTCGGACCGCTCAGGGTGATATGGCGGTAGAGAACCCCGGCCAGCCATTCGATGCCGATGTAGATTGCCTCGCCGCCTGCTCCGCGACCCGGCAGGTCGGGCAGATCGCGGCCGCGCGGGGCGCCGGTACCGACGAAGATGGCGTCATAACCGAGGTCGACGATCTTTTTCAGGCTGTCGACATGGTGGCTGAAATGGCTGTTTACCCCCATTTTAAGAATTCGTTCCACTTCTTCATTTAAAACCTTTTCCGGCAGGCGGAAGGAGGGGACCTGGGTGCGGATAAAACCGCCGGCCTTCGCTTGATTGTCGTAGAGATCGACCGTATAGCCGAGGGGCAGGAGATCGCGGGCAACGGTCAGTGATGCTGGACCGCCGCCGAGGAGGGCGACTCGTTTGCCGTTTTTTTCGGTAGGAATGTCTGGAAGAAAGTTGGTGTCGGGGTTTTTGAAGTCGGCGGCCACCCGTTTCAGGCGGCAGATGGCCACCGGATTTTCCTCAACACGGGTGCGCCTACAGGCCGGTTCACAGGGCCGGTCGCAGATACGGCCGAGTACGCCGGGAAAGACATTGGAGATCCAGTTGATTCTGAAGGCCTCGTCGTATTTGCCCTGACTGATCATGCGGATGTATTCCGGCACCGGGGTGTGCGACGGGCAGGCGTACTGGCAATCGATGACTTTGTGGAAATATTCGGGATTATTGATATCTGTCGGTTTCAAGAAAGGCTCCCCATGGTTGACGATGGATGAAAAAGGCCAACCCCCCCATAAGGGGGGATAAGTACTTCACGAAATTCTTTCTTAAACAACAAGAAAATAATTTCTCAGGTTCTAAGCCCCGATCCTAATTCAAGCTATTCCGGCAGCAACCGTACTGCACCCTTGTCGGCCGAAGCGGCGAACAGGGCATAGGCCTTGAGGGCGGTGCTGATGGCCCGTTGCCGGTCTGTCGGGCGAAAGGCCCCCACGCCTTTTGCCTCTTCCTTTTTGCGGCGCATTGCCATTTCAGTGTCGGTTATATCAACATTAATTGTTCTCGCCGGGATGTCGATCTCAATGCTGTCGCCGTCAACGATCAGGGCGATGGCACCACCGGCGGCGGCTTCCGGTGAAACGTGACCGATGGACAGACCAGAGGTGCCGCCGGAAAAACGGCCATCGGTGATCAGAGCGCAGTCGCGGCCGAGGTGGATTGATTTCAGGTAGGAGGTCGGGTAGAGCATTTCCTGCATGCCCGGGCCGCCTTTTGGCCCTTCATAGCGGATGATGAGAACATCGCCGGCCTTGATATTGCCGCCGAGAATGGCGTCGCAGGACGCTTCCTGGGACGAGAACACCCTGGCTGTGCCGGTGAATTTGAAGATTGATGGATCGACTCCGGCGGTCTTGACGATACACCCGTCGAGAGCGATATTGCCGAAAAGGATGGCGAGACCGCCTTCCCGGTTATAGCAATGTTCCATGTCGCGGATACAACCGTTTTGGCGATCAAGATCAAGTTCCATGTACATACAGCCCTGTGAACCCATGATCAGGTTTTGTCCGGAGGCGCCGGGGGCACTGAGATAGAGGGCCGCCGCTTCTTTGCTGTGGGTCGGTCTGGCCACATCCCAGGTGTCGAGGGTTTCTTTGAGACTTGCGCGGTCAACGCGGCACACTGTGTTGTCAATCAGTCCAGCCCGGTCCAGCTCGCCGAGAATAGCCATAATGCCGCCGGCCCGGTTGACATCTTCAATGTGGAAATGTGACGACGGGGACACCTTGCACAGGTTGGGAACTTTTCGCGACAGGGCATCAATGTCGGCCATGGTGAAATCTACGCCGGCCTCGTGGGCAATGGCCAGCAGATGCAGGACGGTGTTGGTCGAGCCGCCCATGGCGATATCGAGGGTCATGGCGTTCATAAAGGCGCTTTTGCTGGCAATGGAGCGTGGCAAGACGGAGCTGTCGCCGTCGTTGTACCAGGTGGAGGCCATGGCCACTATGCGTTTTGCCGCCTCTTCGAACAACCTTTTGCGGCCGGTGTGGGTGGCAAGCAAGGTACCGTTGCCCGGCAAAGCCATCCCTAACGCCTCGTTTAGGCAGTTCATTGAGTTGGCGGTAAACATCCCCGAACAGGAACCGCAGGTCGGGCAGGCACAGCGTTCGATTCTTTCGATATCGGCATCGCTTACCGCGCTGTCGGCGGCCATGACCATGGCGTCGACGAGGTCATAGCGTTTGTCGCCGTCGACACCTGCCTCCATCGGTCCGCCGGAGACAAAAATAGTGGGAATGTTCAGGCGCATGGCAGCCATCAGCATGCCGGGGGTGATCTTGTCGCAGTTGCTGATGCAGATCATCGCGTCAACAGTATGGGCGTTGCACATATATTCGACACTGTCGGCGATCAATTCGCGGGATGGCAGGGAATAGAGCATGCCGGAATGGCCCATGGCAATACCGTCGTCGATGGCTATGGTGTTGAACTCGGCGGCAAAGCAACCGGCTTCGCCGATGATTGTCTTCAGGTGCTGGCCGATTTCATGGAGATGGACATGGCCGGGTACGAACTGGGTAAAGGAGTTGACGATGCCGATGATCGGTTTGCCAAACTGTTCTTCCTTAACCCCGTTGGCTCGCCAGAGACTGCGGGCGCCGGCCATTCTCCGTCCTTCCGTGGTGGTTGCGCTGCGCAATGGAATTGTCATGTCAAAAACTCCGAATTAGCTTAAAGTGGATGGGTAACAAAAAGAAAATGTGTAGAAAAAAAGGGAAAAAGCTTGTAACAGTTGTTAGAGTCATCACAATATACTATGAACACAAGTGGTAGCGCACATTATTTTGGGGAACAGTATGAAAAAGACGGAAATTGATTACTGGATAGCCACCATGCTGGAATCGCACAGCAATGTTTCCGACCTGAATATCACCGTCGGAAAAACCTTACAAGTTGAAGCAGCCGGTCAGCTGGTCCCGGTGGAAATTACCCCGCCGGTGGTGGAGCTCACCCCCTTTCAGACCGAGGCCTTTGCTCTCAACCTTATCGGTAACAACCGTCGGCTTCTCAAGGATCTGGTGGAAACCGGATCGTGCGATATGTCCTACTCGCTGTCGGATAAGGCCCGTTTCAGGGTCAATATTTTTACCCAGAAGGGGTATTTCTCGACGGTTTTGCGAAAACTTGAAACCCAGGTTCCAACCATCGAGAGGATGCAGTTTCCCGAGACCTTCAACAAAATGGCACGCGAGCTGAACGGCCTGGTGCTTTTTACCGGTGCCACCGGTACCGGCAAGACGACCTCGCTTGCCGCCCTGTTGAATCGCATCAACAGGGAACGATCGGTACACGTCATCACCCTTGAGGATCCCATCGAGTATATCCATGAACAGGATAAGGCAACCTTTAATCAACGGGAAATGGGTAATGACTTCAGTACCTTCGCCGTTGGCATGCGGGCGGCTCTGCGCCAGGCGCCGAAGGTGATACTGGTGGGTGAGATGCGCGACCGGGACACCATGGAGATTGGGCTGACGGCTGCTGAAACCGGGCACCTGGTCCTTTCAACCCTGCATACCATTGATGCCGGACAGACCATTAACCGTATTCTCGGAATGTTTGAACAGGCAGAACAGCCGCAAATCCGCAACCGCCTGGTCGATACCATTCGGTGGATTGTCAGCCAGCGATTGCTGCCGCGGGTTGGTGGCGGTCGGGTGGCGGCGATTGAGATTCTCCGTACCAGTCTCAGGGTCAAGGATCTCATTCTCAATGGGGAAACCGAGGATAAAACCTTTTATCACATCATCAATGAAGGCTCGGCTTTGGAGATGCGGACCTTCGATCAGCACATTCTGGAACTCTACAGCCGCGGCATCATAACGGAGAAAAGTGCCATGACCTATTGCTCGCAACGGGCGGAAATGAATCGCGGTCTTGACCGGTTAAAGGCTGAGCGGGGTGAGTCGACCACCGCTTTGACCGATTTGGCCATGGAAGAGGAAGAAGAAGATAGCGGTTTTTTCGGCAGGAAATGAAGACTTTTTTCTTTGAGAGTGCAAAAACCGAGTGGCGGAAAGAGATGAGCGAGAGGCTATGAAAAAACTATGATAGTACATTGCCCGCATTGTGGAAAACAGCTGAAGCTGGGGGAAAAAATCAGGGAGAATGTTCGGCGGCTTGAGCCGGGCCGGCGGGTTAAAATCAAATGTGCCCATTGTGCTGTCCCTTTTAGTTTGGATATGAGCATGGACCGAACCTCTGCCACTCCTCCGGAACGTGATGCTGCCGGGCGATCCCCGGGAGGAGGACGGATCAAGCCGCCGGCACCGCCCGACACCGACTGGTTGAAGGACGGAAGCTTCGAAGAAAAAGATGTGGTTGAGGACATCCCCAAGGCGATTGTCCTGATGCCGGACTTGCCCGGTCGTGAACAGGTTATCAAGGCCGCTGCCGCTGTCGGGTACCGGGTTGAACAGGCGGCGACTTCCGACGCGGCAATTGAAAAAATGCGCTTTGTCAACTATGCCGCAGTCTTTCTGCACAGTCGTTTTGAGTCGGGCGACATACGTTCCGGAGCATTTCATCAATACATGCGATCGATGAACATGGCGCGGCGGCGCTATATATTTTATGTATTGATTGGAGAGCAGTTTGAAACGCTTTACGATCTGCAGGCCTTGTCGTGTTCGGCCAACCTTGTTGTCAATGATGCAGAAATTCCCTATATCAGTACCCTCTTGAAAAAGGCCATTCCCGAATACGAGGACTTGTTCGGACCACTGATGGAAGAGTTACGCATTGCCGGGAAATCTTAAATAAAGGTGTGAAAGAGAGCGTATGATGAAGAGATTTCTTCTGGCGGCAGGAACACGAATTAAAAGAATTGCCCAGGCAGGTAAACGTAACTACCGCAAACTCCTGGGACGTTCCGTCGCAGCCGAGGTACAAAAACCGTCCGTTCCTGAAGACGGGGGTGCGGCAAGGAAGGTTGGTGGGCAAGCGGGATCCATAGACACCGTTCAGGGAGGGTCCGGGCCAAGTGAGACGAAGAAATATCGTGCGCCGGCAAAACCCAAAAGCAGACCGGAATGGAACCTTGACAGTTTTCCGGTAACCCCGGAGGAGGGCAAGAGGCGTTTTCATGATTTTCAAATTCCTCTTCAGGTTATGCAGGCGGTTGCCGAGCAGGGATTTCAGTATTGTACAGCCATTCAAGCCAAGGCTCTGGAAGATGTGTTGGCAGGCCATGATCTGGTGGGCAAGGCCAATACCGGTACGGGCAAGACGGCGGTTTTCCTCATTGCCATTCTTGCCCGGCTACTCGGTGAAAACAGACCCGGACCGAAAAAAGGGGGGGTGCGTGCTTTGGTTTTGGCGCCGACCCGGGAACTGGTGATGCAGATAGCTAATGATGGCATAGGTCTTGCCAAATATTGCGGCATCACCGTCTGCCCTGTCTTTGGCGGGGTCGATTATCAGAAGCAGATGGGCTTGTTGCAGAATAAAAAATGCGATGTGGTGGTAGCCACTCCCGGCCGATTGCTTGATTTTATCGGCAAGGGTGTCATTGATCTGCGCGATTGCCGGATTCTCGTCCTTGATGAGGCGGACCGGATGCTGGACATGGGCTTTATCCCTGATGTGCGACGTATCCTCGGCCGACTTCCGGCCAGAGAAGAGCGCCAGACCATGCTTTTTTCGGCAACGGTTCCGGAGGATGTACAGCGTCTCTCCTCCCAATGGTGCGTGCGGCCCAAGGTGGTAGAGGCGGAACCGGAGCAGATGTCGGTTGAAACCGTCGAGCAGATTGTTTATCTGGCCACGGCCGAAGAAAAGTATACGGTTTTGTATAACCTTATTATGCATCATCCAGAGGATCGGATCATGGTCTTTGCCAACATGAAGAACGAGACCAAGCGCTTGGCCAATCGCCTTGAGCGTAACGGCATTGATTGTCTGTTGCTCTCCGGCGATGTCGAGCAGGCAAAAAGGGCCTCCCGCCTGGAAATGTTCAGGTCCGGCAAGGTGAAGGTGCTGGTTGCCACCGACGTTGCCGGTCGCGGTATTCACATCGAAGGGATCACCTTCGTGGTGAATTACACCCTGCCGTATGAGCCGGAGGATTATGTGCATCGCATCGGCAGGACCGGCAGGGCCGGGGCGAGCGGCAAGGCGGTAAGCTTTGCCTGCGAAGAGGGATCTTTTTACCTGCCGGCGATAGAGGAATTCATTAAGCAAAAATTTGACTGCGTCCTGCCGGAAGAAGCCCTTTTGGTACCTCCACCTAAAGGTCAAAGCCGCCCGCCTTCCGGCAACAGCACGGCCACGGCATCTGCCGGAGATCCACAAAAGGGCAATAAAAGACGTCGCCCCGGAGTCCAAAGGAGTGGACCACGGAGAGGTGGCAAGGAATCGAGATAAGAGAATCGAGTTTGGTCCTCCACCGCGAGAAGACAGGTGTGATAGGAGCAAGCACGGTTGCTTGAGGTTCAAGAACCTTGGGGAAAATCATCCTGTGTCGCAAGAAGTTGTTGTCGTATCGTTGAAAAGCTGCTATACAATACTGTTCATATTCGCGCAAGGTGCCCCGTTTTATCAAAAAAGTGGTGCTTTGTCTTTTTTACTCCGACATGTTCCGGAGTAGCTAACCCTTACCAGATGGCCTTTGGTCGACAGGAAGAGTAAAATCCATGACAGAACAACTCAAACAATCAACCCAGGAAAGCGGTGAAGAGCTGAGTTTTGCAGAGCTCTTTGAGATGGAAGAAAACAACAAGGTGGTTGCCGTCGGCGATGTTACCGTAGGCACAATCATCGGCAGCGTCGATGACTATTTCCTTGTTGATGTTGGTGATAAGGCCGAAAGTTATATTGCCAAGTCGGAATTTCATCTGGATTCTGGCGAAGATATCAAGATTGGTGATGTCTTTGATGTATTTATTGAGCGCCGCAAGGAAGAAGGCGGCCTTCTCCTGTCGAGGGAAAAAGCTATAGCCATCAAGGTATGGGAAAGAATTGCCGAAATTCAAGAAGCCGAGGGGACTATCTCCGGCAAGATCGAAAGTCGGGTTAAAGGTGGTATGTCCGTTGATATCGGAGTGCCGGCCTTCCTCCCCTATTCGCAGATCGATCTGCGCCCGGTTAAGGACCTTGATGCCCTTATCGGCGAAAGTATGGATTTCAAGATTCTCAAATTTAATAAAAAACGCAATAACGTCGTTATCTCCCGTCGGGCGATTCTTGAAGAAGAACGTAATAAACTCCGCGAGGAGATGCGCTCCAAGCTGGAAGAAGGACAGATCATCAAGGGCGCTATCACCAATATTACCGATTACGGTTTGTTTATCGATATGGGCGGGATGGACGGTCTCTGTCATATCACCGATCTTTCCTGGGGCCGTGTATCGCATCCGGCAAAACTTTACCGGGTGGGCGAGGAGCTTGAGGTGAAGGTTCTCAAGTACGATCGCGAACATGATCGCGTCTCCCTCGGCGTGAAACAGCTGCGTGAAGATCCCTGGTCGACTGTTGTCATCAGATACCCTGTTGGCCAAACAACCAAGGGCAAGGTCGTATCAATCACCGATTACGGCGTCTTTGTCGAGTTGGAAGAAGGGGTTGAGGGTCTCATTCATGTCTCCGAGATGACCTGGTCGAAAAAACCACGACATCCCTCCAAGATGGTCTCCGTCAGCGATGAGGTTGAGGTAATGGTACTCAACATTGAGACCGAGACCAAGCGCATCTCTCTCGGTATGAAGCAACTCCAGCCCAATCCCTGGGATCTGGTTACCGAAAACTATCCGGTTGGTTCGGTTATCGAGGGCAAGATTAAAAATATCACCGATTTTGGTGTCTTTATCGGCATCGAAGAGGGGATTGACGGTCTCATTCACGTCTCTGATCTTTCCTGGACGGAACGTATCAAACATCCTTCCGAGAAGTACACTAAAGGTGAGACCATTCAAGCAGTTGTCTTGAAGATCGATAAGGAAAACGAGCGCTTCTCTCTGGGGATCAAGCAGCTGGTTCCGGATCCGTGGCAGGCGGCTTACAATAATTATCCCTCCGGTACCGTTGTCGAAGGGGAGATTACCAACGTTACCGATTTCGGTGTCTTTGTGAAGCTGGAAGAGGGAATTGAAGGCCTCGTACATGTTTCTGAACTGAGCAAGGACAAGGTCAAAACTCCGGTCGGCATGTATCAGGTCGGGGATATTCTCAAGGCCATCGTTATTAATGTGTCCGCCAAGGATCGGAAGATCGGCCTCTCCGTCAAGACCCTCGAAGGAGAGGATGAGACTACTGTTGTCGAGAAGTTCAAAAAGGCAGAGAAAGCCGTCTCCGAAAACGGACCATCGACCTTTGGTGACCTGCTGAAAGCGGCCGCAGAGGGGAGCGATTCCTCAGACAACAATTAGTACCTTAGAAATTCATTTATTGTTTATTAAGAATGAATTCGTGAAGGTACTTATCCCCCCTTGTGGGGGATTAGACCCGATATCCGATTTATTCGGGTGCATGACATGCAGTGGATAGGTTGTCTTGCCGGGGCTTACCGGTGAGGCAACCTTTTTTTATAGTTTAAGAGAAGCCGTTGTGAAAATAGACCGCCCCATTGTGGGGTATCCTTCTAAACACCTACAATATTCGTTCGTTGTTATGTTAAAAAAAGATCTAGTAGACAAAGTGAGTAGTGAGCTTTCCATGCAGAAACAGGATGTCGGCCTGGCAGTGGATATCATGCTGGAGACGATGGCCAAAGCCCTCGTCGAGGAAAGACGCATAGAGTTGCGGGGATTCGGCAGTTTTTCAGTACGCAACAGGAAACCCCGTTCCACCAAAAATCCTCGAACCGGCAAGGTCATGGATATCCCTGATCGCAAGACCCTGCATTTTACCATGAGCAAATCTTTGAAAGAATCGCTGATCAGCGATACGGAGTAACATCGCCTTTGCCGACGCGAAGTACCTCGGGTATGTCGCTGGTCAGATCGATGACCGACGAAGGATCGGGAAAGATGGCACCACCGTCGATGATGAGATCGATCCTGTTGCCCAGGTACTGCTCTATCAAAAAGGGTTCGGCCGGGGCGGCATCGTCGTCGAGCTGGGCGCTGGTGTTGACAATAGGATTACCGAGGGTCTTTATGAGCAGCCGACATATGGGGTGCGCCGGAACCCTGATGCCCACCGTTTTTTGTTTGCTGGCCATAGCCTTGGGAACCAGCTTGGTGCCAGGCAAAACGAAGGTATACGGGCCGGGCAGACTTTTCTTCATCAGCCGGTAAGCGGTGTTGGAGACATGGGCGTATTGACTGATATCCGTTAAGTCGGAACACATGAAGGAAAACGGCTTGTCCTTGGGCCTTCTCTTCAGCTGCATGACCGCTTTGATGGCCTTGGGATGCATAAGGTCACAGCCGATACCGTATCCGGTATCGGTCGGATAACAGATAACCGCGCCGTTCTTCAGTAACTTGACAACCTGTTCGACTAGGCGAAGTTGGGGATTTATCGGGTTGATTTCCAGCAACATTTTCTTAATTTTTCCTTTCGCCCTGATTTTCGGGGATTTTGCTTCCGTTGCACAACCTTTGTGGTCGGTACATCTTCGCCATCTTAAAAAAATGAGATTTTTTATAAAGATGCTTTACAAGTTATTCTTTAAAAAGATAAGGAGGGAATATGTTACCAGATATTATAGAAATCGCTCTTACTTTCGATGATTTACTGCTTGTCCCGGCGGCCTCGGAAGTCCTTCCGGGCGAGGTGAACTTGGAAACACGGCTTACCGACAGTATTACGCTGAAAACCCCCCTGGTAAGTTCCGCCATGGATACCGTCACCGAGCATCGCACGGCTATTGCCATGGCACGTGAAGGGGGCATCGGCATCATTCATAAAAACATGAGTATTGAGCAGCAGGCATTGGAGGTTGAACGGGTGAAAAAATCGGAATCGGGGATGATCATCGACCCGATCACCGTCACCCAGGATCAATCGGTCGCTGAGGTGCAGGAGATCATGAGCACCTACAAGATTTCCGGCCTACCGGTACTGCACAACGGCAAACTGACCGGAATCGTCACCAACCGCGACCTCCGTTTCGTTTCCGATGACGGTCTGCGGGTGGCCGATGTCATGACCTCGAAAAACCTGGTGACCGCCAAGGTTGGCATCGATCTGGCACACTCAAAGGCCCTGCTGCATGAACACCGCATCGAAAAACTTCTGGTGGTCGACGACAACGGTGCACTCAAAGGCTTGATCACCATCAAGGACCTGGAAAAGATCAAAAAATATCCCTTAGCCGCCAAAGATAAATTCGGTCGTCTCTTGGTCGGCGCGGCCCTGGGAGTCGGAGTGAATATTGAAGCACAGGCCGAAAGGCTGATCAAGGCCGGTGTCGATGTAGTCGTCGTCGATTCGGCGCACGGCCATTCCAAGGGTGTGATGACGGCGGTGGTAAGACTCAAGGCCGCCTTTCCGGAGCTTTCCATCGTTGCCGGTAATGTCGCGACCGGTGAGGGCACCGAGGATCTTATCCGCGCCGGCGCCAACGGCATCAAGGTCGGTATCGGGCCGGGATCTATCTGTACCACCCGCATCGTCGCCGGAGTCGGTGTGCCGCAGATGACTGCCTTGAAAAACTGTGTTGCCATGGCCAACCGCTATAATATTCCGATTATTGCCGACGGCGGCATCAAACACTCCGGCGACCTCACCAAGGCGATCGGCGCCGGGGCCAGTACGGTCATGCTCGGCAGTCTCTTTGCCGGCACCGATGAAACTCCCGGCGAAACCTTTTTGTATCAGGGCCGGACCTATAAAGGCTACCGGGGTATGGGGTCCCTCGGGGCGATGTGTCAGAATCATGGTTCCTCCGACCGGTATTTCCAGGCCGAGGTCACCACCACCTCAAAGCTAGTCCCCGAGGGCATCGAGGGCAAGGTTCCCTACCGGGGACTGATTGCCGACGTCCTTTACCAGCTGCTCGGCGGCCTGCGTTCGGGCATGGGCTATGTGGGGGCGGCGACGATTGCCGATCTGCAGCAAAAAGCCCAGTTTGTCCGTATCTCCGCGGCTGGCCTCCGAGAATCGCATGTCCACGACGTCATCATCACCAAGGAGGCGCCGAATTACCGCACCGCTTGAGTTTGCAAGGATGAAATCAGGGAACGGTAAAACGTGGTAAAAATTCTTTAGCGAAAGGCACCAGAAAATCCATGGATATTCATAGTGAAAAAATAATCATCCTCGACTTCGGATCGCAGACCACCCAGCTCATTGCCAGACGGATAAGGGAGCAGAAGGTCTACAGCGAAATACATCCATTTTCCATATCTCTCGATAAGTTGCGGGCCTTGAAGCCATCCGGCATTATCCTCTCCGGAGGGCCGTGCTCGGTGTACGATGACGGTGCGCCCCATTCCGATCCAGGCCTTATGGCATTGGGTATTCCCGTTCTCGGCATCTGTTACGGGGCCCAGCTGATGATCCAGCAATTGGGGGGCAAGGTAGAAAAGGCCGAAAAACGAGAATTTGGCAAGGCGGAGCTGAAGATACAGTATACCGCCGGTCTTTTTGCAGGCCTTGAAACAGACGATGTCAAACATCAGGTGTGGATGAGCCACGGTGATCGGGTGGAGGTCATACCCGAGGATTTCACGGCAACGGCAATCAGCGATAATTCCCCGTATGCGGCACTGCGGCATAAGGATAAGCCACTGGTTGCCGTACAGTTTCATCCCGAGGTGGCACACACCCTCATCGGTACCGATGTGCTGCGCAATTTCATCTTCGGCATCTGCAACTGCCGGCCGGAGTGGACGATGCACTCCTTCATT
>JBBQVT010000059.1:0-22747 GCA_038211245.1 Desulfobulbales bacterium | reverse complement strand
TCCGGCTGACCCGGCCTCATTCGCACGGTTGGGCGGCCTTGTCGGCCAAGGTGGTGAGGCGGATCTGGTCTACGAACTTTCCGGCAACCCGGCGGGACTGGATATGGCACTGAAGCTGGCCCGTTTCAGCGGTCGGGTGGTCGTTGGTTCCTGGTATGGCACGAAAAAGGTCAAGCTGGATCTGGGTTCTTTTTTTCATCGCAGCCGCATCACCCTTAGCAGCTCACAAGTGAGCAGCATAAACCCCCGGCTGACAGGTCGATGGCTGCACAGCCGGCGTCTGCATCTTGCCTGGGAGATGCTGCGCCGGGTTCATCCGTCCGACTGCATCAGTCATCGGTTCGCCCTGGAAGACGCCGCTTTGGCCTATCACCTGATTGACCGTAGCCCGGAAGAGACGATTCAGGTCATCTTCGACCACCGGGTGGCGGAATAAAATTGAAACTAAAAAAGGAGATAATATCATGTACAGTCTCGGAGTGCAGCGCGAATTCACCGCCCGGCATTACCTTATCGGCGGCGACTGGGGTGAAGAAAACATCGAACATTCTCATCGCTACCGGCTCGAGCTGGTTCTCGAAAAATCGGCCTTAGACCATCACGGCTTTCTGGTTGATATTGTCGAGGTGGAGCACCATCTGGATGAGGTCCTAGCTGCTTTCCAGGGCCAGCACCTCAATACACTTGCAGCTTTTGCAGGCATCAACCCCAGCATCGAGAGACTTGCCACTGTCATCCATGAAATTTTTACAAAAAGGCTCGAGTCTTTTCAGTTGGAGGCCCTTACCGTCACCATCTGGGAGGATGACATCGCCTGGACTTCTTACCGCGCCACTCTCTGATGCGCATCGGCATCATCATCTACGGCAGCCTGGACACTCTCACCGGCGGTTACCTCTATGACCGGGTTGTAGCCCAGGGCTTGACCGGACTTGGCCATGAGGTGGAAGTGATCAGTTTACCCACAGGCTCCTATCTGAGGCGATTGTGCTATGGTTTTTTTCCGGGCCTCCGGCGCCGCCTGCTGGCAGGAGGGTTCGATATTCTCATACAGGACGAACTCTGTCATCCTTCTCTTATTCTTGTAAACAAAAGGCTTCGCAGGCATGCTGGCCGCCCTCTGCTGGTGGCCCTCGTCCATCATGTCCTGTGCGACGAACCACGCCCTTTCTGGCAGAACATGTTTTTCGGTCTGGTCGAACGGAGCTTTCTTGCCAGCGTCGACGGTTTTATCCACAACTCGAAAACCACCCGGCGGAAAGTGGCCTCCCTGGTAGACCACAGCCGCCCCGAGGTCATCGCCTACCCAGCCGGAGACCGTTTCGGAAGCCCTCTTTCTGCTGAAGTCATTGCCAAACGAACGCATCGTCCCGGCCCCTTGGAATTGCTTTTTCTGGGTATTGTCATTCCAAGAAAAGGTCTACTGCCGCTGCTTTCGGCCCTGTCGAGCGTCGACCGGGGTGTCTGGCGCCTGTCGATAGCGGGCGGGCTCGACTTCGATCCTGCCTATATGGCAAGGGCGGAAAAACTCATCCGGCAACTCAACCTTTCTGATTCGGTTCGGTTTCTGGGCCCTGTCCAGGATGACGAGCTGATTGAAATCCTCAGCGCAAGCCATCTTTTCTGTATGCCATACGCCTATGAGGGATTCGGCATTGCCATTCTTGAGGCGATGGCCTTTGGCTTACCGGCCATCGGTTGTAGCAATGGAGCAGCACATGAGACCATCAGCCACGGAAAAAACGGCTTTCTGCTGGACCCCGGCAACATTGCAGGACTCGCGCCGCTGCTTCTGCAACTGCACCGAGATCGAGATCAGCTGCAGCAAATGGCCCTAGCCGCTTGTGCGACCTATGTCAGCCGGCCAAAGTGGCAGGACAGCATAGCAGCTATTGATACATTTCTCCGAAAAATCAAAGAGCTGCCTGCCAAGATCTAAACTAGATAACGTCAAGGGATGCCAATGCAACAGGATGATTACCTCAACAGCAGGAAACAGCAGCACGTAGCGGATGACACCGGGAAAAGCTTTGATCCCCGTTATCTTGCAGCCAAGAAAAGCATTGATGACCGGGCCCTCAATCATCACGTCTGGGAGACCTTGCGCCAGACCCTGCGCCATTTCACAGAAGGTGAGCCGGTGAATATTCTCGAGCTCGGTGCAGGCATTGGTACCATGTTCGAACGACTCGTTGATCGGGGATTACTGACGGGACCATCAGCCTATCTGGCCACCGATATGGATGCAGGTCAACTCAGGGCAGCACGGAAATATCTGGCGCAGTGGGCGGAAAAACATGGCCATAGCTGGTCGTGGGCTGACGATGGTGGTCGGCTGAACACCAGAAAAGCTGAAATATCGCTTACGCTTGAGCCTGTGCGAGCCGAAGAGCTTGCGGACAGATCCGATGCACTGGGCCCGTTTCATCTCATTATCGCTCATGCAGTGCTTGACCTGGTAGACTTTCCCGCTGTGCTGCCGCGACTCTTGTCACGGCTCACCAATAACGGCCTGGCCTATTTCACTTGCAACTTCGATGGTGGAACCGTCTTTCTGCCCCACTATGAAGGGGAGGAAGAAATTATAAGACGCTATCATAATTCCATGGAGGCCCGCCTGACCGGGGCAAGCCACACAGGTCGGAGACTGCTGACATTTGTACAAAGCGCAGGCTTGGAAATCGTTGCTGCCGGCAGTTCAGACTGGGTCATCTATCCCCGAGCAGCTGGTTACTCTTTCGATGAGACGTTTTTCCTGCATGCCATTATTGAAACGATAGAACGGGAGCTTGCAAAAGAGAAAAATCAACCGTCTGCCCTTACCAACCTCAACAATTGGGCCCGCCTGCGGCACCGGCAAATTGAGACCGGCGAATTGTCTTTTCTGGCCCGCCACCTCGACATCCTGGTGCAGTACCATCCAGCCTTGGCATGAAGTCCGGAAAAATTCCTTTTGCTTCCCTGGTTCAGCTCCTTGGAGCTTTTTTCTTTCTCAATGTACTGCTTAATTTTGACTATCCGGCAGACCACTGGTTTTCCTGGAAGCTGGCGCAGCCGTCGATTGATTGCTGGCTGTTGCTCATCGTTTTAGCCATCGCCACCTGCCGTTCGAAGCGTCTCCTCTTCTGGACAACTCTACCGATATACGCTCTCTTTCTGGTTCTTCGAATAATTCGCATCGGCGATACAGTCGTACCCATGTATCTCAACCGACCTCTCAATCTCTATATCGATTCCGGCTACCTCTTTTCACTCTACGACCTCCTTAAGACATCTACCTATAAAGAGGATGTCTTACTGATATCGGCAAGCGCAGTGGTCATTGTGCTGGGATACCTTGCTTCGAGCTGGTACGCCTGGCGTTTAGCGGCCAGAAGTTTTTCAGACAAGCTGGTCCGGATTTCATTACTGGTCATCTCGGGCCTGCTTTTCAGCGCAGCTCTTATCAGCAGATGGCACCCTGCTGAAACACCCGCCATCGTCCGTCTTTACGAGGAGGCTCTCTCCACACGACAGCAACTCAAAAATCAGCAGGCCATCGTCACCCGCATCGAGAAAACCGCCCAGGACAGGGAGACAGGCCCCGACTCCATCGAAGGGCTTAAAGGCGCAGATGTTCTCTTATTCATGGTCGAGTCATATGGTCACATCGTCTTCAACAAGCCTCAATATACGGAGGCAATGAAAACCACCATGACCAACTTTGCCAAGGGCCTTGATCAGGATGGATTCATAGCGGTTTCTTCCTATCTGGCATCGCCAACCTATGGCGGCATATCGAGGCTGGCCCACGGCACCCTGGAATTCGGGTTTCGGGTGGAAAGCGATCTTGAGTATACAGCCTTACTGCGCTCCTCCCTGCCGCCTTTGGCCTCCTATTTTCGCAAAGGCGGCTATCGTACCATTTCAGTGATGCCCGGTACCCGTTTTGTGTATCCGGAGGGGGCCTCTTACGGCTATGAGCATGCCTATTACGCAAGGTATTTCAACTATAACGGCCCGACTTTCGGGTGGGCCCCCATGCCGGATCAATTCGTCCTTGACTACGTCCATCGTCACGAATTTACCAACCGCGAGCAACCGTTCTTTATTCGCTATGTATTGATCAGTTCCCACGCGGCTTATAGTATTCAACCGCCATTCATTGCCGAATGGGATACCATCGGCGATGGCAGTATCTATAATGACCAGCCGCTGATCCGCTACCCCGTTCACTGGCCTAATCTTCAAAACGCCGGAAATGCCTACCTCCGCTCTCTGGATTACGATTTTTCGACACTGGGGGACTACTTTGCAAAGTACGTAAACAACGATGCCCTTATCATCATCATGGGCGATCACCAACCCAATCTGCATCTTACAGGCGAAGGCAAACCCTGGTCTGTGCCGGTGCACATCATCAGTCGGAACCCCCAGTTGCTCTCCCCATTCCGCAAACGAGGTTATACTCCGGGCCTCATACCTGCCCAACCACTTCCCCATGCCGGGATGGAGACTTTTCTCCAGGGATTTCTACAAGATTTCAGATAGTGTTTTCCGTAGCGAGAAGTGCAGGTTGGATTCAACAAATCTATCACGTTAAACAGCCGATAGTTTTCAAGTGCGGTAATTGAAATACTCGGATGCATATGGATGAGCAGCTTTTAATAATTTCGGCCAAAAATCTCTTATGTCCGGATGTACTTTGTCGGAATCCTCAAGATCAGAACAGTCATCAAGAATATTCAAGTAACCAAATGTAGCCCCGTCGTCAGCAGCGGCTACACAAATATCCGTCCCGGTTTAAAGCGCACAAGGCGGCGTTGCCAGGCTGGACGGGCCGAGGTATTCCCGCTTCAATTCGGGCGGCAAAATCACCTGTTCCAGCCACTGACCGTAAACCTCGCGCATGTGCAGGGCATAGGTACAAGAACAGGTGTCACAATATTGATGTTGTGGAACGAATGAGAAAACCTCAATATGTGCTGCAACTAATTGAGAAAATCTGTATATAGAATGCAGTTCAACGGGACAAGGACAGCTGAACGAAAAGGCACATACACACAATCGAAACTGAGCAAATGATCTTCAGACGGTCAACTTGTCCAAGATCGATAGTCTTCCAAGAGCTCCGGAAAGTTAAAAATCCTTAAACACCAACTCATTAAGGCCAGAGAGAGCATGACCGAATCGAATACAACAAACCTGACCTGTTTTGGCTTTGCTTTCCCATTAGGCAGCCCGCACACTTCCCGGACCATGATGCTGGAAGAGCTCACTAATCTACTCGAATATGTAAACAATCCGAATGCATCTCGCAGCGAGTATATCCTCGCAATTGTCGAAAATAATTGCCTTGGCAAGCGAACAGAGAAAAACCGCACTATCTCCAAACGTTTTTTACTGGAACTATATTCACTGAACTACAACCTGCTCCTTTTCCGAGCCCTTCTTTTCTTCTGGCAACGAGACAAAACCGGCCGTGCCCTGCTTGCATTTCTCTGCGTCTACGCAAGAGATACCATGCTGAGAGATAGCGCCCGGCATATCCTCCCGCAGTCGGAAGGGATTCCGGTAACCCGTCAGACCATGGAAGAATTTTTAGACAACCTTGCTCCCGGTCGCTACAGTCCTGGAAAACTGGCATCCAATGCCAAAAACCTCAACTCAACCTGGACAAAGTCCGGCCATTTGCATGGCCGATCGAATAAAATCCGCTCCAGGGCCATACCGACGGCTGGAAGCGTTTCTTTTGCGCTTCTCCTTGGATACTTGACTGGCATTCGTGGCAAATCACTCTTTTCAACGGAGTACACCAAACTCCTCGATTGCCCACCCGACAAAGCTATAGACCTTGCAGAAGAAGCATCGCGCCGGGGATGGATCGTTTTTAATCGGGTTGGCGATGTCCTTGAAGTGCTTTTTCCAACCCTCATCAATGCACAAGAAATGGAGTGGCTTCGTGAGCAAAATTAAACGCCTAGTCCAATCCTACGGCAAGTACATTGCTATCCCCTGGAGGGATGACCCTGCTGCAGCCCAGCGGGTGATTTTCTGCGTATACAATGAAAATGAAGAACTCCGATTACGAGCAAAAATTGACGAATTCGAATTAACCACACAACAGGCAAACCATGGATGGGCTGTTTTCGACTTGACCGACACCTTTGCTGTCTGGCTGGTATCACAGAGATATGCCAAGAGTTATTTCCAGAAACCGCACCTGCTTGCTACCCTGCTCCCTAAATATCTGACCTTCATTACCGAAAAATTCTCCTCCCTTCTCATCGATCAAAATATCAATGAGAATTCTGTGGTAGCCCTGCAAGGGGTCGGATCTCTCTTTGGCTTTCTGAAGGTTAAAGAGGTCGTTGATAAGCTCGCCCCCATGGTCAAAGGACGTTTGTTGGTGTTTTTCCCGGGCAGCTATGAGAATAACAATTACCGCCTGCTTGACGGCTATGACGGATCGAATTATCTCGCCGTGGCGATAACTGCGGACAAGGAATACTAGGCGAGATACTGAAAATGAAAAACCGCGATATTTACCAAAAAGATCCAGCCTCTCAAAAACTGGTCAATGAAGGTGTGGCGAGCGTCAACGATGAGAAAACCAGCCAGGCTTTGGCGGTTCTCCGCTATGAGCTTGAAACCTTCGTCTGTGACGGTCAGTACGAAAAAGGGATGGCCCATATTCTCGAGACATACCTGAAGAACATCGAACAAGCCCAGCAGCCGGCAGTATGGGTGAGCGGTTTCTACGGATCGGGCAAATCACACCTGCTCAAGATGCTGAGGGCGCTCTGGGCAGATGCGGTATTCGAGGACGGAGCCACAGCTCGCGGGGTAGCGCACCTCCCGCAAAATGTCACCGACCTGATAAAAGAGCTCAGTACTCGAGCGAAAAGACATGGAGGGCTACATGCCGCGTCGGGCACACTCGGATCGAGTTCGCGTGACAAAAGTGTGCGGCTGGTGCTACTGGCTGTGGTTTTCAAGTCTCTGGGGCTGCCGGAAACCTACCCGGTAGCACGATTTGTCATGTGGCTCAGGCATGAAGGAATTTATGACACTGTACGCAACCACGTCGAACAAAGCGGTCTGAGCTGGGACGAAGAGCTAGACAACTTTTACGTCGCTGAAGGACTGCACGATGCACTGGTTAGCGCCAAGCCAAAACTCTTTTCATCGCCCACTTCTTGCGTCGAGAAGCTTAAGAATCTATACCCCTTCGTCCAGGATGTCTCCAGTGATGACATGCTCAAGGCACTCCGCCAGGCAGTGACCCGTGACGGCAAATTCCCGCTGACCCTGATCGTCCTCGACGAGGTGCAACAATACATTGGTGAGGACAGCCAACGCTCTATTGAGGTGCAGGAAGTCGTTGAGGCCTGCTGCAAAAATATCGGCGGCAAGCTGCTCTTTATCGGCTCCGGCCAGACCGCTGTTACCGGCACCTCAAACCTCAAAAAGCTCGAGGGGCGGTTTACCGTTCGCATCGAACTCTCCGATGCCGATGTTGATGCAGTAATCCGCAAGGTCATTCTTGCCAAGAAACCTGATGCAAAGGTGCCGATCGAGCAGATGATGCAAACCAATCTCGGCGAAATATCACGACACCTGGCCGGCACAACCATTGGCCATCGCCAAGACGATATTGCCTTCTTCCCACAGGACTATCCCATCCTGCCGGTACGCCGCCGCTTCTGGGAGAACACCCTGCGTGTACTTGATCAGACCGGTACCGACAGCCAGCTTCGCAACCAACTCAGCATGATCCACAAGGTCATCCAGACCAATCTTGGTGAACCCCTCGGTCACATGGTTCCTGCTGACTATCTCTATTTTGATTCTGCCGACAAACTGTTCCAGGCCCTATTGTGCCCCGCAAGGTGCATGAGAAAACTATGAGCTGGATGAAAGGCTCAGATGATGAACGCCTGGTGGCTCGCTCCTGTGGTCTGATTTTTCTGATTAACAAATTGGCGGGCAGAAATAACGAGGTTGGCATCCGTGCCACAGTCGATACCCTCGCCGACCTGTTGGTGGAAAACATTGCCCAGGGGAGCAGTGGTTTGCGCGGCAAGCTGCCAGGTCTGCTTGAAAAATGCGAATTGCTGATGCGGGTCGGTGATGAATATCGAATCCAGACCGAGGAAAGTTCTGCCTGGAATGATGAGTTCCTCAGCCAACGCTCAAGTCTTGCCAGTGAAGCTCACCGTGTTGAGGCCGAAAGAGATGACCGTATCCGTAAAAGATTCGGCCAAATGGTACGAAAACTCTCGTTGATGCAAGGCATTTCCAAGGTCACCCGGGACATTTTCCCGGTATTTGACGCACAACTGCCCATTGATGCAGCTGGACGGATCTATGTCTGGGTACGCGATGGTTGGAGTATCGATGAAAATTCAGTCAGAGCCGATGCCCGTCAGGCAGGCAACCAGTCGCCGACCCTGTTTGTGTTCATACCAAAACGATCAGCCGACGACCTGCGCCATTTTCTAATTGACCACAAGGCGACCACGGCAACCCTTGAAAAACGTGGTGCACCCAATACTCCGGAGGGCATTGAAGCTAGAGCTGCCATTGAGACCTCCAGGCTCACCGCCGAGGGGAAAATCAAAGAACTGCTTGACGAGGCTTTTTCCGGTTCCCGGGTGTTCCAAGGAGGTGGTAATGAAATCCTCGGCAACAACCTGCAGGAGATGGTGCAGGAGGCTGCCGGAAACTCACTGACCCGTCTCTACCCGCAGTTTGCTCTCGCTGACCATGCCGGTTGGCCAAAGGTATATGAAAAGGCCCACCAGGGTGCTCCGGATGCCTTAAAAGCAGTGGGTGATGAAGGTGAACCTGCCAGGAATCCAGTCTGCAAAACTATTCTTGGGTATATTGCCGGTGGCAAAAAAGGTGCGGACGTTCGTGCCAATTTTGAGGGATCACCTTTCGGCTGGTCAAGAGATGCTATTGACTGTGGCTTGCAGGTGCTCCTTCTGGCAGGATTGGTACGTGCCCAGGATGAACGGGGCCAGACCATCGTCCCAAAAGAGCTGGAGCGCAAATCGATTGGCAAGGTTACTTTCAAGGTGGAGTCGGCAACCGTTTCCACCGCCCAACGTATTCAGATCAGGAAACTGCTCCAGAAAACAGGTTTATCTGCTAAGCAAGGAGAGGAGTTGGTGTATATCCCCCAGTTCCTGCAAACCCTCCAGGACCTTGCGGGTAATGCCGGTGGTGATCCTCCCAGACCGGCACGGCCGGCACCAGGGTTGCTCTCAGACCTCCGATTGACCGCCGGCAATGAGCAACTTCTGGCAATCTATAACAGCTTTGAACAACTGTCAGGCCTCATCACAACCTGGACAGAGCTTGCTGCCAGTATCGCTCAACGTTTGCCTTCCTGGACCGTCCTGAAACGTCTGACCGGATATACCAACGGGATTCAGGATGCTGACATCATTGTTACCCAGGTTAATCACCTTGAACGTGATCGGCAGCTTCTCGCAGAGCCCGACCCCATCGTTCCCCTGGTTGCCAATCTGACTCAGCTTCTGCGTGATGAGCTGAACCGTCTGGACAAGGTATATCAAACTACCCATACCAAAGGGATGGCAAGGTTAAAAACCGATGAGAACTGGCAACAGCTGGAACCTGAGCAGCGCAACAGTCTCCTGGCAGAGCACAAGCTCACTCTGACGGACCAAACACAGGTAGCTCTTGGCTCCACTGAGGAAGTGCTGCAAACACTCGCCAAGATCAATCTCGCCATGTTTGCCGACCGGGTAGCCGCCATGCCCGGCCGCTTTGAAAATGTTGCAGCAGCTGCAGCGGAATTGTGTGAGCCGGAGGCCCAGTTTATTAAGGTCCCGCGTCGTACCCTGAAGACTGAGAAAGAGATCGACGCCTGGGTTGACGACGTGAAACGCCAACTTCAAAAAGCCTTGCAGCAGGGGCCGATAGTGATCAGCTGAGAGTGCAGTAATGAAAACGATATCGCAGATCGAAGAGCTTCTTGCCGAACTTGAGCATCACATAGCGGATCAAATTGAAGACCAGGATCTGGACTTCAAACAATGGGACAGCAAGAGTATGGACAAGTCGGTGCAGCAGGTGGTTCGAATGTCCGTCTGCATAGCCAATGGTGGAGGAGGAACCGTCGTCTTCGGTATTGCCGATAAGGTCAAGGGTCGACAGGCCATCCTTGGTGTTCCTGCTGAGGTTGATATTAACCGTTTGAAAAAGGCGGTCTATGATCAGACCGACCCAAAAATCATGCCGGTGTTTGAAGAATTACGGGTTCCTGAAGGGACCGGTCGTCTCCCGATTATGCAGATACACCCGGGAATGCCGCCCTACACCGACACCTCAGGCCTCGGTAGTATCCGTATCGGCAAAGATTGTCAGCCACTCACCGGAACCCTGCGCCGCAAAATCGCCGTAGAAACCGGCGAGACCGACTTTTCTGCAGAAGCCATCCCTGGAACTGTGGAGAACTTTCTCTCTGCATCAGCCATGGAAAAACTGCGAACACATGCCAAAAAGGAAAAGGCCCCTGATGATCTCCTTCGCCTCACTGACCGAGAGTTACTGGAGACATTAGGGCTGGTTAAAAACGGGACTTTAACCAAAGCAGGACTGCTCATTGCCGGGAAAGAAGAGGTCCTGCAAAACATTCTGCCAGGATATGTCTGGACCTGGCTGCGGATGGAATCCGATACTCGCTACAGCAATCGGGTCGATGGCCGGTCAGCATTTCCGGTAGCCCTGGAACGTCTTGAGGAGCTGATCAATTCCGACAATCCTATCACCACCCTCGAATACGGCCTTTTCCATCTGGAGTACCGCGACTATCCGGAAATTGCCCTACGCGAAGCCCTGCTGAATGCCCTGTGCCATGCCGATTTTCGGCTTGCCGGTCGGATTATGGTTAAAAAATTTCCAGACCGTATTGAGATCAGCAATAATGGCGGTTTTATTGCCGGTATCACCCCTGAGAACATCCTGCACCACCAATCGGCTGCCCGTAACCCCCTACTGATGGAAGCGCTTGCCCGTCTACGACTGGTCAATCGCAGTAACCTGGGTATAAGCCGGATGTACGAGGCTCTCTTGATCGAAAGGAAGGAGCCGCCCATAATCCAGGAGATCGGGGAATCGGTCACCGTCACTCTGCTGCGCCGCGACCTTTCTCCCTCCTTTCGTCTGTTTGTGGCCGAGGAGAGTCAGGCCGGTCGCCTGCTCGGAGTAAGTCATTTATTGATCCTCCAGTATCTTCTCAAGCACTTGGAAATGGATACCGCCACCGCCCCACCCGTACCTGCCAGCGTTCGGAGGTCCAGTTACGGGCCATGCTTGCCGACATGGAACATCAGCGCTATGTGGAGCGCGGTGGCACCGGAAAGGGAACCTACTGGACACTATCAGCCGAACTGCATCGCCGCCTGCAGGAGGGCGGCAAACCCGAGCGCAACCGCCGTATTGACTGGGAGGCAGCCAAGACGAGAGTGTTGAGTATTCTCATGGAAAGAGATCGTCGCCATGAACCAGGATTGAGTAACAAAGAAATCCGACAAATCACACTGTTTGACAGAAATCAGATGACCAGGCTGATGCGGGAACTGCGCCAGGCCCATTCCGAGGTGCAATTCCACAGCCACGGTGCAGGGGCATCCTACATCTGGGGCGAGGTATAAATGCTTATCAAATTGCGACCGCGCAATTAATGCGCAATTATCAAGATATTTGCTCACGAAATTGCTATGTAACTTTCAAAATGAGCAATTAGTACCTTAGAAATTCATTTCTCGTTTTTTGCATGAATTTCGTGAAGGTACTTATCCCGTTGAGCGGAGTGAGGAATGTAATAACGATGCAGCAACCTCTGGATAAAACATTACGGAATCAGCTCGAACGGACCATCAAACAGGCCCGGGAAACCGCCGAAACTGCCGCCCGTGCCTCGCTCGAACAACTCGGTGTCGGTGAAGCCACCCCATTCTCCCATGCAAATGATCAAGAAAGAGAGCTGCGTCGAAAACTACGGGTGCATGGCCGTCAATTGGGGGATGCATTGAACGGCGGCAAGGTGCAGACCATGGACCGTCTGATCGAAGAGGTTGCCTATGAGCACTGGCACCGTATGCTGCCGCAGATCTTCCGTCCCGATTCTCCGGTCTTTCTGCTGACTCTGCCGCCCGAACATCAACAGAAGCTGGAGAGTCTCCTCGGTGATCTATCCCGGGAGGTCTTTACCGCCTCAGACTCACTTGGCTGGGTCTACCAGTTTTGGCAGGCCAAGCGGAAGGAGGAGGTCAATGCCTCCGAGGTGAAGATCGGCGCACGGGAGCTGCCTGCCATCACCCAACTCTTCACCGAACCATACATGGTATCATTTCTCCTGGATAATTCTCTGGGGGCCTGGTGGTCAACACGTCGCCTGGATAAATCCGATCTGCAAACGGCCGGCGACGAAGAAGAGCTTCGAAGAAAAGCGGCCATCCCCGGCGTTGCTTTGGATTACCTTCGTTTCGTCCAGCAGGACGATGGATCCTGGACAACCGCCGCAGGTACTTTTGCCGGCTGGCCGGAAAACTTAAGCCAACTGAAGACCCTCGACCCTTGTTGCGGTTCGGGGCATTTCCTTGTCGCTGTTTTTCTTATGCTGGTGCCGATGCGCATGGTGCTGGAAGGCCTTTCTGCTCGTGATGCTGTAGATGCGGTATTGCGCGACAATATCTATGGCCTTGAATTGGATCAGCGCTGCGTCGAACTGGCCGCCTTTGCCCTGGCCCTGACCGCCTGGAAATATCCGGGCGCTGGTGGTTATCGCCCATTGCCAGACCTCCATTTGGCCTGTTCCGGCTTATCAGTCAGTGTGGCCAAAGAAGAATGGAAGCAGTTGGGACTCGGCAAGAAGAATCTCGCCTTAGCTTTGGACTGGATGCACGATACCTTCAGGAATGCTCCGGTCCTTGGCAGTCTGCTGAACCCGGCCGGCACCGATGCGGCCAAGATCGTCGAATGGGAAGAACTTTCAGCCGCTTTGGACGAGGCGTTGCAGCAGGAGCAGGGCGAAGAACAGCAGGAGGCCGCTGTTGTCGCTCAGGGTCTGGCCAAGGCCGCCATGCTTCTCGCCGGACAATACCACTGGGTGATTACCAATGTTCCATACCTGGCACGAGGAAAGCAAAATGATGTCTTAAAAGACTTCTGCGAACACCAGTACCCTGCCGCTAAAAACGACCTTGCCACCGTCTTTCTCGACCGTTGTCTGGAACTCTGTGTGAAAGGTGGGACTTCCAGCATTGTCCTGCCGCAGAACTGGTTGTTTCTGACCAGTTATAAGAAATTCGGTGAGAAGCCGTTGAAGAACGATACCTGGCATCTGCTTGCCCGGCTGGGGCCGGGGGCCTTTGAGACCATCAGCGGTGAAGTGGTCAAGGCGATCCTTATTGCCCTGAGCCGAGGCAATGCAGCAGGTGGTCGGAGCGGGCTGTTTGCCGAAACCGGGGTTGCCAATCTGCTGCGTGGCGTGGATGTTTCTGAGCCTCGCACTGCCGCTGAAAAAGCTGCTGGACTGATTACGGCGGAGGTTAAAAGTGTCGAGCAGGCGAGGCAGCTTGAGAATCCAGACGCTCGGGTGGCTTTTGATGAAGTGTCAGGTGAGTTGCTTGAGCAAGTCGCTGCAGGCCTGAATGGAATGTATGGTGCGGATTCTTACCACTTTCGATTCAGTTTTTGGGAAATCAAAGATCTCTGTTTGTGGCATTTTTTCCAATGCACTTACGAAAGAACAGAGCATTTTGGAGGGAAACAGAATGTTTTCTATTGGGGGGCAAACGGACGAGTACACCGTGAAAACCCGAAAGCATATGTTAAGGGAGAATCTATTTGGGGAAAGCCAGGGGTGGTTGTCAGTATGATGCGTGACCTGCCTGTCACATTGTATTCCGGCGATAAGTTTGATATAAGCTGCACACCTATTATTCCTCACAACCCCGCTCACCTCCCAGCCATCTGGTGCTTCTGCTCCTCACCCAAATACAATGAAGCAGTTCGGCAGATTGATCAAAGTCTGAAGGTAACAAATGCCACATTGGTGAAAGTCCCCTTCGACATCGACCACTGGACCAAAATCGCCGAAGAAAAATACCCCAACGGCCTACCCAAACCCTACTCAAGCGATCCCACCCAATGGATATTCCACGGCCATCCCTGCGGTTCGGTGCTGTGGGATGAGGAAGCAAAATGGACAGCACACGGCCCGCTACGAACCAACGACACCGTGCTGCAAATCGCCATCGCCCGTCTCCTCGGCTACCGCTGGCCGGCCGAGTTGGATGCGAATATGGAGGTCGCCGACGAACAACGCCAGTGGGTGAACCGCTGTGAAAGATTGCAAGCCTACGCCGATGATGACGGCATTGTTTGCATTCCGCCGGTTCGCGGCGAATCCTCAGCCGCCGATCGCCTGCTCAATCTTCTGACCGCCGCCTATGGCGATGCCTGGTCGAGTGACACCCTGGCCCAACTTCTCAATAGCGCCGACTATGCGGGTAAGTCCATGGAAACCTGGTTGTGCGAAAAATTCTTCACCCAGCACTGCAAACTGTTCCAACACCGCACCTTCATCTGGCATATCTGGGACGGCCTGCGCGACGGCTTTGCCGCCCTGGTCAATTACCACAAACTTGATTACAAGAATCTGGAGACGCTGATCTACACCTACCTGGGCGACTGGATCAGCCGCCAGAAACAGGATATCGGGAACAGTGTGGACGGTGCCCAGGAAAAACTCGACGCAGCCGAAAATCTCAAGAAGAAACTGGAACTCATCCTTGAAGGCGAAGACCCCTACGACATCTTCGCCCGCTGGAAACCCCTTAAACAACAAGCCATCGGCTGGAACCCCGACCTCAACGACGGCGGCCGCCTTAACATCCGGCCCTTCCTCTTGGTCCCCGATGTCGGCAAAAAAGGCGCCGGCATCCTCCGCGACAAACCCAACATCAAATGGGAGAAAGACCGAGGCAAGGACGTACCATCCGCCCCCTGGTATCACCTGCTCAATGGCGATCGGATAAATGATCACCACCTGAGCCTTGCCGAGAAACTCACTGCACGGGAGGCGATGAAATAACATGAGGGCTTCTCCATGATCGATATGCAGCCAGCGAAAACTCTACCTACGGTTGGGAGCTTTCTGCGCTTCCTCTTCGCAGAGGGTTTAGCTCGCGCCCTCATTACTCACAGACAAGATGTGTGGTTTGACAAATGGGACATTCAAACAGGCGACTCGATCATCAGCAAGATCTTCGAGGAGGGTCTCGCCAAGGCCGTAGCCTTTGCCATTGTGCTCTCGAAGGAGAGTGTTCGCTCTAGGTGGGTACGTGAAGAACTGAACGTCGCGACAATACGCCGCATTGATGATCTGGTTCGGGTCATCCCCATTCTCAAGGAAGATGTAGAAATCCCTACCGCACTGCGCGCCCTCCACTGGGTAGACATGCGGACTGATTTTGACGGTGGAGTGAGATCTGTTCCCAATACGCTTGCCGGAGTATCGGAAAAGCCCCCACTCGGTGAAATTCCACCACGCCTGCAAACGATTATGGAGCCCGTTGCCGGATTTTCTAGGCTGGCTTCGACAGTTGGGCTTCACCTCGTCCGATCGACAGATGTTGATGAACAGTTCATGCGGGCAGTCCGAAATGCAGACCTTGTTGAGGCTCTTCATCTTACCCCGACTGAACTCAATGATGCAGTTGATGAATTGGAATCACAGGGGCTTGCTGAAACGAACAAGGAAATAGGTACACATCCCTATGATTTCGGATTTGTCGAGGCGACATATCTTCTCTTCCACGCCTATAGTGATTTTTTGGTATACTCCCCTAGCGAGGACATAAAAGTGGTGCTCAATGCAATTGCCGCCCTTGAGAACGCGAAAGGGCAAGAACTCCAACATCACACACAGTTATCCGTTGGCCGATTGAACAGAGCCGTCGCCTATATCAAGGATCATGGTTACGCCAAGGTATTGTTTGCTTTGGGAACTGCCCCTTACGGGTTCATGCTCACCTCTGCCACGAGAGAAACACGTCAAGCATCACTCGAATAGTCGGTGCTTCGACAATCCAAGGTAATAAAGGAGATAATCCTATGATCAAACACCTGAAAATGACCAATATCGGACCGGCTTCAAGGATGGAGCTGGAATTCGGCAAGAGACTGAACCTGCTAACCGGCGATAACGGCCTAGGAAAGAGTTTTCTGCTGGATATTGCCTGGTGGGCCATGACCCGCAAATGGCCTGCTGAGTTGAATTCCAAATTGACCTCCGGCAAAGTGGCGCTTCCCAGTGACAAAAAACAGAAAGCGGAAATCGATTTTTCGTTTTCTGCGGCTTCAAAGACAAAGGGATATACCAGCACTTTTGAACCAAGGAGTCAGAACTGGACGGTCCCGCATGGCCGGCCGGCGATTCCTGGCCTACTCTTTTACGCGTTAGCCGACGGCAGTTTTGCCGTTTGGGACCCCGCGCGCAACTACTGGAAATCGAAAAATAGTGAAGAGGGCTTAGAACGTCCGCCGGCCTACGTTTTCAGCCCCAAGGAGGTATGGGACGGTCTGCAACGCGAAGATGGAACCTGGCTTTGCAATGGTCTGATTCGGGATTGGGCAAGCTGGCATAAGGAAAAAGGCAGGGCATTTGATTCTCTGGCCGCCGTACTTGAGGTCTTGTCTCCATCTTCGGATGAGAGACTCGTTCCAGGTGCCTTGACGCGTATCAGCCTGGATGATGTGCGCGACATGCCCACAATGAAAATGCCCTATGGGCAGGAAGTGGCCGTGGTTCATGCTTCATCCGGCATACGCCGGATCATTTCCCTGGCCTATTTCCTTGTCTGGTGCTGGGAAGAGCACTTAAAGGCCAAGGAATTGTTAGGCGAGGAGCCAGAAACCAAAACAGTCTTTTTGGTGGATGAAGTGGAATCGCATCTGCATCCGAAATGGCAGCGCACGGTGATTCCAGCTCTGATGAAGGTGATGGATCAATTGATGACCTCTTCCGACGTTCAACTGATTGCCGTGACCCATTCTCCGTTGATCATGGCTTCGGTGGAAACGCTTTTTAACGGGAACTTGGACGCCTGGTTTGACCTTGATCTAGTCAACAACCAAGTCACTCTCACGCAGAGGCCGTTTGTCCGGCAAGGGGATGTCCGTGGGTGGTTGACCAGCGAAGCCTTTGACATGAAGTCCGGCTATTCGATTGAGGCTGAAAGAGCGCTTGAAGAAGCCGCTCAGGCGTTGAGCAATGAGAATTTCAGCAAGGATGACGCCAAGGCATTAGATCAGCACCTGCGTGGTGTTCTATCGGATATCGATCCGTTCTGGATGCGCTGGCGTTTCGTAGCTGAAAAGAAAGGGTGGTTGTCATGATTCATGTTGCCGCCCAGCCGGAGCCTGCATCGTTCGATACGGAAGTTCGGCAAAAAGGCCTTGCCTGGTTGCGAAGGAAGAAAATTGCACTTGATCAACCCTTACCGCCTAAAACCACTGTCGAGCCCTATTGGCGACATTGCCTTGATGAAATGCATTCGGGCTACGACGGCTGCTGTGCCTATCTGGCTGTTTTCTTTGAGCGAGTCACCGGAGGTGGTTCTGTGGATCATTTCATCGCCAAATTTCAACGGGCGGATTTGGCTTATGAATGGAGTAACTACCGGCTTGCTTGTTCCCGAATGAACAGTCGTAAATTGGATTACGATGATGTGTTCGATCCCTTTAAGGTGGAAACCGGCTGGTTTTACCTTGAGCCAATCACCGGCCGTATCTTCCCCAACCTGCAATTATCGGCTGAACAAAGGAGTACTGTTCAGGCAACCATAGATAGACTTGGCTTGGACGATGCCGGAAATCGAGAGATGCGGGCACGCCATTACCAGGAATATCGAGAAGGATTTTACACAGCTGATTTCCTTCAAAAACGCTCCCCATTTGTCTGGTCGGAAGCAAATCGGCATGGCTTGTTATGAGAGTTCTTGATTATCTCCTGAAAGCCGTCCGTGATGCCGCTGTTTTCAATCCGGAGATCCAGGTGGCTCCAGCCTGCATTCTATGGCCGGATCGTGATCGTCAGTGGGAGGCTATGATTCCAGTTCTTCAGGCCGAGCTGCCTGAAATCATGATTCTGGGTGACTATGCGCCTGATAAGCGCATGGGTCCTGCCATCTGGCTACGCTGCGTGATCGATGGTCGAGCTGAGGATGTTTCTCTGCTCAAGGATCGAACGCCTATTTTCTACCTGCCGGGCGTAAGTCGTCAAGATCTGCGTGCCATTGAGACTTGTTCCGATCATCTCAAACCACTGGCGGAACTGCAATATCGTGGAGTCATCTGGTCGCAGCTCAATGCCAAGGATTGGACGGTCCTTGCCTTCCTCAAGTCGGACCAGGGCGGACTTGGGCTGGATGTGGTGCAGGACAACGATGCCAAGAATGCCATGCAGTTGGTGCTCCATCGCCTCCTTGATGAAGAGATTGCACTCCTCAAAGGCAAACGGCTCGACAAGGATTATTTCAATACCTTGTTAACCGGTGGCGACCCGATACGCGATCTTTTGCAATGGCTGGACCAGGGGGAGGTTTTTCAAACCAACCGTGGTGAGAATGAATGGCAGGCATTTGTCGAGGTGTGCAAATCACAGCTGGCTTTTAATCCCAAAAATGATGGTGTTCTTGCCGGCGCCGTAAAACTTGCGGCACACGAAGGTCCCTGGCAGACAGTGTGGGAAAGTTTCTGCGAGGCACCTCAGCGATACTCAAACATCCCCATCCAGATCAGGCAATGCCGACCACCCAGCAATACAATCTTCTGGCATACGGGCGAAGCATCTTTTGACGGTTGGCCACAGTGGAATGAGGATCAGGAAGCACAATTATGCAGAAATCTGCAAACCCTCGATACCCTGCCGGCCCATGAGGCCAGAAAAAAACTTCTGGAGTTGGAAAAACAACATGGCCGAAGGCGGGATCTGGTATGGGCCGAACTTGGCGAAGCACCTTTGGCGTGTGCTCTCGAACACCTGGCTATTTGGGCGGACATCACTGGCACAAGCCTTGCCTCTGGCACGACCGACGACCTGGCTACCGGGTATCAAAATGGGGCGTGGAAAGCCGATGATACTCTGCTGCGCGCCTTGGTGCATGCCGAGAAGACAGCTAACTTTGCGGCAATATCCACGGCTCTGCATTCGGTATACCTGCCATGGGTTGAGGAATCGGCTCGATATCTGCAAAAAATTGTCGTTGGCGCTGCCTACCCCGGCGGATCCTGCAGCACCAACAAACCGATAACCCCAAGCGCAGGAGAGTGCCTTTTGTTTGTTGACGGCCTGCGTTTTGACTTGGGCAAGCGGTTAGTCGATATGCTCGAAGATGTCGGCTGTGTTGTCTTGGAAGAGTTGGCTTGGGCAGCTCTTCCCAGCGCCACTGCCACAGGAAAAGCTGCAATAGCCCCATTAAAAGACAAGATTCGGGGTATGGATAACAGTTCCGATTTCGAGCCTTCGGTTGCTGACACCGGTCAATCATTAAAAGGTGGGTACCACCTGAAAAAGCTCTTAATAGATGCTGGATTTACTATTTTGGAGCGATCGGACAACGGCGATGGCAAGGGAAAAGCCTGATGCGAATTCGGCGATATCGACCATGAAGGCCACAGCCGTGGTTGGAAACTCGCCAAACACATCGACGCTTTGCTGACTGAGATCCGCGACCGCATCACCTCTCTTTTAGCTGCCGGCTGGAAATGCATTCATGTAGTCACCGATCATGGCTGGCTCCTCCTGCCGGGCTGTCTGCCAAAGATAGAATTGCCGAGCAGTCTCACCGATACAAAATGGGGACGTTGCGCTTCTCTTAAACCAGGAGCGGAGACGGAAGAGCGGCTATATCCCTGGTACTGGAATCCCGGCCTGCATTTTGCCCTGGCTGACGGCGTGAGCTGCTTTAAAAAAGGGGAAGAATATGCCCATGGCGGCTTGACCCTACAGGAGTGTTTGACCCCGCGGTTGACCGTTACCCGAAAAGCATTGCCGAAATCATCGATTGCATTTGAAATTACCGATGTTGGCTGGAAAGGCCTGCGATGCACTGTTGCCGTGGAGGGCACCTTCTCTGGGCTGTTTGTTGATTTGCGCAGCCAGGCTGGCAATCCTGACTCCAGTGTTGTTGTCTGCAACAAATCCCTGAAAAGCAACGGCACTGCCTCCGTGGTTGTCGAAAACGAGGATCTGGAAGGAAGTCCTGCCACACTTATCTTGTTCGACTCTGATGGCAAATTAATAACACAGCTCGCCACTTTAATTGGCGGAGGTGAAAAATGATTGAATTGGATCCGATCGACAAAAAGGCGGCCGCAGGGCTTGAGGGATATCTGGTCAGGAAGGATCTTGTCAGGACATTCAGCCGGCAGTTCCCGGTACCAACCTATGTGGTTGAGTTTCTCCTTGGCCGCTATTGCGCCAGCACCGATCAGGAAGAAATAGCGGAAGGGTTGGAAATTGTTCAGAGACAGCTTGCCGACCGGACTGTGAAAGCCGGCGAGGAAGAACTTTTCAAATCACGGGCACGGGAAAAGGGACAAGTAAAAATCATCGATTTGATCACCGCTCGCCTCGACGCTAAAACCGATTCCTATCTGGCAACTATACCGACTCTTCGCCTGCAGGACGCCCGTATCGAGGCGGAATTGGTCAGCAAGCACGAGCGCATGCTTACCGGGGGATTTTATGCGGAAATTACCCTTGTATATGATTCCGTGATCGAGCAAGAAAAAAATGGTCGGCCCTTTGGTGTCGAATCACTTCGCGAGATTCAACTGTCTAAACGCGACGTGCTTGATACTTTGGCCGAGGCTCGTAATACCTTTACCACCGACGAATGGAAGATATTTCTCCTCCGATCCATCGGTATTGAACCTGATAGTACACCTGAACTGCAAAGTGATAACAGCATCGGTGGCGACCCTCTGGAGCCTGGGCAGGCATGGAGTATCAGCCCTGGAGGCAGTGAAGAGCAACCTGGATTGTACCGTATTGAGATCAACGAAGGCCCTGGATCTGGGATCAAGATCCTTAATAAGCCGGTACCGCTCGCTTTCAAGGAAAGCATGGGGTATGCTGAGCAGAATCTCTACGCCCGCTCAATGCAATTGGTTGGTGACAAAGAACCTCGTCATCATGAGTTCACTGTTCAACTTAGGGCTTTTGATGCCTCAAAATCTGGGGCAAAACTTGGAATGGCGTCCCTGCTGGCTCTGTGCACATCCCTTCTGAAAAAGAGTATCCGTGGCGGATTAATCATTGTTGGTGAAATCAATCTGGGTGGCTCTATCGAACCTATTCACAACCCGGTCGCCGTTGCGGAAATTGCCGTCGAGAAGGGTGCCACAGCTGTATTGATGCCTGTTTCTTGTCGTCGGCAGCTTTTTGACCTCTCAGATGACATGGCTACCAGGATTGACATCCAGTTTTACTCGGACAGCAGAGATGCTCTTCTTAAGGCAAGGCAATGATCGAATAACACTCCTCGGCAATACCTCGTTGTAATTTTTTTCGGGAAATTAGGTAACTATTGATGATGGTATAACGTTTTATTTTGAGAAAAAAACAATGCATTTACAGAAACTAATGGATCTCGTTAGAAGTGAGAAAAAGAGTAAACCTTTTGTTTGCATTCTAGATCTCGTTAAGAATGGTCTTTCAACAGATAGATTTACAATTGTTAGCTCTGTGAGTCCATCCCGTCATGAAATCACCCTATTTATTGCTGCTTGGTGCAAACTTCAAGGATTTGAGCCAGAAATCTATCGAGATTGGCTGACAAACTACTGTGTAGATGTTCTTTCCAAAACATCTTCAAGCTCAGCATCGCAAATTCGTCATAGCACAAAATCATCTATTAATTATATCCATCGTAGTGACATCTCTTTTTTATGCAACTGTGAAAACAATATTTTTAAAGCTCAATGTTCGTTGAAGTGTCCTATTTATGATGAGATGATGGAAGTCTATTCGCAGAACCTTGAAGCTGAACGGAAAAGAATTGAAAAATATCAACAAATAGCAGAAGAAAACAAACCTGCCCCAAAGCCATTGACAGTGAGGCAAAGGTATGAAAAACAATTCATAGAGGCAGTCACAATAATCGAAGAATATTTAGAGAAAGGGCGTACTAAAAAAGAAATTGCCATTTTTCTTAACGAAAAAGAATATAAAACTAGTACAGGCAATGAATGGAAGGCTGCCACAGTCTCGCAGATCGCTATTGATAAGGGGTGGGTTCTCAAGCGACAAAAGCGAAAAGACGAAAAAACAGCATCGGTTCGATTGAAATTATTTTAATGTCTTTTTGCAAAAAATAGGCACAGCCCCTTGAAAAAAAATACTGGCAAAGTTGCCGAGCAAAACAAATCATTAGCTGACTGTGGGAACGTTTGCGGCCTTACGGTCAACCTCTTTTGGTGCAAACCTATATCGTTTCTCGCAACGCTTTCAAAAGCCTTTCACCTGTTGCACTCGCCCCCAACACAATCAAGGCACGAATTGCAGCAGTTTCACTGACACGGTAAATTTATTCTAACCCTCCAGCCGCGGGAGAACTATGGGTATTTCCAGAAATTTTCAAATAATCGAGAACCGTGCGTACAGAAAAACTGAGCTGTCGTAATTTTTGAGCGACATTGCTTACGCCCTTACTTTTGA
>JBBQVT010000058.1:0-22791 GCA_038211245.1 Desulfobulbales bacterium | reverse complement strand
CCTGCGCAGCAAAGCCTCACCGATACTGTTGGCCATTGTCTCGAGGATCTCGACCACCTCAAGGCTGAACGCGTCCTTTCTGCGGTGGTTCAGTTGCAGGAGGCCGACAATCTGTTGTTTTTCCCGGATCGGCACCAGGGTCACCGACATAAAGCCGTGGTGGATGCAGTGGTTGCGGGGATGGAGTCGTGGCTCGGCATCAACCGGAAGCTTGAGAAGCGGCAGGGAATCGTTGGTCCAGAAGCTTCCGCCCGGAGTACACAGCGGATGGGCCGGGTCGGTCTTTCCGGCAATAACCATGCCGCAGGTGCATTCCAGCTTGACCTTGCCGTCCGGTCCTCGGCAGATGGCGCCTTCCTTGTCGCGGTCGACCAGGCTGTTTTCGCTGCGGAGAAAATCGCCGGAGAAACCGCGTTGCGCCAAATAGGGGAAGTCCTCTCCGTGTTGCAGCCGTATTCCCACGGCGTCACAGCCAGTCGCGTGTTGAATGGCGCTAAGAATATTCTCTATCGCATCCTTAAAATCGGAGGTGGTGCTGAGAATCTCAAACACCTTGCCGGCAAGACAGCGGTACAGCCGCAGTCGCTGACGCTCGGTAACATCCCGGAAGGTCAGCACTGTTCCGACGATGATGCCCTTTTCGCCGTGGATCGGTGCGGCGCTGCCATCGACCGGCATTTGGGTGCTATCGCGACCAATGACACTGCACCCCTCAAAGAAATTAATGGTTCGACCTTCCCCAAGAACGGCAGCCTGCAGTTGCTCTTCAATGGGCAAAGCCATAACGCCATCGGCCTGAAGGCGCAGCACCTCATGAAGCCTTTTGCCCATGGCCTCTGCTGTGGTCCAGCCCGTGTACTGTTCCGCCCTGAGATTCATCAGGGTCACCCGGCAGGCGTTGTCAGTAGTAATTATGGCCTCCCCGGTACTCTTCAGGACGGTGGCAAGCCAGCGCTGCGTTTCTTTCAGTTGGCGATTTTTTTCATGCCTGGCGAGCGCTACCTGGATGCCGATATGCAGTTCATGCGGCCCGATGGGCTTCAGGAGGTATCCATCAGGTGTGATGTTTTTTACCCGGTCAATGATCTCATCTTCTGAGTGGGCGATGAGGAAAACCACCGGGATGTCGAGCACGTCGGCTATTTTTTCAGCCGTCTCTACGCCGTCGATTTCGCCAGCCAGGTGGATGTCCATGAGTACCAGATCCGGTCCTGCCGCGACTATGCTTTTCAGGGTTTCCGCACCCGAGGCAAAGATCCCCACCACCGCATACCCCAGCATTTCCAGATCCCTGCTGATCTGCAGGGCGAGGACCCCTTCATCTTCAACAACGAGTATCCTGGTAGTTGTCATGGTTGTTGCCCCCGGTCTTTTTTCGTAAAGCACATGCTGACCCTTGTCCCTTGCCCGACAGCGCCGCCCGACTGAAACTGCACTGTCCCGCGGAGTTGCCTTGCGAGGACGGAGATCAATTCGGATCACAATTATTTCGGATTGAACAGATTTCTATTTTACCAATTTATGTTGCAACTGGAAAATTTTGATCTTGTGAATTATGCTGGTGCCGCAACGAAAGGTTTGCAATTTGCAAAAGAGTCACTTCACCAGGTTATAAAACATGGCATGTACAAAGTTCAGGTGATCCAGTAGTTTTCCGCAATACCTCCAATGAAAAAAGGTGAACGATGGCAAAACCACCTCCAGCCCACAAACAAGGTATCCAAGCTGCTAAAACTCAGGTGCCGATCTTATCGTAGTACATTTTCAGATCGTAATTGAGAAAATGGTCAATTTTGGTGAGGCTCCTGCCGTAACCGCTCCACAAATCGTTGACGGTCAAACCGATGAGATTTTGTCGGGCTTTGAATTCCATCTTGCGCCAGAGATTTCGCCGATAATCATTGTCGAGAACTACCAGACCGGCGGAGTTGGCCAGAGATTTCTTCATCAGCCGGCGAAAGGCAATCTTGCTATAGCCGAAGAAACCGAGGAACAGCGTCACCAAAGCCAGAGCACCTGGAACAATCAGTGTGGACGGCTCAATCGCCCCGCTTTTCAGCGAGGCAAGAAGGGTAGTGTCCGGGAAGGATAAGAAGGTGGAAAAAAACAAATCACCAAAAAGAAACAGGACAATTGCCAAGCCAAAGGTGACATTGGCAAATTTCCAGAACAGGGTGTTGGCCCGCCTGAGAAATTCGCCGACTGCCTGGGCAACAATCTGTACCTCGTTGACCTGCCGATCGATATCTTCGAGGATATGGTTGATGCGAAAATTCGGCGCCTTATTAATTTTATCGATCAATTGCTCCCGTTCCTGTGGCCAATCTTCGGCAACGGTCTTGAGATTGGCGACATGGGGCGAATAGGTAAGATAAATATGCGGGATATCCTTGCGGCCGGTCATCTGCGACATATTCCAGCACAGGGTACCGTAGGAGCGGGTAAAATCGCTGAGATTGTCACATTCGTCGATTCGGCTCATGACAAAAACGATGCGATGTTCGCCTGATTTCTCCGGCAGGGTGTTGCGGATGGCGTCATAGGATTCCTTAATGGTACCAGCCTTGTGCGGATCAAACATCAGCACTATAAGGTCGGCCATCTTGGCAAATTCGCCGAGAACCTTCATGTAATCATAGCCCCGGTCGTTTTCGCTGGTGGCATCGAGCATCCCCGGACTGTCGATGATCGCCATGTTCGCGAGGACCGGGCTGACGATCTGCTTCATGCAGATATGCGAGATGAGTCTTTCGCCAAACTGTTTAAAAAGGCCAAAAGGCAGCTTTTCATCGTTTACCAGGGTCGAACCGGGCGTTTCCGCACCCGATATTCCCGGATCGGAGGTGATGATGGTGAAGGAATCGTCGGTGGGAGCCTGTCCCGTCCGCTGAATATCCTGACCGACAAACTCGTTAATAAGGGTCGACTTGCCCGACGAGTAATTACCGATGATGAGGACAATCGGCTTCCATTTCAAGGAGGCATCAATACCGCCAAAGTCCATTTTGTAACGCTCGAACAACGATTCGAGTTTTTTCTTCACCTTGGTTTGTAATTGCTTTTGCAGTTCTTTTTCATTCATCATATGACCCACGTTGATATTTTATCTGACAGGTTCATTTTCCCAAAAAAGTCCCTTATCTTACCCCAACTGAAAAAAACTCTCGAACAATAAATACGTTCAAGACACCGGGGTAATCCTTTCAACGGTTACCTCACTCTTCCATAACATATCAACGAGCTCATCGTTATCATTTTCTTTGATATGGACGGTGACCAGATGATGCTCTGCGCTATACCCATAGTGCTGGGAGATGGCGAGAATTTCTTTGTTCTGTTTTTGAAAGGCCTTGATCATTTTATAAAAGGCCTCGGGAGTTTGATCAATTTTCAGGTCAAACCGCGTTCCCGCCTGCCCACCGGTCATGACCTCCAGAAAGGCATCGAGAATATCGGTAATACTGAGGATTCCGACGAGCTGCATGTCTTCGACCACAGGAAGACCGTCAATTTTATTGCGCCGCATCTTCTTGATCGCCTCAACCAGGGTGTCGTCCGGTTCGACGGTGATCGGCGAGGCCGTCATAACCGTTCGTATTTCCGTGTTGGCGGCGACAAATTCCTCTTCCGAGGCGCCATCGGCATCGAGCATCGACGGCATCACCTTTTCCAGGTCGCGGGGGCTTATGATACCAACCAACACCCCTTCCTCAACCACCGGTAGGCGTCTGATCTTGTGGCCTTTGAGCAATTTTCCGGCTGCGCCGATGGTCTCGTTAGGCGCAACAGTCACGACTTCGGTCGCCATCCACTGTTTCACAAACATTGCTGTACTCTCCTTCTCTTTTTCCGTTATACCACTTCTACCGCTGCTGCCTTCTGGCCATTGCCATCGGATTGGAATTCAAGTTTGCCGGTATCACTGTTAAGGGCAAAGTGGCCTTCTCCATAGTTTTTTTTCAGCGTTGCCTCGGTATTGCCGATGCGAATGACAGCTCCACTGCGAATCAGCCCTTTTACCGTTATTTTTTGGCGGCAGGCGTAACGCAGACCGCCTGACCTGTCGCGCTCGCCAACACCGGGAACGAGGTTATACGAAGCAAGAGAACTCTTGGCATCGGCGAGTTCTTCATTGAGCTCTGCCATCTCGTCATTGGCTACCGCCGAACCAAAGCGCCGATGCCAGGCATCAACGGCTGCCTGCGCCTGGTGAAAAGCTTTCAGCAATTTATAATACCTGGCGTATCTTTCCGGCATGGTAGCCGCGGCAAGCAGGGAATTGGGACTGGTATCGGTGTCGACCTCGACGGCCGTTATACTGCCGCCGGCAAAGAGATCGGAACTTACCACCCTGGCCTGACCGGTGAAGATGATATCCTGCAGACACCTGATCTCGGCATGATACGCCTCACGACTGACCCGCACCGATCCTTTACAGGAAATTGATCCATTGCCGATAACCGGGATATCAACATCGCCATCAGCCTCTACAGTCGCCTCATCCCCCATGATCCCGCCGCGAATTACTACATTGCCGCGGCTGCTTATATGCGCCGACTCGACGCTGCCGCCGAGCAGCACATCACCGCCGGTGACAACCTTGAAGCCAGGCTTGATCGAACCGCTGATTTCAACTGCATCCCGTGATTCTACATTGCCGATCTGAAAGTCGATATCACCGGAAATGCTGAGCTTCGCGGTCACCCGGACACTGGTGTCGGTGACCGCCGATAGCACTCCGGCAATGGCGGCATGGATCTCCCCCGTACCTTCGTCATAGAGAACATCCTCGGCGGTTTTGATAATCAGGTCTCTGCCCGGTATCTGCGGCACTTCATGGCCATATACATTCACTCCCGGCAGCCCGGCGGTTGCCGCAACCTTGGTGGCCAGAAGCTGACCCTTATCAACTCCGCTAAACATATGCCGCTCGCGAAAATCCATGTGGCCATCACCAAGTTCCTTACCCGCCTGGGTGCCAACCGCGATATCGATGCGCAGCCAACCGTTTTCGCCATTCACCGGCAAGCGGCCACGAGCGATAACCTGATTTTTATGTGGCCGCTGTTCGCTATGCACTGCAGCGATGCAGGCAGCTATGTTCTTTTCCCGCACACCTGAACGGACGTTTGCCTTTTCAAGTATCGCCAAAATTTCCGCTGCCCCCGGCAACGAATTGCCGGCAACCGGCGGGTAAAGGTTCATTTTCACCGTCCAGCCATCCTCACTGATAAAAAAGAGCGGTTCGAGATCGATGATGATCTTTTCCCCCGAACCTTCCTTGACGCGCACCATTTGCGGATAGCCGGGCGTTGTTGCCAGCAAAGCCCTCTTATCGGCAGAATACTCCACACCGTCACCGGGAATCAGCTCAATACCCAGGTGCGTATCACCTGCCCTCCCTGATGTTCCTTGGCTCCCGCCTTCAAGGGCAACAAGCATTGCCCCCGCCGGCATCAGTTGACTGACGGTAAAGACCTGCCTATCTTCTTCCGGCCCTGAGGTTAAAGTTTCTGTAAGGAAAAATATTTTCAATCTCGCTGCCACACCTTCCTCCCGACTTCACTACAAGATGAGCGTTGCACCAATGGCTTTACCGCCTTACCAACTGTAACGTATTTCTATTATAACACATTTTTCAGGCAATTACTTTACCCTGTCATTTTTTCAAAGTCTTTCGGGATTTTATCGAGAAGAAGCATCGCTATGCTGTCAATAAATCGACAAGACCGCTGGTTCGCTCAATATTTCTTGAAAGCGCCAACCGCAATATCTCTTTTTCAGCCACCAGCCGCACCGCCTTCTTCGCCCGGGTGACTGCCGTATAAACCAGCTCGCGGCTGAGGATACGGTTATCCTCTTCCGGCAGGACAACCAGTACCTCGTCAAATTCGGAACCCTGGCTTTTATGGATGGTCATGGCAAAAACGGTCTTGCAGCCTGGCAGGCGGGAAGGTGGATAGCTGCGCCATCCGCCGCCTGCCCGCTCGAACCACACCTGCAGTTCGCCTTTTTCAGGATCTGCAAGGCAGATGCCGATATCGCCGTTATACAGATCGAGGCTATAATCGTTCCTGGTGATCAATACCGGCCGGCCGGGGTACCAGGTATCCGGCCTGCAGGGGAAACCGTGCTGCAAAAGGGCCAGTTCCACCTGCCGGTTGATCGGGTCCACACCCCGGTTGCCGTAATGCAGGGCGCAAAGGACGCGAAAGCTGTTAAACTGGGCGAAGAGCTGCACAATATCAAGGGCCCCTGGTTGATTTGCCATCGCCATGAAAGGGACATAACGTCTGCTGATAAAACCAACCAGATCCTCAGTCAAAACAGACACATTGGTCGCTTGTGATTCCTGCAATACCCCCCAGGCAGTGGCGCTGTCGGCGCCGTTGATCGCCTCGGCCAGCTGCTTGATCCCTACCTCAAACCGATAGGTTCTTTGCAATTCGACGGTGTTTTGGGGCAGACTCCGGATAAAATCGCCGAGCACCGCTCCGGACTCGACCGAGGCCAGTTGGTCCTTGTCGCCAAGAAGAATGAGACGTGCTCCGGGCTTGATGGCATCGACAAGTTTACTCATCAATGCCAGATCGACCATCGAGGCCTCATCAACCACTACAATATCCCAACCCAAGGGATTGTCCCGGTTATGCCTGAATTGCGGCGAGCCACGCCGGACTCCGAGCAGTCGGTGCAAAGTGGAGGCAGCGGTCGGCAGAGCGTTCTTAACCTTTTCGGGAAGCTGAAGATGGGCGAGACTCTTGCCGACCGCCTCGCTCAAGCGCATCGCCGCCTTGCCGGTGGGTGCGGCGAGGGCCACCGCCGGGACTCGCCGGCCTTCAGCCGCCTGCAACAGGAGGGCAAGGATCTTCACCACTGTCGTCGTTTTGCCGGTGCCCGGCCCACCGCAGATGATTGTCAGTGCCCGACAAAGAGCGACCTCCGCCGCCTCTTTCTGCCAATCGGTACCCGTCCCGGAATCGTCAAAATATGTGTCTATCAGCTGTTCATCCAGCTCCGGGGCCATGGTTATCGCCGCCATGATCCTGATCTGCTCAGCCAGACGGGTCTCATAGTGGAAGTAGCGATGCAGATACAGCCGGTGGTTGTAGATGACCAAGGGGGTTGGTCCACCGCCTGAGACTAAGGAACTAACGGAGAGAAACCGCTCATCTCCCTCGCTCACCGACAGGCAGCTATGGCCTTCCTCAAGTGCCCCTGAAACCCTGGCAACCAGCTCCTGAAATCGCTCCTTCGCCGCCCCCGACAATCCCGAACGAGCGGCGAGAAACTCAGCAAAATAACGATCAAGGGAGGGAAAGTTCAGGTCATTCATCTGCAAGCCCTCCTACTGCCCGGTCAAGCGCCAGCACTTTTTCGTAGTCGGGAAGGGTGGCAAAGACGCCGCTGCCGGGGATATCCGGGGTCATGCCGCGAACAAAAAGGTACATGACGCCACCGAAATGGTCGTGATAGCGATAATCGGCAATGCGGTTCTGCAGATGCCGATGCAGAACCAGGGAGTAGATCCAGTACTGCAGGCCGTAGTTATGGGACTGCATGGCGGCAATGAGCTTATCGGTCTGGTAATCGGCCAGGACGTCACCGAGAAAATTGGTTTTATAATCAAGGATATAATATTTGCCGGCGAATTCGCAGACTAGATCGATAAAACCGGTGAGGTAGCCGCGCATGGTCTTATGCGCAAGTGGCACCACCGTCGGTTCACCTGCCAAAATTTCATTGATCCGCTCGGTTGCTAGGAGTCCGAGGTGGAAATAGAAACCCATCTCTTTGAGACACCGGCCTTCATCGACCATGGCCAGGCTGAATGTGCCTGCGCCGGTTCGGAGCGGTGTCGTCACCACCTGCTGCAGTAGTTTTTCGATCCCCTCGGGCTCGGCCCCCACCCCATAACGCAGACATTTCTGCCGCAGCAGCGGGGTATTATCCTGCTCCCCCCGGCGGGCAATCACGGCAAACGATAGTTCGTCCAACAGGTCGTGGATGACGTTGCCGAAACTTGCCCCCATCGGCAATCCTGGAACCGGCACCAGGCGACCGGCCCGGCTTGCGGCAACTTCCGCTTCCTGCGCGTATTCACTGAGCATGGCCATGGCCGAGTAGCTCGACATCTGCCAGTCGGTATACAACGACCGGCCCGAGGCAGCAAGTGGGCGGAGTTCCTGGGACCTTACCCGGGCGGTGGCGGATACCGAGGCATCGAGGCCTGAAATGGTCAGCATCTGCAGCGGATGGTGTTGCGCCACTTCCTGCAGCTGTTCCTGCTGCCCCTGATACGGCAGCGCCCCGCCGGGAAAAAGCAGATAGCCAAGGGCGGACTGGAAAGAATCGGCGACGGGAATATGCGGTTTAACATCCGCCCACATGACATAACAGCGAATTTTGGCACGGGTAATTGCAACATAGAGAAGCCGAAGGTCTTCGGCCATCTGTTCGCCGACCGCTTTGTCCCGCCGCTGTAAAAACTGCGACGAGCCCAAATCGACTACCAGGCTGTTGTCGTCGTCATGGCCGGATACCTGATGCTTTTCGCCGCTCAAGCGGTCGCTGCGATACCAGAGAAAAGGACAGAACACCACCGGGTATTCCAGTCCCTTGGCGCCATGCATAGTGACAATGCGCACCGCCTCCTCATCGCTTTCCAGCAGCAGTTCAGTGTCGTCCGTGGCGGCATCATCCGTGGTCATCTGCAACAACCATTGCACAACCTGGTTGATACCAAGGTTTTCGCTGCTCTCCTCTTCCTGGACCAGTTCGAGAAGATGGTTGATGTTGGCAATAGCCCGTTCGGCCAACCGGTCAGATGCCAGGGTGACCAGCACCTCCTCGGCCACCAGCAGCCGGCTCATCATCGCCAGAAAACCCTGCTCCCGCCAACGCTTATGGTAACCCTGAAACCGGCTGTGCAGCTGGTTAAGCCGCTCTTCGTCACGCCATAGCTGGTAAAGATCGTTGCCGGTAAAGCCGAACCAGGAAATGGTCAGTGATGTTCGGAGCTTCACCATGTCGCCGGGGTTGGCGATGGCCTGCAGCAGCAAAAGCAACTCGCGGCATTCGCCGGTATGAAAGACCGAGGCGCGGCTGGCGACCACCGCCGGGATGCCCGCCTCGGCCAGCGCCTGCCGGTACGACTCGGCCTGGCGATGGCTGCGCACCAGGACGGCGATATCATGCGGAGCAAGGAGCTGCTCCTGTTCAGTGTGCAGAACTACCGGGTCGGTTGGGTCAAGAAGTCGCCCTATCTCGGCCACGGCAAAGCTCAAAAATCTTTCGGCGGCTTTGCCGGATGACCAGCGCCCAGCGGAATCGTCTGCGTTTTCGGCAAGTGTGCAGTAAACCATTCCGGCCGGCGACACTCCGGCCCTGCGAAGATCGGCATCAGCCTCGCTTTTTGCCGCAAGCACCGGACGATAGTCAAGGATGTCAGCGGGGAAATAAAAAGGCTTTGGCCGGGAGGTAAGGAGTCGGTTGACCTCGCCTACCAGAAAGGGATGGGAGCGGTAATTTTTTTCAAGGGTTAAAAGCTGGACAGCCGACTGCCGTGCAAGAAAATAGGAATGGATATCGGCGCCGCGGAATTTATAGATGGCCTGCTTGGGGTCGCCGATCAGATACAGGGCGTGCTCCCCCCTCCCGAAGAGACTGGAAAAGATATGCCACTGCACCCCGTCGGTATCCTGGAATTCATCGATCAGGGCAACCGCATACCTTGCCCCCACCAGCCTTCTGAGGGCCAGCCCCCGATCACCCTGCAGTGCCCGCGACAGCCGGGTAATGAGGTCGTCAAAGCCGATATTGCCGCGCCGTTCGAGGCGGCTCATCACCTCGGCACGCAGTTTTTCGGCAAGCTCTACCCGAAGCGACAGGAGCAGATCGCCCGCCGCCGCCAGCAATGCCTCCACCTCCCTTTCCGGCAAGGGCCAGGCGGCCAGATAAGAAAGTTTTTTTTCTTCGCCTTTGATCTTGTGGCCGTTCAGCTCGTTGGCCAATAGCTGCCGGTTGAGGAGCTTGATCGTATCCGGCAGGGTTGCGGTAGCACCGGTAAAAAAGGCATCCAACTCGGCAAACCACAGGTCAAATTTATCATTGAAAGGTTTTTTAAAATGGCCTTGACCAAGACTCTTATCAAAGAGATTTTTGAGCTCGACACTCCTCGCTTGCCACCAGGCGGTCAGCTGCGCCATGGCCGCATCGAGCCGGAAAAGAATGTCTTCTAAGAGGTCGACCGAGGGTTCGATACGGCAGTTTTCTCTCTTCGCCTCAGACACACTGGCCAGCAACTGCTCCGGGGTCGGAAAATCCCTCGTCACCAGGCCGCAGGGCAAGGGGGCGAGAGGGTAAATCCGGCTGCGCCAGAAATCTTCGGCGATCTGCAGGCGAACGTGTTCGATATCGGTCAGCAATTCGACATCGAACAGCTGGCCGCTCTCTAAGGCCTGCTCCACCAACATGCGCTGACAAAAGCCATGGATGGTAAAGACCCCGGCTCGGTCAATATCGGCGAGTGCCAGCTGCAATAGGGAAAGGGCTTGAGGCCGGTCGCTTATGCTCTCGGCCCAGGAAAAAAGCGTCGGATCGATCGCCGCGGCATCTGCCACCTTGCCCGCCAAGAGGTTTCGCGCCTCAACCAATTTGTTCCTGATACGCTGGCGCAGTTCCTCGGTGGCGGCCTTGGTGAAGGTGACGATGAGGATTTTGTCGATTGGCACCTGCAGCTCGACCACCGCCCGCAGCACCAGCATGGTAATGGCATAGGTCTTGCCGGTACCGGCGCTCGCCTCAACCAGGGTAATGCCCTTTATCAATTCCCCACGGGCCGAGTCAAAGATGCGAAATTCAGCTGGCATCACCACTCCTCCACAGCGGACAGAGTATCTCAAGGCAAAGCTCCTCAAACTCAGCATCGAGGACTTCTTCCGCTGCCCTGTTGCTATAAAGCAGTGCCCACTCCAGCTCGTAGCCCTTGTCCATACTTGCCCGATACGCCGCCATGGCCTTGTCGATGGGGGCGGTGCGCGATTTCGGATTGGCCTCCTGCCTGGCATAGACCAGGCCCGGCTCAAGAAAAAGCGGCAGGGGCCGACAACAACCCTCGACAAAGAGGGCAAGCAGCCGCAGGAGGTCCGGCCCTTCGCTCTGCGTATCAAAGCCGATGGTTGTGTCGAGAGCGACGATGCGAGTTACCGCCCCCGGACGCAGCCGCTGTGCCAGCAGGTGATGGATCCAACCGGTCAGTAAATCCCGGCCGCGCAGCTTGCCGAAACGGAGCAGAAGAATGCCTTGTTCGTGGATATTGCTCAAGGTGCCTACCAGCTGGTACCCGCCAAAGGCAAGATCAACCGGAAGACCGGCTTGCTTTTGCCCCATCTGCTGGGCTTCAACTCGCACGAGAAAGCTCTCTATCGCCCTCGACTTTTCGCTAAAAGCCAATGCCCCCGGCGCCCCCAGCGGCCAGCGGCCCTCGGCGACAACCGTCGTAAAACCGCTGGACAGGCGGCCGTCAAGGCCAAGTTGCAGCAGGTGCTGATCGACGAGATAGCGGTCAAGACCGGTCGATTGGAAGAGTTCCCGCTCCTCCGGCAGCTCGGCGCCCAGGTCCAACCGAATGCCGAGGATATCTGTGACAAAAAACTTCTGCGGATTGGCTACAAAGCGCAGGAGGTCGGCGAGATGCAGGGTCGCCACTTCACCTTCAATTCTCCCCTGCCACCACCCATCTTTAGGCTGCACGCCCTCCTGCAGGGCGACTGCGGTTCTGCAATAATAATCGTTATAACTGAAGAGTTTATCACTGCCGCCGCCGGCAAAATATTTGCGGCTGAACGGGTGCAGCGGATGGCTGACCACCATATCGCCGGCGCCGTAGGAGGTTTCAAGCAACTCAAGAAATTCGCTCACCACGGTCGATGGCGGAATCGCCTCCCCGCTGCGGATCGACTGGCCGATATAACTGAGATACAGATGCGATCTTGCGGCCAGCAGGGCTTCCAGAAACTGGTAGCGGTCATCGGCGCGTGGCGAACGGTCACCGGGACGGAAATCCCCGACCATCAAGTCGAAGGTGTCATGATTGTCATTTTTCGGAAAGACCCCATCGTTCAGTCCCAAGAGACATACGACCTGAAAGGGGATCGATCGCATCGGTAACATTGAGCAAAAGGTCAGCTGACCACGGAGAAAACCGGAACTGGTGCGACTCTCCCGCGCCGATAGGTTCAGCCATTCATGGATCACCGGATAACCAACCTGGCTGCCGTGGAAGATGCTCATCGACTCGACCGGTTCGGCGAGGATGGCCCGCAACTCTACCAGTTCCCGCTCGTCGGAGTCGCCAAACAGCACTTTCCCGTATTGCAGAAGAAGCACCGACCACTGAACCAGGGTCCGCGATTGCTGAAAATCCCGACGGGCCTGTTCGATCATCTCGATAAAGCGGCACAGCCCCCCGAGAGGCTGCGCCCCCCGGCCCTCGATGTCCGGATAGGGCAGCAGCCCGTCTACCAGTTCCTCACCCTCGATGGCATAGCCCATGAGCAGGCGATCGAGTCCTGCCCGCCAGCTGGTCTCGGCAAATTCCGGCAGTCCTTCCTCGCCGCGTTGCTCGGCGGATAGACCCCAGCGGATGCCCGAACCGATTATCCACTGCTGCAGGGTTTCGAGATCGCCTGCCGCCAGCTGGAACTGGGGATGAATGGTCGGCCGACGCAACAGATCAAAGACCTCGCTCCAGCCGAAGCGGCCGGTAAAAAGATCAAAAAAGGCGAGGAAGGCGGCGATAATGCTGTTACGCCTGCGCATACTGCGGTCGGCAATGGAATGCTGGATATCGGCAAAAACTGCGGGAATGAGGCCGGCGTACTCCTGGATATCCGGGGCCATGACCACAATCTGCCGCAGTTCAAGGCTGCTGTCCTTATGCAGGAGGGCAAGCAAATGGTCCCTCAGCACCTGCAGTTCCCGCAGCCGGGAATGGCACGACACCACCTGGAGCGAATCGTCGCCGACTCTTGCGCTGGTCGGTTGGTACGCAACAATCCGGTCATCAAGAAGATCCGCCTGGATGCGTTGCAACAGGGACGCTTCTCCATAGTCGTCGTCTTCAAGAGGTTCGTCATAGCCATCCGACTCCTGAAAAAATTCAACGTTTTCCAGGAGCAAATTATGAAAATCCCGACCCTGCCGACCAAGGGCGGCAAGGAGTGGATGATGCTCTTCGGCAACCATTTGCTGTGCATCCGATTGCCGAGCCTGCCTCTTGAGCTGCGCCCGCTGGCTCAGGACGTCACCCCAATAATGGCGGCACGGCGACAACAGCAGGAGGTGGACATCCATATGGCCGGCGAGGCGGTTCAGGTATTCGAGAAAAATCGGCGGCATGGTATGTAAACCGATCACCGAGATACGCTTTGGTAAAAGAGATGAGAGATCGTCCTCGCCGCTAAGGCGTTCGATCACGCGGCGAAACTGCACCCCCCGATGCATATTGCCGCCGGGACCCGCAAGTACATGGCGCCACAGGGCCATCTGCCAAATCTCCGCCGGATGGTCGGTGGCCCGCTTGCCAACCTCCCATTGGCTTAAAAATTCAGGACGCAGCACCTGGTACTGATCGAAGATATTGGCCAGCCGTCGGGCCAGCTGAAAGCGCTTCAGATCGCCATTTTCCCCGGTCAGATAGTACCTGAGAAGCTGGTACTCCTCCGCCTCAAGACCCCGCAGCAGCTCATCGAGTCGCCAGGTGAGGAGCTGCCGGCCAAAGCCGTCGGGGCTGATGCCGAGATCAAGTCTTTTAGCGATAAAGCCGAGGAAATCGAGGGGCAAAAAAAACTGAAAATTGCAGAAACTGCCGAATTGGTCAGCCAAACTCTGGGCCACCATCCGTTCCATGCCCTGGCTCTGAATAAGAAACAGCTCGGGGGCAAAGATATCCCGGAGCTCCCCCTCCATAAGGATATGGGCCAGATGTCGCAGCAGATTTTCCGTACGGTTGGCGACGTGGAGATAGAACATAATGGGCGATCACTCTCGGTAAAAACCACATGGCAATGAAGCCGGTTGTAAAAAACGATTGGCGTTATAACCGCCCGGTACCCTGCATCATATTGATAGAGTGCAAGGTAATCATTTTTCGACAGAGTTTTGCAACCGGCAAAATCCAACCACGAACCATACCATGAAGCGCAAAGAGAAGATATCATGGTTGCGGGGTCAAGTCCAAAAAAGTTCCCCCATCTTACCCAATATTGAGTTCTTCTTGCGATTTCTTTTTGCAAATCGCCGTCAAAGGGCTATGCTTTTGCCATGTTTTCCAAGTCCATAATCTTTTTAGCGAAAGCAAGGCAGACAAACGTTGAAATGGTGCCGGAGAGATGCTTCTCGCCAACCGATAACTATCCAAGGAGCTCCGTTATGCAGCATAAAACCCGTTTTTATCCGGCAATTATCCCTATCCTCCTGCTGTTATGGGGATGTATGCAAAGTTCTCTGACCTTGCAGGTGCGTTATCCCGAGGTTTTAGGGTTAAAGATTGAAGATCCTGTATATTTTCAACAAAATGAAATCGGCAAAGTGCTAAAAATCTCCTATACCCAGCAAGGAGATTTCCTGGTTGAGCTCAACATTGCCGCCGATTTTGAAAACGCCGCGACGGTCGATTCGAAGTTTTTCATTGAAAACAACCCAAAAGTTCAACAAGGCAAGGCGGTGATCATTGTCCAAGAAAGGCCAGGGGGCAAAGCCTTGGAAGGCGGGGCCATTGTTCAAGGTTCTGTACGTCCCGGATTTCTTGACGATATGTTGAGCGGCCTAAAACGCACCGCTACTGCTGCGCAATTCGGCATGCAGGAGGCAATGCAACAGATGGACAAATCCATGAAAGAAACGTCGCAAAAACTCGATAAGGAGATGGCGGCAGCGCTTGCTGATCTGTCTAGGCGACTGCATACCTTGAGCGAAGAAGTGAAAAAAGCGCCGGATAGAGAGGAGGTAAAACAGCTGGAAATATCCATCAAACAACTCGCCGATGAATTTAGCCGGGCGCAACAAAATGTGCGGGATCACATTCGCGATCAACTGATCCCGCAACTACACAAGGAACTCGACCAACTCCGCGAGCAACTGCACAAAGAAGGCCGCGACGGGGAAATTGAAGAAATTGACAAGCATGTCCAGGTGATGAGCAGGGTTTGATGCATGCTTATTCCCTATCTGGTGGCGATGTTGGTGGCTATCGGCATGCTGCGGGCCAGCGGCGCCCTGGATGTCTTCATGAATGGGGTGCGGGGCTTGGTAACCTCCCTCGGCTGCGATCCGGCCTGGGTAAATCGTCTGCCGACCATGCTGATGAAGCCGCTTTCCGGCAGCGGTGCCCGGGCGATGATGGTGGAAACCATGAAAACCTTCGGTCCGGACAGCTTCGCCGGTCGTCTGTCGGCGATTGTCCAGGGCTGCACCGAGACCACCTTCTATATCCTGGCCGTCTATTTTGGTGCCGTCGGCATCAAACGCATGCGCTACGCCGTAGCCGGGGGGCTTGTCGCCGATTTGGCGGGAATGATCGCGGCAATATTCTCTGCCTATCTGTTCTTTGGTGGGCGAGGCTGAAAGGCGGCGCTATCATGTGCGTTTTCGTTTAGAAGCAGCTTGTTTCATCTAGGCTTCTTTAAAAGAGGTTGGATAGAGTGCAGCATACTCCCCGCCTTAGCGATACATGGGGTTCCTCTATTGCATATATCACGTTACTGACCATCTCCGATATTTTTTGGAAATATTTTCTACCTGTTATCTGTCTGTTGGGTTAGGATGTTTCGGAAATAGGTGCGGAAATAAGGGGACAGCAGCGGAAATAAGGGGACAGTATATGAATTCCAACAAAAAAATGCCCGACATAAACCAGTGATTTTCGCGTTCGGCGTGAGAGGAGAACTGACTGACACGTATGGAAATAGTCGCTTACATCATCCTTGCTGTAGTATGCATTATTGGTCTCGTCTTTGCGTTTTGGCATGTCGGCTCACGTCGATTCCAACTGCCCTGTCCTGTCTGGTTGCGGTGGATGGTCGAAATGGATAATCCCTTCACCAAGACCTGTAGGGCGCAAACGATCATTGAACACTTGGGGCTAGAGTCGGGAATGGCCGTATTGGATGCCGGTTGTGGGCCGGGGCGCCTCACCATCCCAATTGCCGGGCGGGTTGGCGCCCACGGTTGCGTGGTCGCGATGGATATTCAGGAAGGAATGCTGGCGCGAACCAAGCAGAAGGCTCTTGCCGAAGCCTTGTCGAACATTGATTTTCTGCATGCTGGGCTGGGGCAAGGGACGTTGGGAAGCAACCGCTTTGACGCGACGGTTCTCGTAACTGTTTTGGGCGAGATTCCGAACAGGGCCAAGGCGCTGAAGGAGATCTATGGCGCCTTGAAGCCGGCAGGCATATTGTCAGTGACCGAGACCGTCTTTGATCCCCATTTCCAGCGGCGTGGTACAGTATCTCGCCTGGCTGGCGAAGCAGGCTTGGTCCCAGTGGAATCCTTTGGAAACAGGATGTCGTTTACGATGAATTTTCAGAAGCCTTACCCCAAAGAGGAAGAACATGCCCCCAACCATCTCAGAGCGTGAAGCATACCGAGTACCCTTCGGTTCATTAGCCCCATTTCTGCTGATTTCGTTCGGCTTGGCCTGGGGTATCCTTGGTTTGTACATTTTTCTGTCGGAACGTATGGAAGCGGTGTTTGGCCGGCTCACCGGCAACCATCCGCTCTTCTTCCTGGCGGTGTACGCTCCTGCAATCGCAGCTTTCACTCTTGTTGCCATCAACGGTGGCATCACGGGGCTGCGGCGCTTCCTTGGGCGGGCGTTGCTCTGGCGCTGCGGCGCGGCTTGGTATGCCTTTCTGATCATCGGCATTCCATTGATTTTCATCGCCGGTTCGGCGCTTAGAGGGAACCTTCTCACGGAACCATTTCCATTTGCGTCCTTTCAGGCTCTGCTCGTGGCGTTGGTTCTTGCCGCCATCAAAGGCCCGATAGAGGAATTCGGCTGGCGGGGTCTTGCACTTCCTCTTCTCCAAAGGAAATTCGCTCCAATCTGGGCCGGGTTAATTCTCGGAGCCATATGGGGGCTGTGGCATCTTCCAGCCTTTCTCTTGAGCGGAACCCAGCAGAGCGAGTGGTCATTCACGGCGTTCTTTGCTGGATGCCTGGCGATAAGTATTATCGCAACTGCACTGTTCAACAGGTCGGGTGGCAGCATTCTGCTGTCGGCGTTCTTCCACTTCTCGCTCATGAACCCGATCTTTCCGGACGCACAGCCTTACGACACGTACCTGCTGATCGTTGTTGCAGCCCTGGTCGTCTGGTGGAACCGCAAGGATATGTTTACAAGGGAAACTTCTGTCACAGAAGTCATTCCGTAACGAGAAGCAGCCGATCGCTAATCGACTAGCCGGCGGAATGGTTTTCCACTCAATGAAGATCCCTCACGGTCCCGCCCTTGCTTTCAGCTAGTATTTATGTTCCTGTCTTCACGACAGTAACAATGTATACATACAGGGGACTTGCACCCCATAAGATCACGCGCATCTTGGAAATAAAGGGACAGTATATGAATTCCAACAAAAAAAATGCCCCAGATAAACCGGTGATTTTCAAGTTAGGTCGCACTCCATCATGCTGAAACCCATCCGGATCTGGATCTACCTTGCATCCACTCATCTAGTCTCAGTTTTCTTTTCTACTCTCCTTGGGTCTGACCGCCTTTCCGCCTTCATCGCCGGAACTCTCTACCTTCCACTCTGGCCATTTAGCAAAATTGGCCTCCCTGTTTTTCAGCGGAACTCATGGATGATTCCCCCACCAAACCTGTTTGGCTGGGTGCTCATCATCTTCTTCTGGGCAACGGTTTACTGGGCTCTTGCCACACTTGTCAGTCGTATCATCAACAGGCGTTCAGGTGCGGCCTAACCTTCCACTCAACTCGGACGTCATCGCTGCGCGCTAGTGTCCTCAAACAATTCAGCGCCCGTGTTCCGCGTGTCCTTTCGGCAAGCCTGCCATGACAGCATAAAAGTGATCTGCTACAATCGGCATTCTTCTTATAACCAATGGAGGATTACCGATGGACCAATCACCTGCATTTCTTCCCGCTACACTGCCGGAAGTCCAATCCAGATTTGCCGACTGGCGCAAAAGCAAGCACCACCGAAGCCGTATCCCGGAAGATTTGTGGGCAGCAGCGGTGATGCTGAGCCAGGACCATTCCCTCTGTAAGATATCCCAAACATTAGGTTTGAGCTACACAGATCTTAAAGAACGAGTACAGAAGTCCCTTCAAACCCCACATATCTGCGGAGCCAGCCTTTCGCAAGGTTTTATTCCCATAGATATAACGCCGACACATTCGGCAGAATGTATAGTTGAGATGGAACACCACAACGGCAATAAAATGAGGATGCATTTCAAGGGAAAGGCTGACCTTGATCTACAATCTTTTGCCGAAGCATTCTGGCACGGAAAAGTATGATCCAGATAACCCCCCATATGCGAATAATGCTGGCGGTTGAACCGGCAGACTTTCGGAAAGGCATTGATGGTCTGTCTGGAATTTGCCGGAAAGTGCTGCACGAAGATCCTTTTGGTGGTTCTGTTTTTATATTCCGCAACCGGACAGGCACTTCAATAAAGATATTAATCTACGACTTATGTTAAGTTGCTATTAATGTGGAGTCGTCCGTCTATGTACTGATTAACTGAGGCTTCCCTGTTGGATAACTCCACATTATTTTGAGCCTCAAAGGGCTTCAAGCCATTCAAGAATTGCGTCATCGTGACGCCATGGTTGAGTGCAATTTCCTTGGCTTTCCACCGGTTGAATGCTTTCGATAGCTTTGCGCTTCATTTCAAGGTCAATGGTGGCATAGCGGTTCGTCGTGTTGAGATCGGCATGCCCCAACCACTGGCTGATTGTCGTCAAATCTACTCCTGACTTCAAAAGGGCAACAGCTGTGCTGTGTCTCATACTATGAGGATGGAGCCGCTTGGAGCATAGACTAGGAGTGGATACTTGAGCGCGTTTCAAGCACTCGTTTAGGATGTATCGGACTCCGAAACGAGAGAGCGGCGCTGCCCTACAGTTTTGAAAGACCCTTGTTTCGGATCTCAGGTCAATGTGCAGTTCCTTGCACAGGTGGCGCAGAAGCTGTGCAGTCTGGGGCCAGATAGGACAGCAGCGTTGCTTACGCCCTTTTCCCGTGAGCTGCACTTGAAATGGCTTGCTGAGCTGAAGGTCACAGGCCCTTAGATCCAGAATCTCCTGTACCCTGGCACCGGTGTTGAACATGGTCGCAAGAAGAGCGTAATCTCGCCGTCCCTTTGGTCTGGTCTGGTCGATGATAGACAGGATCTGCTGGATCTCATCGTACTCGAGGTAGTCAATCACCCTTGAGCCGGTTCTTTTAAACGGAATACCAAGGATTCTTTGAGCGTGATCGAGACGGTCGGGATGCTGAGCAGCAACGAAGCGGAAGAAAGAATGAAGAGCAGAGAGCCTGATGTTTCGAGTGGAGGCACTGTTTTTTCGCTCCACTTCCAAGTGGACCAGGAAAGCCTGGATCTCCCGAGGCCCAAGGTCCTCCAGATCCAGCGAACAGACAGGGCGGTTCTTGTGCAAGGCGACAAATCGCAATAGCAAAACGAGACTGTCTCGATAACTTTGGATCGTATGCGGGCTCATTCCGCGCATGGTGAAAAGATGGTTGCCAAAGAAGCCTTGCAGAAGCGTTGCCAATAGGTTGGCCCGGTTGACTTTCATTGCACACCTCCTTCAATCAAGGTGCCATAGCGGGCGGCAAACAGGGAGCTGGCGATGCTGGCCAAAGGTTCGATCCATCGCATGTAGTAGTACGTGGAGAGTATGGAAACATGGCCCATGTAAGCAGCCAGAAGAGGCAGCTTTGCTTGAACACTGAAACCGCTGCGATACCAGCGCAGGAGAACGTTCACTGCGAAGCTGAAGCGGAAGTCGTGGGTGCGAGGCAGCCCGCCGTCGAGTTTTCTGATTCCAGCAAGGTTGAAGAGCATGTGCAGGTTTTTTCTAAGTTGGGTCCCGCTGTATGCCTGTCCGCCATTACGGGGGTTCAAGATCAATGGAGCCTCGTCCGGCAGCCGAGGGTGAACTGATCTATGTTTTTTCAAGAATACTTCGATCTCCAGAGCCACATCGCTTGGTAAAGGCAGGATTCGGGACTTGTAAAACTTGGAAGTGTGGATCACGAGTGTTTGCTTTAGGGGATTGTAATCGCCTCTGGTCAAACGAAGCAGCTCCCCTCTGCGTATACCAGTAGTGTAGAGGAGAATGATGGCTAGGCGGGTTGTCGCCGCCCGAAGAGGGGATCTGAGTGAAACGGGTATGGAGTTGCTGTACTGGAGAAGATTGGCGATTTCGATATCCGTGAATATATGCGGCCTTGTCTTTGGGCTGGCTTTGGGGAATTGGCTTGGGTCAGGGACAAAACATGTTGGAGCTCTGCGTCGACGATAGAGACAGAAGTTCTTGACGACATGCATGCGAGCAAGCCTGGTGGTGGAGGAAACCGATTCCATCGTCTGACACCACTGTCTGAAGGTCTCCGCGGTGAGATCGGCAGATGGCGATCCAAGCTCGCACAAAAAACGATCTACAGAAAATAAAATGAACGATGTGCTTTGGAAAGAGCGGCCAAGGGCCTGTTTGAGAGAAATATAGTCGACAAGATCGGCGGCTATCGAGGACCGGAGAGAATCTTTTGTTATCATGGCGTTGCCTCCTTTTCCACTCCGGGGGGCATCGGCACATTAAGAGCAACTTCACGCAAGTCATCAGTTGTCAGCCGGATGTAGATACCTGTACTCTCTGCCGTCCGGTGGCCCATAATATCACCTATAGTCTTCAAGGACAGGCCGCGCCGAAACAGATAAAGTGCATAGGAGTGGCGCAAGCAGTGAGTTCCCTTATAGGGGATATCGAGACCACTTCTTCTGGACCAGCACTGGAAGGCTTCTATCACGGCAGTAGACTTGAGAAAGCCTCTGGGGGCTCTGATGCGAAGAAAGACTTCCTTGTAGTTGCCAGAGCGGGGAACTCCCTTGAGATAGTCATAGATGGCCGAACCCACTTCATCCGTAAGTGGAAGCGCCAGAGGATTGCCGGTCTTCGTCTGACAAACCTCGATACGCTCTTGGCGCCACTTTATATCGTCGAGCCTGAGAGCCACGATATCGCAGGCTCGTAAGCCGTAAGTCGCAATGAGGGAAAACATGGCGTAGTCTCGTTTCCCCGTGGCGGTGTTCCTGTCTATGGAACGGAGGAATGCTTGAACCGTTTCCCATGGCAAGGCTCGAGGCAGTTTCTCCTGTCGGTAGACACGCGGTGTGTCGATTTGGTTCTCTAACCCAGGCGGCACTCCTCCATTGGCAACTAGAAAACGGAGAAAGTTGCGCAGCGTTGAGGTCACCTTCTGAAGGGCTACCCGACCCATCCGTTTACCCATGTGCTGAATGAAATTTTCGATGTCTGCAATATTGAGGGATGCTAAGCGCTCATGTGACTCATCAAATTTTATGCAATCGAGAAACTCCGAGACTATGACAGTTTGTCGCTTTATGGTGGACTGGGCGTAGCCGCGATCATCGCTCAGGTGAGTTATGAATCCGTTCAGAAGAACCTCTTTGCGGGTTGGCTCGGGAACAGGTCAGGGCTGCAGCAGAGCTTGCTCCATCAGGAATCTCTCCAGCACCCGGACTCCGCCCTCTTCTTTGGGGAACTCGTGGCGGAACCATTGATAACATGCCTGCAGAGCAGCGTGCTCGCTGACATCTTGCACACACTGAAGGCCTTGACGCTTCAGGAATTCAGATGCACGAGCGGCTATGCGCAGTTCGTAACGAGTTGACCGGTGAGTATACTGCTGCTCATAAAGCCAAGCTGCATACTGGTTCATCATGGGACCCAATATCGGTACGGCCAGATACCTCTGAAAATCTTTTGGAAATGCTTGTGCGATCATCAGTTTCTCCTTTATAGGGAAGTTGTAGATGCCGGGATTGGCATCCACATTGATGATACGCATTTAATGTGCAGTATAAACTGTTCCGAATCTTGAATTCGGTGGGGGCGTAGCGACGACTCCACATTAATAGCAACTTAACATAAGTCGTATAATGTGGAGCTCCACATTATACGACGGCCAAGGTTTTTGGCTGTGCCAAAAGCGTCTATCCAAAGGGTGCTTTCGATGGTGGCCTAGCAAAAGCGATCAAGAGACGAAATTGCTGGCTGCCCATGAATTGCAGTTGTTGCTGTGGAACGGCAACCCGTGTGCGGCATCGGTCGGCGCGATGTGGAAAAAAATTGCGGTGTAAGCATTTTTCGCGGGACACACGAAACGCAATAGTGTACAACACGCTCTCAATACAAGGAGAGCGACATGCGTTACAGTGGACGAAATTTCACGGAAGAAGAACTGGCCTGGCTCCGCCGGACCATTGCGGATCGGCCGGAGCTCAGCCGGAAAGACCTGTCAGTGCTCTTTTGCCAAACAGCAAATTGGTTGAAGCCCGACGGTGGTCTGAAAGACATGAGTTGCCGCATTGCCATGTTGAGGATGGAACGGGACGGCCATTTAACCCTTCCTCCACCAAAGACAAAACACACCAAGCCCTACAAAAGACTCCGCACCCTGTGGGCCATGGAGCAGGCCGAGATCACCAAAAAAGCCGGAGAGTTCGAGCTGGTTC
>JBBQVT010000057.1:0-23612 GCA_038211245.1 Desulfobulbales bacterium | reverse complement strand
GGTCATGGCTGTAAAGGCCGGGTCCTTGCGCAGGTTGTCGGGGTTCATTCAGGGTTTTCCGGGGTTTTGAGTTTATCTAAGGCGTCCTGGATGGCCGCACGCAAAGGTTCGAGGGGAACATGCAGCAACTCCCAAGGAAGTCCGCAGTAATGAGCGCATTCCTGCAACTCGGTCACCGGCACCGGGACTCCTCCGGTATCAAGATATATGAGTTTCTTGTGCATATCGCCCATGAGGCCGGCGGCGTTGATCCGGTTCAGACCAAGTTCGACGCTGAAGATGTGATGCCAGCGCCTGGCCCATTCCGGGAACAAAAAAAAGGCGCCTGTGTGCGCCAGTCTACGATATTCGGCGCTTCCCAGTAATAAATCGCAGCAGTTGTTGCCGCGGGTGCGGACAACGCCTGGCTGGGCAGTCAAGGCCGCCATGCCCATGCAGCAGTCGCCGTAGACCAACAGGACCTTATTGCCGTTCTGCAACTCTTTCGTGACGAGTTTGTCCAGGTGGATTGCCAGCTTTTCCGGTTTCATGTGCAACATCGAACTCTGGTAACGGAATACCAGTTTCGGCCAATGGCGCGGCCGCAGCGCTTCGACCTCGGCCTCAAAGACCGCGCAGCAGAGCGCCACCACCGGTTGTTGCAAAGTGGCGCTCATGCGGCGTTCCAGCCGACTTCGGCGAGCGCTTCGCGCATGGCATGAATATTTTCCGGCGGCGTGTGCCAAGGTACATCGGCCCCAAGGGTGACGAGGATAAAACGCTGGTCCTTTTGCCGGTCGCGCTCCTGAAGAATCGTCCGGCAGACCTCTTTTACCTGGGCTGCGTCCATCTCGGCAATGCTCGTGCCAAGCGGCCCGCTGAGTAAGGTAGAACCCTCGCCAAGGATCTGCCGGGCCTTTGTCAGCCCCTCGTCATAATTGAGGGCGTAGCCGATTGCCTGGGGTAGTCCGGCAAGAATATCGAGATGCCCAAGGAGCGCCGCGCCGCAATGATGCAACACCGCAGGACCATGCAGCTGCCCGAGGGCCTGCGCCAAGGCCGGACGCATCAGCGATGCCACCGGGTCGCGGTTGAGAACCGTCGGCGAGGCATAGCCGCAGGGCAGGAAGGCGACCATAGCCCCTTCGGCAAAAAGACGGTTGGCAAGCTGGACAAAAAATGTATTGACCTTTTCCAAGACCCGCTGCGCCCCGGGTTTATCAAAGAGCACCAGATCGAGCCATCCTTCCATGCCCATGACCAGGGCCGGGATGTCGATGGGTGCCGGTAAACAGGCGGCAATCGGGACCCTGCCGGCAAACTCACGGGCCATGGCGCGGATTGCCGCGCGGAAATAGAGGAGATGGGGGTTGTGGTCAATGTCCGGCATAACCAGTTCGTCCCATCCGGCAAGAGTGGTAAAGGCCGGTCTGCGGACGTTTGGCGCCTGGACTGAGGAGGCCTTTATCGCACTGCCAAAGGCCGCAGCGATTAAAGCAAAGGCGAACGGGCCAAAGAGAATATCCGGCTCGAACTCTCTCTGCACGGCGATCTGCCCGGCCAGGTAGGCTGCCGGATCGCTATAGTAGCGGTCGAGGGGGCAAGCGGTGAGCTTTGCGCCGTAGAGACTCAACACTGGAATAAAGGCCCGCCGATCGAGGGGTTTTCCTTCCAGGGTGGCGACGATCCGTTCCGTACTGTTCATGGCGTTACCTCTTTCTCAGTCGACGCCTGCCGGAGACGGCTGAAAAGCGCCGTTGCCTCAAGGGCGGTACGGGCGGTGCCGTCGCCGCCAACCTCCCGGTCAAGGCCGGGACGGACCAAAAAGACCGCCCCGCCCACCGCCAGTTGAATGCGTCCCGACAGGCCGCGCTTGTCTAATTCCACCCGCAGCTGCTTGATATTGAGAGCGGTGGTCAGCATCATCGCCGACACCCCGATGACCCGGGCGCCAACCGCAACCGCCCGATCGACAAACTCGGCGGCAGGTACGTCGTTGCCGAGATCATGGACGACCCAGCCGTCGGAAGCAAGAAATATCCCGAGCATCCGACGGCCAAGCGAATGAAAATCCTCCTCGATATTGCCGATGACCACCGGTCCCTTGCTGGGCGGGGCAATGTCGCCATCCTTTTTCCGTTCGGCAATTTTCAGCAGGGCGTCTTCCGCCACCTTGGCCGCCACATAGGCCTGGGCCAGGGTAAAGGTTTCCGAGGAAAGCCAATCCTCACCGATCATCAGCAGTGTCGGCTCCAAAACCTCGGCCAGCAGCCGTTCATAGCCATGTTCCTGCCCCCAGCCATCGAGGAGCCGGCCGGCACCTTGGCGGTCGGCTTGTTGAATCATGGCGATCAATGCATCTTGCATATCCATTCCGTACCTCCGTGATATATGCTGTGATACGTGCAGAGATGTCTTTCTTGGTCAGCCGTATCTTTTGAGTATCAAGGACCCTCGATGTTTGCTCGGTAGTTATAACGATTGTCGCATACGATCATCGGTTGAGTCAAGCGCAAATGCGTCCGCGACCGCATGGAGCATCTCGCTGCCCGGGTGCCGGCCCCAAAGCCGTCCGCACAACTTCGTCGCAAGAATCCCATGAAATCGTCCGGCAGTAGAATCCATCAGCCATTGCCTTGCACCCTGCCGGCGCCACCCTCCTTTGTGTCTGCTGTGGCTGCACGACCAATCACAGAGCGATCCGAAAGGCGATCTTTCTTCTCCAACCGCTTTAATAAAAAATAATTGAAAATTCCGATGATGGCCATTGCCAGCAAGAAGATCGGATACGAGATTTTCCAATTTTCCGGTCCAGCCATCATCGACCACTCCGACATACCGCCAATTCCTGTCAAGAGTGTGAGTGGCATGAAAATCGTGGTGATGAAGGTCAAGCGCCTGACCGACATGTTTGTCTTATTGGCAGCCCGGGCCATCTGATTGTTGAGCATAGACAAATACATCTCCATGAGACTGGTGACAATGTCGCGCGAGGTCTCCGTCAATTCAAAGAATATGGCGAGATGATCATAAATATCTCGGTAAAGGACGATCGCTTGCTCCGGGATGAAGGGACAGTCCTTACGGCAAATCTTTACTATGATCTCCCTCTCATGGAAGAGACTTTTACGAAGTGCGAACAAATTTCGACGCAGGTGGAGCAGCGTAGCAGGTTTAAAACTTGGCAAATCCGTGAGAATTACCTCCTCCACCTGGTCCAGTTCATCCTCAAGCGCCTCGATCGCCACAAATTTCTGATCTACAATGTGGTCGAGGATGACATGTAAAAGAAAAGCCGGTCCTTGTCGGGCACCCTCGGTATTATTTTCCACAATCTGTTCAATGTTGCTCAGAAGGTGACTATTCTCGGAGCCACGGTTGTTAACAGTAACGACAAAGTTCGCCCCAATGAATATATCCACCTCATTGATCGCAAGGACTCTCTGTGAATAATTGAAATAATTAAAAACAATGAAGGAATTTCGAGGATAATTATCGATTTTGGGAATCTGATTTTCATCAACGCAATCCTCTATTGAGAGAGGATGAAGTCCCAAGGGCTCTATGAGGAGGGAGAGTTCCTCTTTTGTCGCCTGGGAATAATTCAGCCAGATAAAGCCACCTTCATAGGTCTTAGCAAGAATTTCATCCAAGGTTGCTACACTAGTAAGTTTCCCCTCTTGGGTAATGTGGTAAAAAAGAAATTTCGACATTATGCCTCCTCTTTTCGCATTACAATTTAACCTTAGAAATATCCTTTTGCGCATTTTACCCCGGAGGGGTGCCGAATGGAGTGGCAGAATGGTATTTCGTGAAGGTATGTATACCCCTCAAGGGGTCATAATTAAGAAGCCCGTTTGTCGGGATTCAGATTCTGGATTTCCCGGATCGAGTGAGGTGTCGGCCCTGTTTAAATTAAGGTACTTTCGATTTATCTGCATCCAAGGCGCGCAGAAATTACCTATAATTACCTATTGAGGAAGAGTTTTTAAAGATTTCAACGTTCAGACCCTTAAAAAGTGTTGCAGAGTCTGCCTTAGTCCAAAGCCCAATGTGACCATGTATTGATTTTTCAGCCAGATACTCAATCCTGAACGTCTCGTTTACTGTGCAGGTAATTTGAGTGTCACTTTACAAGTCGGACGCCGGGAAACGTCAATTTTTCTAGAGCATCGTAGTGTGTATGCAGTAATTCGATAAGTTCATCCGGTACTTGCGCAGCACGGACAAGCTGAATAAGACGATTGCTCACTTCTTCCAGTTTTGGATCACCCGGTGAAATACCAGCCAGCTCATCCAATACCATCTGATCAATTCTGTTTTCCTTGTGAAAAAAGCCTGAGCAGTCCTTTCATTGTCTATTTCATCGGTTTCCTGGTTCGGATTTAGGCAAGATGTTGCTGATTCTAAAGGACCATCATGCAAAGGCACACAATAGCCATCAATATCAGTTCTCTCTTCACAACAACCTGATAATAACCATAGTATTGAATCAAATTGCCGGGCAAAATTGACTGCATCAAGGGCATCGCCGATGGCAATCTGGTCGGTTATCCAATCCATGCTTTGACTTTCAGATGCTTGGAAGTATTTCCAAATCCTTGAATAGGGTAACAGAATCGGCCTTTGTCCATAAACCTACATAGCCTCCAAGATCTCTGCCCGCCTCATACTCTAAGACCGGCAGGTCGTTAAGATAAGCCTGTATCATTCTGCCTATTGTCTCAATACGCAGAGTGTACCACGATCCAGACGCAATTGGCGTTTCAATTTCGGAACATTGAAAACGTTTGTTGTTTTTGAACTCGAAGAGAACAGCGTTATTTTCAAGAGCGTTTATCCGGAAAACAAAATAGTTGGCCCAATCACGAATGGCAAAAGCCAAACCGCCAGCCTGATCAATGACGCCGGAAAGGGGCTTAACCGAGACCTGCACCACTCCTTCCTCGACTCTCCTCTCTTTGGAGATAGCCAAAGGGAAGTAGTGATATGCCTCGATATTGTCGAGATATTCGATATAACGCTTTTGGCCAACAAATCGGCTAATGGTCTGGTTGATGCTCGATGATATCTGTGAACTGAAATGCGAACCATCCTGCAGAATACCCGGTCCCATGTTCGGAGGATCCTTTTTCCAGTCACCTGTGATCAGATAGAAAGCTTCGGGGGCATCTTTTCGTTCCGGTTCGAGAAAATCATATTTGCCCCGGAAAAATTTTTCGGTCAGGAGGTCAACCTGATCTGCATTTTGGATTGCCATATCGAGAAGTCTGGTACTGCCGAGGAGGCGGCCAAGCTGATCAAGTGCTTCTTCCATGGCCGGCCGGGCGAGATGGGTGAGTGAGGCTTCAATGAGATCGCCTTTGAGGACAGTGTAAAATCCCAAGCGACTGAGAACATTGGCTATATATTGGATACGCAGGGACTTGCCAAAATATGCCCCGGCGCCTCCAGTGAAATGCAATGCCGCGTAGTTCAGCTCAGCATCTTCGCTACACAGGACATCAACTGTGGCAAAGTGGAAGCCAAAACGGATGTTGAGGTTCATGTAATCATCAGAAATCACGGTGTAACTTGCACCACCCAATTGTCCTTCGTGCGGAAGCATGCCGCCGGCCATGAGAGACAGGAAATTATGAGCCCCTACCGCCACTGAACTTGTCCAGTTTATCCCAGGATGCGACAGGCCCTTCCACAGAGCCCGGAACGGTGCGCTTACGATCTCGTGGACATTAATTTCATCACAAGTGGTCAGGCCTTGCCGCAATCCTCCACCGAGATCCAGGGCAAAAAGTAGAAGGGGGAGAGTTGTCTTGAGCAGTACGGCATTACGTTGACGATCTGTAGATTCGCCAAAGCGGAACATCTCACGGACTGAATACTCATGACAAAAACGGATGATATCATGGATAGTCCGACAGTTTTCCAGCCTGAAATCGGATGAAGACGCATCGGTGAGGTTGAGAGGAGAAATCAGGTCCAGCAGGCGCTGCATACGCAAGTGGGCCGGGCTGGCGAAAATTGGCCGCTTTGTAGGTCGTATCCCTGCGGTAAGTTCCTGCACCGCTCCTTTATAAACTTTTTTGTTGCTGGCCCAGAGGGTAACCGTCTCACCGTTGGTGAGGGTAGTGGTCGCAATCTGTGTGTCAAAAAGCGCCGGCACACCAAATTCTCTGGCAACCGAAGCAAGATGGCCGGCTGTGCTGCCGATATCGGTTATGACGCCCTTTACCTTGCCAATCCATGGGGTTATCATGGTCGATGCGGTTCGGGTTACCAGGATGCTGTCGGGTCCAAGTCGACCGGCAATCTCTTCCGAGCCATCATTTTTCCAGAGGAGGACCTTGCCGGTAGCGATTCCGGAAGCGGCGCATTTGCCGTTTTCGATGAGCAGGGGATGGCCGGGAAAGTCAGTGGCGGTGGGGACTTCCTCTTCGACGGTGTCGGTGACGAGCAGGGGCCGGACCTGGAGAAGAAAGAGGTGGTTCGATTTATCGACAGCCCATTCCATGTCCAGGGGGCGTTGGAAATGTTCTTCCAAGCGCAGGGCGCAGTGCCGGAGTTCCTTGAGAAAGGCAGTGTCGGTTGAAGATGGGGTGTCGGAAATACCAGGCCCATTCTCGGTCAGGATACTGAAGGATTCTTTACTCAACCGATAGCTGTGCCGGGGTGAGATTTCGCCACCCACCAGACCTTCCCCCAATCCTTCAACGGTACTTACCCTGATTGTCTGTAAATCACCACTGAGTGGATCTGCGGTATAGAGCACGCCACTCAGGCGGGGTTGTACCATCTCGATGATCAGAACAGCCATGGGGGTGTCAAGATCATCCAGGCCGTGATGCAGACGGTAGGACAGGGCGGAAGCCGAGTATTTGCCGGCCACTACCTGTTTATAGGCATCTGCCAGACCTGAGGGAGGGATGTTCAGCACCGATGTGTACTGGCCGGCAAAGGAGACCTCGCCATCTTCCCCGACAGCACTGCTGCGCACTGCCAGGAGGAGCTCGCCTGGATTTTCAACCTTGAGTGCTTCTATCGCTTCTTCAATTGCCTTAAGAATTGCCGAGGGAAGAGGCGTTTCCATGATCCGTTTGCGGATCAGGCTGCCTGTTGTTTCCAGGGAGCTAGGATCGTCGGCGGCCATGTTTGCCAGCCATTCATCAATCTCGGCAATCAGACCGGTCTCTTTCATAAAATACCAGTAAGCCGAGGTTGTAACGGCAAACCCTTGCGGTGTCGGCATGGCCAGTTCACATCGCATGTGCGCCAGATTGGCCGCCTTCGCTCCGGTAATCTTTGCCTGGTCCTTCTTAATCCGGTCAAGGGGCAGGACGAAGGTGCCGGATGTGTATGATTCGTCTCCTGCAAGTTCAACCTGGATAGCGCGACGGATGCTGTTGAGTACCCCGGATAAATCCTGATATTTTTTTGCCGACATACCGGACAGGGATGCTATGAGCCCTTCTGTTTCAGAAAGCAGCGAGCCGATTTGCCTTTCGACAAACTGCAGGGTGAAGGGCTTGTTGTTGTAATAGAGCTGTTCAAGATCGGCCATCCTGGTCAGTGCTGACCGGTTATGACTGAGCAGTTTCCGGAAATGCTCATATCGCGATTTCTGCTCGCCATCCATCGTCGGCAGGGGCTTGCAGGCATTACCGGATTGGAACATTTTCAAGAATGGCATGGTGACTCCTCATTGGCCGATCTTTCAGGCGGTGCAGTGCTGAAAGATGTCTCTTTATGGTGAACGTTTGGATAAGCAACAACCATGACGATGATTGCTTATGCTTGCGTATTCCCCCTATAGTCGAAGAAATGGCGGCGCCAACCTTTACAATAAGTACGGCACATTCCGTTGCACCTTTTTTAGTCGACACCTTTTTTAATCGCTTATAAATTCCGGCCCACCGGTACGTTGCAGTTCGGTGGTGCGGTCGGTTGCCCTTGGTTTGTCGCTTACGTGAATTCACCCTATTTTAGCCAGGTTATTTGAAGAAATTTGGGTAAAAAATAACCGTCAGTAAATTTAAATCTTGCCATTTTAGTTACTGATAGCTAACATATTTTATGTACAAAATAACTTTCAGTAAAAATGCGGACAAGGTTCTTCGCGGATTGCCGCGCAATATTGCGCTAATAATTCGGCAAAAATTAAAGGAATTGGCTGACAATCCCAATGTAATGCGCAATGTAAAAAGATTAACCAACCATCCAGGATATAGACTTCGAGTCGGTGATTGGAGAATTGTTTATACAGTGCATGACAATGAACTTATAATTCACGTCATCAACGTAAAAACTTGAGGGGAAATATACAAATGAACGTTCAAATCATAGAAAAAAACGGAAAACCTGAATGGGCTGTTATCCCCTTCAGCGAGTACAAAAAACTTCAAGAAGCGCTGGAAGATGCTCAGGATATAAAGGATATAGAAGACAACCTGAAAGCAATTCAAGAAGGCTTCGAAATAGCAATCCCTGGAGAAATTACCTTTGCCATTCTTGACGGAATTAATCCTATTCGCGCCTGGAGAGGGCATAGGCAAATCAAAATGAATGAGCTGGCTAAAAAGATTGGTATCAGCGCATCATATCTTTCTCAAATCGAAAATTGCAAAAGAAATCCAACAATTGACACATTGAAGGCAATTGCCAAAGAACTCAAAATCAAAATAGAAATGCTCATCTAGCAAGACAAGAAGGAAGCAAAACAACCCAACAAGCCATAAACCTGACGGGAAATAGCCGCGTTCCAAAAAGTGACCAGTGGGTCTAAAGGCATTCTAAGAGTGCTTAAGGGTGCTTACCCCATTTTTCTCGAAAACTTCCAATCGGTTATTCCTGCTCACCCGTCCAACCCAGAATACCCCCTTCGAGGAAGCGGACAGCGGGGTGATTTTTCTGCAAAGAATCTGCTACCGATTGACTCACCGAACCGCCTTTAACACAGTAGACAACTACCTCCTGATCCTTGGGAATGGTCTTGCTCCATTCTTCCACTTTTTCAGGATCTTGCCAGGCTGCACCGGCTATTGTTTCGGGTGATTTATCGAAATCGGCCTTTCTACGCACGTCAATGACCTGTATGTCTTTGTTATTGAGTTTTTCTTTGAGTTCTTGTGAGGTGATAGATGTAGTCATGTCTCTTGCTCCTTTGTATGTTTACTTTCCGGTTGCTGCTCCGTAGTTGAAGTCGTCAAAGAGGGGTGATGCTGTCGGCCTTTGTCCAGACACCAACCATGCCGGCTTCGGTAAATGTCATTAACTGTCTTGTACAGCCTCACATTGTCCTCGTTGGCGTTAGCGCGCACAATGTAGTAGTAGTTGTTGGTATCTTTAGCCCGCCAGATAACTCCACCAGCCTGGTCTTCTCGGCCGGGGGTGGGTTTGAACTTCACTTCGACATAGCCGTTTTGCAGATTTGTGTCCTGCTTGATGCACACCGGATACGTTGCCTCGCCGAATTGTTTCAGCACCTTTGGCGCGCTGGGTGCCGAGTCATCTTGAACGACTGCCCATTTGGCTGCACCCTTGCCGGTCTGGGTGGCTGTCCATCCCGGCGGCGGCGCGCCCGCTTCCAGCTCGTCGAAGGTGATCACTGCCGCGTGCGCTCCTGATGCCAGGAGCACTGTCGCCACTATAATGCTCACGATGTGTTTCATATTCTTCTCCTTTCGCCGGGCGAGCAGCGTTTTAAAAACCAAGCAGATGCCAGACGAGGCCGGCACAGCCGGCACCGGCAATTATAGAAATAATGCCGACTTTGTGAAATTGCATCAAAGAAAATGAAACGATGGCAAGGATAGCCGAAAACCAAGCGAAACCTTCGACCGGAAAGAGAACATGGGTGCCGAACCACACGCCCAGATTAAGCACGACGCCGACTACGGCCGGAGTAATGGTGGCAAGGGCCGCAGACATTTTAGTGTTGCCGGCCAATCGCTCTATATACGGAGCCCCAAGAAAAATGAACATGAAACTTGGTAAGAAGGTGAAATAGGTGGCAACGAGCGAACCAACAACCGACCCCCAAAATGGCCCCAGTGCGCCCGGTTGGTTCCAGCCGGCGAGGAAACCGATAAACTGCACGACCATGATCAGCGGCCCAGGCGTTGTCTCGGCCAGCCCCAGGCCATCCATCATCTGTAGACTGGTCAGCCAGTGATAGTGTTCAACACCGGCCTGGGCGATGTAACCGAGGAGGGAATAGGCACCACCAAAGGTAAGAAAGGCTGCCTTGGTAAAAAAGAAGGCCTCAGTGGCAAACGTTGAACCGGGTAGAAGATAATAGAGTCCGAGAAAAGGTATGGCCCATAAGGCGACAAAAATCGTCAAAAGCGTAACGATTTTGGCAGGAGAGGGTGCCTTACTTTGGCCCGCCGGGGAAGTCGCGTCGCCCGGCTTTTTGCCGGCCAAAAACAGGCTTGGGAAAAATTGACTGCCGATAATGCCGATAATGCCGACGGTAAGAATGAGAGCGGGGAAAGGGAAGTTCAGAAAATAGGTTGCCAGGAAAGAAAGCACGGCAATGGCGATCAGCACGTTGTTTTTGAGCGACTTTTTGCCGATCTTGATCACTGCCGCAAGGACGATAGCCAATACAGCCGCCTTAAGTCCGACAAAGATCGCCGCCACCCAGGGCAAAGTGCCAAAGGAGATATAGATATAACTGAGACCAAAGAGAATAAATACCGAGGGTAGGAAAAAGAGCACCCCGGCGGCGATTCCTCCCCTGGTTTTATGGAGAAGCCAGCCGATATAGGTTGCCAGCTGCTGGGCTTCGGGACCCGGCAAAAGCATGCAATAGTTGAGTGCGTGCAGGAAACGGTCATTGCTGATCCATTTTTTCCGATCAACCAGTTCCGTGTGCATGATGGCTATCTGGCCGGCGGGGCCGCCGAAACTTATCCAGCCAAGTTTCAGCCAGAAAAGAAAGGCTTCTTTGAAGGATGGTGACGTCGTTTCCGATGGTTCGTTTGGAGGGGTTGTTGTTGGAGTCTTCATATATTGTCTCACTTGTTTGTTTGCACATCCTTGAACATTTTGTACAGATACAGGGCATAAATTATCTTCAGCCCTCCAGCTAAAAAGAAAGGGGCACTGAAAAACAGTGGATTGGCCATAAGCAACCCGGCCAATACCGGCGAGGACGCCGCCCCCATTGATCTGGCTACATTTGTTATTCCTGCTGCGGCTGTCCTTTCGCCAGGTTCAACAACCGCCATAATGAAAGATTGTCTGGTTGGGACATCCATCTGTGAAATACTGGAACGTAGCAGAAGAACAGCTATAGCCAGCCAGAGGTTAGGCATAAGCGGTACAAGGCAGAGTAAAAGCCATCATACTCTGCAATATGAACCCGCGGGCAAACGCATCAACTGCAAAAAGACCACTTAGTTTAAACACAATACCTTTTGATCTCGACAGTCCGAAATTGAATCTTGCAGGTATCTTGATTTCAGAATCAGTACCCGGATATACTTCGAAATCTTTTGTCAGCTTTGAAAAAAGTAGCAAAAGTATCGCACCACAAATTGCATATCCCGCCATGATATAGACAAAAACGGACCGATCTCGTTGCCACTCGGGCTTATTATACCAATTATTGCAGCAACAGTGATGAGCACTGGGTTTTTTGTCAGTACAAACACCGCACCGCCGAGAATCATGAGCAGCGAACCAAGAATGAGCATTTTCTTTCTGCCCATGCGGTCGGCAATCATGGTTATCCAGAGGGAGACGACTATATCCCCGACGAGTGTTGCGGTGAGTATCGCGCCTATGCTCAAGCTGCTTAATCCTGTTTCTGCAAGGTATAAAACCAAAATCACGGAAAGGAATCCGAAGGCGAAAAGCCTGGTGATTCTTGCTGAAAACAAAAGAATTGTATCTGATATCTTGGTATTCATGTTTTGCCGCCAATAGATCGGCCCCGGGGTGGGGAGGGGTGCCCCCTGGGCTTTCTGGATTATTTCATCCAACCCTGAATTTCTTCATGCAGGGCTATGTATCGCTGCAGCGTTGTTGCATTTTTTTATTTTTGATATCCATGGAGTATTTCAACAAATCGCTGTTCCGCCATTTTTTCATCAGCGCCATGCTGAAGCCCGTAGGTTTTGGTCTTTCCAAGATCGTGAAAGACTGCACCTCGGGCAATGAGCGCCCTGTCTATATCGATTTTGACCCGTGAAGCAATTTCAAGAGCCTTTCGGGCGACCTCAATGCTGTGCAAAATCGCTTCTTCTCCGTATTTTTCCTGTTAATGTTTTTCTGTCAAGGAAAGGTAGAGAGCTTCAAAGACAGCTATTCCCTGCTCCAGTGTCTCGCTATCAGGTAAGGCTCGATTACGAATACCTTTAATTATCATTTCAATTACATGTGCTTCTGATGCTGCAAATTTCCCGTCTTTGATATCGATATCGTGAACAATCCGGGAAAGTGAATCGAGTCCCTTGTCTGCAAGGGCAAAACTCTTAACCAACACTTCGAAGGTGCATAAGTCGTCGATATGAGTGAAATCGCCATTCCGTACATCATAGGAGACTTCCATTTCTCCGGTCAGATCCTTCAATTCAATCTCATCCTTAAATGCAAAGATTGCTTTGGGGTCAATGAAACGGCGAATGAGCCAGGCGGAAGCCATTCGATCGACAAATGGTCGCTTGCGGGTCAACCAAGTCAAGCCGGAAAAGTTGGTAATGTTACGACCATTGGGTAATGATGACGAGATTGATCCCTTTTGACCCTTCTCGACTGCCGAGAAGTCTTCCAATTGTTTTCTCAGGGCTCCAATCTGCGTGGCCACTTCCCTTCCCTTTGCTGATTGAAAGAAATCACGCTGTTGGATTGCCTGGAACTCGGCCTGTATTTTTTCATATTGCTTAAACAATGATGTGGTTTTCTTATCTTTGCCACCTTTCCGGAGATTACCGATTCTTCCTGAGAATTCGTCAATTTTCGTTGCGATTTCTTGGTATTGAGGATGTCGTTGCTCGTTGAAAAGCGTGATGATGTCGTCTTGTTGCAAAGGTTCTATGGTATCTGTTTTGACCAGAAGCCCCTCTCCCTTTAAACCTGGCAGTTCGGCCAGCATCCACTGCAATGCCTCGTGGTGTTCCTCTTTGTAAGGAAGGATATAAACACCTCCCTTGAGTTGAACAGCTCCGGTCTTTTGCAATTTCCGCCAGACCTTGACTCGGTTGTTCACAGGAGTTGCGGGAATTGAATAAAAGAACAGTAACCATATGTATTTGTTATTTTCTTTCATTGATAATAATCTCCCGTGTTGATGTGAGCGTTTTTTTACTGTATCGTGTGTTACTAATTTATGTAACGCTAGATAGGTGTATTGTCAAGAAGGGTTTTTCGGTGAGCTAGTTGCCAAGAGGCGGCAATTGTTTCCATATACGATTTTCGGACATTGCGAAAATATTATTATTGCGAAAGAATTACAGAGGTGCCTTTGTCCCACGGACCTATCAGCAACAATCTCTTTAATGGTAGTATTTAGTACCATTGTATTACCATAAATATCCTATTGTCCCATCCTGACCACTGCTTAAAATATTGGTTATGGAATTGAATTGCACTTTTAATTGGCAGTTACCCCACATTATTGAAACGAACCCGGGAGGAGGTTGATTATGCGTTTATTGATAAGAGCAGCTCCCGGCATATTCATTTCGATGATATTTCTTTTCCATAGCGGATCAAGTTATGCTACTCTATCGGGTATGACTCTGTTAGGACAAGGCGAGGTTAACTATCTGGGGTTTATCAAGGTTTACGATGCGGCCCTGTACGTGGATATGCAACTTCTGTAGAATTTGCCGACATGTATGTTGGTATTTGGCTGGGGACGGTAAAACCCATTGACGAAGGACTGAGGGCTCGGTTGCTGATGGTATCAGGAAAAGGCCTTGCGGTCAAATAAAGACCGAGTATCAAAACAGGAGAGAGATCCATGAAATCAGCAATCTATGTTGGCGAAATTGCTCATGTGAGAAGCATCCCGAAATCACACCACTTCCGCTATCCCTTATTCATGTGGTTTCTCAATCTCGATGAACTTGACCAACTACCGGATTTGGGACGCTGGTTCTCAGCGCGGAAATGGGCCATCAGCCGGATGGTTCGGAGTGATTATTTGGGAGATCCCAAGGTGCCTCTTGCCGATGCGGTCCGGGCTCGGATGCTGGAATTAACCGGCGAACCGGTTACCGGTCAGGTGTGTGGATTGATGCATATGCGAACCATGGGGCTCTACTTCAGCCCCGTGAATTTTTACTACGGATTTGATAAGGATGGCAATTTAACCCATTTTCTTGCCGAGGTTTCCAACACCCCGTGGAATGAGCGACATCACTATGCTTACCATGTCGGCGGCGGACGTTATGCGATGACTGAGGCAAAGGCCTTCCAGGTTTCACCTTTTAATCCCCTGCAGCAGCAATACCGATGGCAGATAGTCCCGCCGGGCGATTTGACAGAGGTTGCCATTAACGTCAGTGACTCTCGCGGTGAGATATTTGAAGCACGCCTGCAACTTACAAGACAGTCGCTTGACCTGCCGACAGTACGTCGACTGCTGCTGAGAAAACCGATTATGACAGCCTTTATTGTCGGCGGAATATATTATCAGGCATTGAAGATTTATCTCAAAGGTATACCTTATGTTCCTTATGTGAAGGAGGCAATATGAACGATGCAGCCACCAACGAAACATATGCAGTAGCAATAAAAGGCCCGACCTTGATTGACAAATTGGCAAAACAGATGGTTTTTAGACTGCTTGGAGCGATGCGTTTCGGTCAAATGAGTATTCGCGACGGCAAGAACCGGTGGACCTTCGGCACGGATCCTACCCTGAAGGCGCACGTGACGGTGCGCGATGCCCGTTTTTACCGGCAGGTCTTATTCGGCGGTTCAATCGGTGCCGGAGAGGCATACATTGACCATCTCTGGGATGTTGATGACCTCACGGTACTGTCGCAGATTATGGTGCTGAATATGGATCTCCTTGACCGCATGGAGCGCGGGCTGGGCTGGTTCCTGCAACTTTTCCGGCTGGTTGGCCACGCCGTAAAAAAGAATTCGCGCAAGGGATCAAAGCGCAATATCCTTGCCCACTATGACCTGGGCAACGAGATGTACCGATCCTTTCTTGATCCGACCATGATGTATTCCTCGGCCATCTACCCTAGTAAATCGAGCAGCCTTGAGGAGGCATCCCTATATAAGCTGGAGACTATCTGCAAGAAACTCGACCTGCAGCCAACCGACCGGGTCATTGAGATAGGCTCGGGCTGGGGCGGTTTTGCCATCTACGCCGCTCGCAATTATGGCTGCCATGTTACCACCACAACCATCTCCGACGCCCAATATAAAGAGGCGAAAGCGCGCATTGCCGCAGCTGGTCTTGCGGACCGGATCACCCTTTTGCGGAGCGATTACCGGGATCTGCACGGCAGCTTTGATAAGCTGGTGAGTATTGAGATGGTCGAGGCAGTGGGGAGGAAATATCTGCCGACCTTTTTCAAGAAATGTGGGGAATTACTCGCTGAAAACGGCACAATGCTGCTACAGGCGATTACCATACGCGACAACAAATATGAGCAATACGCCCGATCAGTCGATTTTATCCAACGCCATATATTCCCCGGCGGACATATCCCATCGGTGACCCGGATGGTCAATCTGCTCACCGAGAAGACCGATATGGTGGTTCGACGCCTCGATGACTTCGGACTTGATTACGCAAGGACCTTACACGACTGGCGCCGGCGTTTTGCCAAGGCCTTTCCCTCCCTTCGGGATCATGGTTACGACGAGCGTTTCAGGAGGCTGTGGGAGTTTTACCTGTGCTATTGCGAAGGTGGTTTTCTGGAGCGCTCGATCAGCGTTGTCCACCTTGTGGCTTCTCGGCCGGGAACCAGGGTGGGCGCGGTGCATCAATGAACCCGTTTGTCAATGTCGCCATTAACCAGGTGATCTGGTTTCTCTGCGTCCTTGGCGGCAATGCCGGGGCACTTTTCGCATTGCCTTTTCTGGGGTTGAACATTCTTCTTTCACGTAAGCGGCGTGCAGACCTGCAGATGATTGTCTTGCTCCTGGCAATCGGGCTGAGCCTTGACGGTATTCTACAGGCCATCGGCTTTTTCAGCTTCAGGTCGACGGGATTTCCTATCCCTTTGTGGCTGGCAGTGGTCTGGGTTGCTCTTGCCGCCCTGCCGCATCATAGTCTTGCATGGATGAAGAACCGATTGTTGCTTGCAGCGCTTTTTGGCGCTATTGGTGGACCGCTGGCCTATTGGGCCGGAGTCCGTCTCGGGGCGGCGACCTTCCACTGGCAGCTTCTGCCCTCACTTCTGCTCCTGGCCGTGGCCTGGGCCCTGTTATGGACGGGAGTTATGGCTGTGGCTGCTCGGCAACAGCTGCTCCCTCCCGAGCCAGTCGGATAAGAGCCTCAACTCTTGATACTCTTCAATTGAGCTAGAGCATTGTAACTGGAGCGCACCGCATCTTCATGGAAACCATAGCCGAAATAGCTGCCGCAGAACCAGGTGTTTCTCACCCCGTTCAAGGTCGGTAGGGCGGCCTGGGTGGCCATAGAGGCCGTGGTATAGGTCGGATGATGGTAGACCATACGGGCGATTACCTCTTTCTCGTCATACGCTCCGGGGCGATTCAAGGTCACCAGGTACTGTTTCTCGGCGGTGAAACCTTGAAGGATATTCATGGCGTAGGTGACGTAAGCAGGTTGAGCTTTGGTGCCGCTGCCCTCCTGACGGAAATTCCAGCAGGACCAGGCCCGGCGCATGGGTGGCATAACGCTCAGGTCGGTATGCAGGACGGTGTGGTTTTCTTCATACTGCCAGGGGCTGAGGAGGCGGGTCTCGTCCGCTGTCGGGTCGCCGAGGAGGCGCAAGGTCTGGTCGGCGTGGGTGGCAAGCACCACCTGGTCGAAGTTTTCGTAGTGCTGGTCGGAAAACTGCAGCTGCACGCAGTTTTCGCTGCGGAGAATACGACGAATCGGGGTGCCGAGGTGAATCGTGCCGGTGAACGATGCCTTGAAGGCCTTGACGTAGCTGCCGCTGCCGCCGGCGACCGTCCGCCAGGCCGGGCGGTTCAACAGATCGAGTAGGCCGTGATTCCTGAAAAAGAGAAGAAAGGCGCGGGCCGGGAAGACCGTCACTTCAGCTGTCGAGGTCGACCAGATGGCCGCCGCCATGGGCTTGAGATAATTATCCACCATAAACGGCAGGAAGTTATGGCGACGCACATACTCTTCCAGGCTGCCGAGGTCCTCCCGGGTTTCGACATCGATCTTTCCCTGCCTACAAAAACGGGCGATTTCCAGGAGAAAGCGATAAAAATGGGGTTTTACGATATTGCTCCTTTGGGCGAAAAGTCCGTTGAGATTGTTACCGGCATAGATGAAACCGCTCTCAAGAGAATGGAAGCCAAAAGACATCTGGGTCAGTCGCGATGGAACCTGCAACTCCTTGAGAAAACCGATGAAATGCGGGTAAGTTGCCTCGTTGAAAACAATAAAACCGGTATCGACCGGAGTACCGGCGTCCGGGCCGTCGGGAATGGTAATGGTATGGGTGTGGCCCCCTACGTAATCGCCCTGCTCAAAAAGAGTCACAGTGTGGGTCTTCTGCAGAAGGTGGGCTGCGACGATTCCGGCAACGCCGCCGCCGACAACGGCAACAGTGGTTTTCTCGGAGGCGTTTTTCTGTTCCATTGTTACTCCTTTTTATTATCTGGAAACCACGGGAAAAAAGCGTTGGTTCTCGCCTTATATGCGTCAAATTCGGCATTGCCCTGGTATTTTGCCTCAAGCATGGGAATCCCAGAGACCTTGAGGAGGAGAAAGGCGATGGTCAGCGGGGCGATCAAGCCGTAGAGGCCGGATGGTGAACCCAGACCGATAAAAAAAATGCCCCACCACAGAGTTGCCTCGCCAAAATAGTTGGGATGGCGACTGTAACGCCACAGCCCGTCCATGATGATTTTGCCCTTATTGGCACCCCCTTTTTTAAAGACGGTGACCTGCCAATCACTTACCGCCTCAAAGAAAAAGCCAAGGGCAAAGAGGAAGATGCCCAGAAAATCAGTCCATTGCGGACCCGGTCCGGGTGCGCCAATGGTCAGCAGAACGGGACTTGCAATGAGAAGAACAATCGTACCCTGGAGCATATAGATCTGTAGGAAGCTACGCCAGATTATAGTCTTCCCCCAATCCCGGCGAAATTTCTGGTAGCGAAAATCCTCGCCTCGTCCGCGATGTCTGAGGCCGATATGCAGGCCAAGTCGCGCCCCCCAAAGGGTCAGTAAAAACAAGAGCAGCAAAGGCCGGAAGTGGAGAGGCATGTTGCTGCCGAACAGCCAGGCACCCCAGCAGGCAACAAGAAAGGCCGGACCGTAGGCGATATCCACCAGACTGTTATCTTTGGCCTTCAGGCCGACGACATACATACAGCTCATATATACCGCCAATAGTTCAGTGGCGGTGATGAATACGGTACTCATGGTGCAGCCCTCCTTTTCACTTATTTCAGCCAGGAGCCGAGCAGGTAAGAGGCGCCGCCAACCAGAGTGCAGAGCAGCGTGCCCCAGGCGATATCGACCACCACTACGACAAGCGGCCAATCGCGTAGGGTTGCCAGGTTGGTGAGATCATAGGTGGCATAGGTGAAAAAGCCGAAAAGCGCACCGAGCATGCAGGTTCGTGCCAGAGAACCGGCCTCCAGTCCGGGGCGGACGGCGAAAAAGAGAATGCCGACGATGTAAACGAAATAGAAGATAAAGGCGGCCGGCCAGTTGACCTCGGGGCTGAGGAGGTGGTGGAGCTGGGTCTTGTAAAAATTCCTCGCAGCGTAGCCCAGCCAGATCATGTCGATGGCGAAAAAAACCGGGATAGTAAGCAGGTAGAGTTTGAACCAGAAAACGGTGCTCATGGGATTACCTCCTTTCGGTAAACAGTAGATGGTCACGAATAAACCCCTGTTCTTCGATACCTTGCATCACTCCGGCGAGGAGGTCCGGGTGCATCTGCGGGGTGCGACTGAGTATCCACAGATATTTTCTGTCGGGGGTTCCGACGACAGCGTATTCGTAGTCTTTCCCTAGGTCGATGATCCAGTAATCGCCCCGGAAAGGCCAGAAAAATGAGACCTTGAGGCGGGCGTTGCTGCTGTCGACCACCCAGGCCCGGCCATGAGCCTCGCGCAGACGACCATCCTCTTCATTGTGGCAGCTGTTCAGTACATCTATGTCGCCATCCGGGCGAATACTGTATGTGGCAGTACTCTCCAGGCAACCTTTCTGGAAGCTGTTGGCATAGCGGCCAATCTCAAACCACAGGCCAAGATAGCGACTGAGATCGACCTGAACGACGGTTTTTAGAGGCGCCAACTGCGATGTCGGCGGGGTGCTGTTGAAAGCGCATGCGACGAGGAAGGAAAGAAAGAAGATAGCAGCGATGAGCCTCATGGAAACTCCTCTTGTGCAATTTTTTTAAACAAACGGGCAATGTGACCAGTTGGTGCAGGTTATCTCTCATCGTTATTATCAACCTGTCTTAACGGATAATCACTTAAGAATTCTCGTCAACTGGTGCTGTCAGGCAGAGGGCCAACCATCTCATTCTAAGTTGCATTCAAAATGATATGTGCTTTTTCGTAGGGTGCGTTTTACGCACCATTAAAACCAAGAGGTGTACGAAGTGCACCCTACCCAAGGCAATTACTTTGAATGCAACGTGGAATCACACTGTCATGACTTTCCATTTACTGCACGGTAGTTGCGGGAATTGAAAAATCAAACTCCACTACCTCCTGGAAATGGGTCACCAGGAAAATCCGTGAAACCGACACCCCGAACAGGGCGCAATCGGGCGAGGTGATAAAATCTTTGAGATGCGGGTGCTTGGCTAGGTAAAGATCCTCGCCGGCGTCGCGAGCCGCTCCGCTTAATTCCCCGGCCTCCCCGACAACGGTCGCAGCCGCAGCCCGGCTGAAATCAATCACCTGATTACTGCGGTTATCGATGAGCAGGGAAACCTGCGGATTATTTTTGAGATTGTGCCATTTGCGAGTGGACCGGGGGGTGGCGAAATAGAGGTTCTTCAGGTTCAGGTCAAAGGCGACAGCCACCAGATTGGTATAAGGATGGGCGTCGGCAGCGGTGGCCAGGACGGCGAGCGGTTGATGAATACAAAGGTCTTCAAGTATGAGGCGAAATTTATCAGGCATGGTCATGGCCGGTGGCAGTATTTCTGGGCTTGTCCTTGACAGGTTGTTGAGCCGATCGCATATCTTCCATATAAGTAAAGCCGGCAGATTACCCCCCGCGAGGGGGGATAAGACCTTAAAAAATTCATTCAAAAAAGAAATGAATTTCTAAGGTACTAAAAAACGGGTAGAACCTTCGAAGTGGAAAAGAATACTCCGGATAGTATCAGAATCTGCTATAAATGCAACCCCGTGAAATAACAATATCCTGAAGGTAAAAAGAGCGTGCGCTTTGGCCTGTGTTGTCTGTTTAAAGAAGAGAAAATTTCCTTTCGGACAACCACCGCCAAGGTGCTGGCGGCCATGTTGCGGCCGGAGCAGCTGCTGAAACTGTCGGGCATATGCCGCAGCAATGCCGAGAGCCTGCTGCAGGCTGTGCACACCGTCGACAGTTTTGGTATCGGTGCCTTTCGCATCATGTCGCCGCTCTTTCCCCGGATGACCCACCCCGATGTGGGTTATAAGCTTGACGATCTCCCCGATGGAGAAGTAATTCGCCGGCAGCTTGGCGACGTTCGGTCTTTTGCCAGCCTCCACGACATTCGCCTCAGTTTTCATCCCGACCAGTTTGTCGTCCTCTCCTCGCCGCATCCGGCGGTGGTGGCCAATTCAATCCGAGAGCTGGAATATCAGGGTTGGCTCGCGGAAGCAGTTGGGGCCGATGTCATCAATCTTCATGCCGGCGGGGTCTATGGCGATAAAGTGTCCGCCCTGCAGCGTTTCTGCCGGGTCTTTGCTGATCTTCCGCAGAGTGTCAGGAACCGCTTGACCCTGGAAAATGATGATGTAAGTTATACCGTGTCGGACCTCCTGCCGGTGTGCGAAATACTTTCGATTCCACTGGTCTACGATGTCCACCATCACCGCTGCAAGCCGGATGGACTATCCGTCGAGGAGGCGACTCGGTTGGCGGCAGCAACCTGGCAGCGCTTGGGCAGGGAGCAATATTGCCACCTGTCGTCGCCAAGGGCGGGATGGGGCGGTGGCGATGCCAAACCGCACGCCGATTATATTGACCCGGCGGACATGCCATCCTGTTGGCGGGAACTGAATATGACCGTTGATATTGAAGCAAAAGCCAAGGAACTGGCGGTGCTCCGTGTGATGAATAATTTTAAAAATGGCGGTGGCAAGTGATACACTTTTTGCAAAGGATCATACTGATGAGCATTCTGACAAGCATCCTGGCGGCCTGCGCCGGGGAACGGCCGAGTAACCTCGGGGTAAGAGATGGTAGGTTGAGTGCATGTCCCGGTTCGCCGAATTGTGTGTCAAGTCAGGCGACTGATGAAAACCACCGCATCGCCCCGCTGGTTTGCAGCGACGAACCGCAGCAGGCCTTTGCCCGCCTGAAACAAACCCTTCTCAGCCGGGGAGATACCACCATAATTGAAGAACTTCCCGATTACCTGCGCGTGGAGTTTCATACCAGGCTGTTCGTCGATGATGGGGAATTCCTGCTCGACGCCAAGCAGCAGCGGATTGAGGTCCGTTCCGCTTCCCGACTTGGCTATTCGGATCTTGGTAAGAACCGCAACCGGGTGGAGGAGATCCGCCGGCAGTTTGCCGAGATCGGCGCCAGCCGATAGTTGTGCTGTTTTCCGGAGGGTTGGCCTTTACCAAACTCTTCGACCTGACTTTTCTACCAAGCCTTATTGCCCTACTCAAAACGCATAATGGTAGTATTTACTATCAATAAACTCTTAAACATTAACCGTTGCCATGCCCTTTATCAGACTTACTCTCTTAGGCAAGAGAAGGCATCGTTTGATGCTTACCCTGATAAAGAAGGCATCGTTTGATGCTTATCCTGATAAAAAATATAACCTGTGAGGTGTATTATGAACGCTGATTTTGGTTCCCTGGTATGGGTCAATGATAAAGAAGGTCATGAATATGTTTGTACAGTAAGCGGCAACAGTGAGAACAAGAAAGATCTTGATGGTCTTTCAGAGGGCGAACGAGCAACCTGCAGCGATGTAAACGATTTTATTGCTACTGATCGTTGGTAATACGTAGGCTCCTGTTGTTTTGCTTGAGCGCTGCAAATCCTATGGGAATAAGGGATTTGCATCGCTTTTTATGTTGGCGACGATCATCGCGGGGCGAAAAAATTGATATGACAGCACCGGTAGGTCAGGGGAATATTCACGGGAAGTGGGCCGTCAGCTTCATGATGCCGGCTTCATACACCATGGAAACTCTGCCCGTTCCTGATGATCCAAATATCTCATTGCGCCGGGTGCCGGCTCGCACCGTTGCTGTGGTTCGTTATTCCGGTTTTTGGAGTGAGGAGAAGAGCTGATCATGAATAATTATGTCAAGGGAGAAAAGAACCTGAATGAGCCGGAAGGGCTTTCGTGGCATGCATTGCCTGAGCAGGATATTATAGCCCGGCAGGGAACAGGTCCTGACGGGTTGACTGAAACTGAAGCAACGCAGCGACTGCAACGTTTTGGCCCCAATACCCTGCTGCGCGCCGGGAGCGACCACCCCTGGCTGATCTTCTGGCGTCAGATCAACAATCCCATCGGCTGGTTGCTACTCGCTGCCGGTGCCCTGGCTGTCGCCCTCGGTAAATCGACCGATGCCGCCGTGGTTTTCGGTGCGGTCGGCGTTAACGCCATCATCGGCTTTATCCAGGAATACCGGGCCGGAAAGGCGATCGAAGCACTGGCAGCCATGATTCCCGACGCCGCGACCGTCCTGCGGGACGGGCATTCCCTCTCACTGCCTGCCGAAGGATTGGTTCCGGGCGACCTGGTAACGCTGCAGAGCGGCGACAAGGTCCCGGCTGACCTGCGCCTGATCCGGGTCAAAAACCTTCTTGTCGAGGAGGCGGCACTGACCGGCGAATCCCTGCCGGTGGCAAAAAAAACCGATGCGGTGGAAGTCGATGCAGCTTTGGGAGACCGGCTCGGTATGGCGTACAGCGGGACGCTGGTGGTACAGGGCACTGCCACCGGGGTGGTGGTAGCCACGGGGAACAGCACTGAACTGGGCCGGATCAATGCGCTGCTCAATCAGACCACGCAACTGGAAACGCCGCTTACCCGACAGCTTGCCAAGGTCAGCAGCGGGATCACCGTTGCGGTTGTGATTGTGGTGGCGATACTGATCAGCTTCGGTATCTGGGTCAAAGACGCTCCGCTGGGCGAGGCCCTGATGGTCGCGGTTTCCCTGGCTGTTGCGGCCATCCCCGAAGGACTGCCGGCGGTCATCACCATCTGTCTGGCCATCGGCGTGCGGCGCATGGCCGAACGGCATGTCGTTGTCCGTCATCTTCCCGCAGTGGAAACCCTGGGGTCCACATCCGTTATCTGTTCGGAC
>JBBQVT010000056.1:0-23675 GCA_038211245.1 Desulfobulbales bacterium | reverse complement strand
GGGGGGTGGTATCAATCCGCCCTGGATGGATGCACTTTTCGATTGAGGATTTTCCTTCCCTACTGGCCTTTGTGAATCAAATGATCTCATCTGGTCTATTCATAAGGCTATATTCTGTTCTCCACTGGTTGAATCCCAGTTAGACTACACTTGAAGCGATGTTGGATCAGGTGACAATATTTTCCTGTTGCGATGATTTCTTTATTATTATATATTAATATATAATATTTTATATTAATATAAATTAAAAAAAATTAGCATGGGGCGGTTATGATAATAACAGTGGGAAACACAAAGGGCGGAGTGGGGAAAACGACTATTGCCGTAAATTTGGCGGTTGAGGCTGCAAAACGTGGCCAAACAGTTCTTGTCGTCGATACAGATCCGCAGGGATCAGCTATTGATTTTCGGAAAGAGCGAACGTCTGATGATATAAATGTGATGGCGCTCGTTAGTGATAAAATACACAAAGACATACAAAAATTCACAACGGCATTTGATTTAATCATTATTGATGCTGGTGGCCGGGATAATGATATTTTTAGGTCAGCGGTAGCGGCATGTGAACTGTTTTTGCTGCCTGTTTTACCCTCACAATTTGATGTGTGGGCGGCAGTAGATGCTATCAAAGCCTTTCGTGAAATCCAACCATTCAACAATATGGCAGGTCGGATAGTGTTGAATCAAATTCAACCCAAAACCGTTGTCTCCGGTGAAGCACAAGATTCTTTAGTTGAACACGAAGATATTTTACCCTTATTGCCGCAACGATTGCATCACCGTGTTGCTTATAAAACTTCAATTAGCAATGGCCAGGGAGTATCTGAATATGAACCTGCCGGTAAAGCTGCGGAGGAAATGAAAGCGCTCTATTTAGCATTAATAAATATTAATAAATAATAATTTATAATAATAAAATGAAATCCAAAAGAAGCGATAAAACCTTAACTGATCTTGATGCAGTAATTGCGAGTGGGAAAGCAGCAATTGAAAAAACCAACCGAAAGGGCAAAGTCGGACGGCCTGGATCGGAAGTACCAAAACGACAGTGTGGATATTATTTACCCAAAAACATTGTAGATGCGTTGGAATCGGTCAGTCGCTATCAGGCCAACAAGAGTGTTTTTATAACAGAATTGATTATTTCCTACCTTGAAGACAATGGAATCAAATACTGATATGGCTATTTTTTGACCATATCGGAGGATGGCAAAATAGCCTAAAGGGGGCAGTGACCTGCTTAGGAATCATATTGACGGTTTTCCAGACACCTTATAAAGGGAACCGCAACGATTCATCTAAACGCGTTAGGGAATTAGAATGAACTACCATAACAGCGGTAATAATCAGACAGCGTTGATATCAACCGATCACAAACGAGGCTTTGAACTCGAAACGCCGTTGCCAAAAACAGATCATATTGATCGGTTCACCAAGCTGTTTCCTGCGAAAAAAAGCATATCGCTATGGGATGTCTTTAATCAAATCAACCAAGCCACGAAGTTTATTGATGTGTTTGAACCTTTTGATTTCCATCGCAACAAAAAGAGGCCTGGCGCAATCTATTTTTACGCCGCCCTGATTGAACGTACAACGAGAAATGGTTTTGACAAGATTGTGAAACAGGTGGGCGACATTGACAAAGATCAGCTTGAAGATACCGCCAGAATATTTCTCACTTCGAATAATGTGCGCAGGGCAAACGCCAGGGTAACCAGCTTTATTGATGAACTGGAAATAGCGTCAATTCCTGAAACCGGCGTCTGTCAGTACTCATTTGAGGATAAGGACGATCTTTTCAGGCACCCCAAAGCATTGTGCTGTTCTGAAATCGAGTTTGCCTATGCCATCGACAGGCTATTGGGCAATGCCTCTGCCCCAAAAGGAAAAGACGATATTCTAATTAAAGACAAACGGGCATGTCGTGAATTGCTGTTTGGAATTGCAGATCTTTTAGGATATTCATATGTTACCAGAATTACGGACTTCAGCGAATATAATTTTTATGGCAATGAGGAAGATAAAGGAGAGAACCTTAAAGTTGACGACGTTATCAATTACGATCTGATCAACGCCAATTGGGACGAAATACTAAGGTTTGTGGCCACCATCAAAACAGGTTACACTTCTGCGGCTGTATTGATTCCAAAATTTATTAATCGATTTGAAGATCCAATGTTCATGGGCCTGCGAGAGACTGGCAAATTGATCCAAACAGTTTTCATCTTAAAATACATCGACAAGGTCGAATTAAGGCAAACCATTGAGCGTCACTTGGATAAAGCGGAGTTTCACGTGGGGCTGTCAAAATTCATCCAAAAGCCGCAAAGGGCGTCTGAGTTCATTTCTTTCAACGACAAGGAATTTAACGATGCCTGTGCAAGCCTGCTTAAAAACTGTATTATGGCTTGGAATTTTGATTATCTTGCAACGAAAAAGCAGGATATTTCGGACTTTAGCGAAATATTGAAATATGGATTTGTGCCTTATTGGAAACACATTGTTTTTAGCCACAGATAGATGTAGTGGTCTGCAACGATAAATGCCCAGACCACAATCAAATGAATTCTGAACCTAATGAAAATTTTCCATGACTAAATCTGAATTGATCGACAAGCTTGCACAAGAAGTAAAGATATCCTCGAAAGAATCAGAGTCGCTGATAAACACAATTCTTGATTCAATGACACAAGCATTGTCCCGTGGTGAATCTATCGAGATCAGAGGATTCGGGTCATTCACCGTAAAACATTACGACGGATACGAAGGCCGAAATCCAAAGACAGGGGAAAAGACTCAGGTCAAGCCAAAGAAATTACCGTTTTTTAAAGTTGGAAAGGCATTACGGGAACAAGTCAATACAGCCGCTGGAAAGAAATAGAGTGTCATATTTACGGCAATACCAGTAGCCATGTCTTTCATGCTTCTGGCTGCCAACATTTTAACTGTAAGAATTGCACTGTGGGTTTTATTTCGGCTGATGAGGCGAAAAAGGCAGGATACCGACCTGACAATTGGTGTGTCAAATAGATACCTGGCTGCACGAATGCGGGGTACTCCTTAATGAGAGTATGTATAGATGAGTAAAAAATGTCGATTCTGCGAGTCTTCGGATGATGTAAAAAGGGTGAAAAAGAGATTTTACGTCTGCTGCGCATGCAGGCTGGCTGTCTATGCGGTCATAAACTCGCCCGATGTTGTAGAACAGGTTTGGCCGTTATTGCAAGACAGGGCAATACTTCCGCAGGTGAGGCGTATCAAAATTCCCTGGCGGGTTGAAATACCAGAAGAGCTGGCAGCTAAACGACACCGAACCCAGGATAGAAAACAAAACACGTGGTATCTAATTGTTTCTGAACATGAAAAGCGACCTGTAGAACTTTTTATGTCCACGGCAGGTGAAAACGACTACAGACTACAACCCCACATAGCCAACCTAACCGCCCTGACACGATTGATTTCATTGATGTTGCGGCACATTTTCTTGGGTGAAAAGATCACTATCGAAAAAGTACAGGATCAACTTCAAAAAAGTTCCAAGCAAAGTCTCGATTTGCCGGATATGGTGTTGAGCGTCTTAAATAAATATTCCAGCACCGGAAAATTTTAACAGCTATCTCTCACAAAATTTAACCCGATAATTAATCGATAGTTGATACATAAAAACCATGGCCAATAAAGCAAATCCAAAAGATATTCTTCCACTCCGCGAAGCCTTGAACATGGAAATCATGATCAACCAGGCACTGATCGATATTCTTGTCGCCAAGGGCATCATTACCCAGGAGGAACTCATGGCGAAGATCGAGGAAATCCGGAAAGAACTTCCTTCTGGAACTTCCTAGAGCGAATTCATGCTCAAGAAAATCATATCTGGCGGACAGACCGGAGCCGATGTTGCTGGTTTAGATGCAGCGATTAAGCATGGGATCCCTCACGGTGGAGCTATCCCGAAAGGCAGACTAACTGAAAATGGTGTGCTTCCCGAAAAGTATAACCTCCAGGAAATGAACAGCAAGTCTTATCCCAAGCGTACTGAGAAGAACGTTTTTGATTCTGACGGTACTGTGATCTTCACTCATGGAAAATTGACTGGCGGTAGCCTTTTGACTCGGAAGAAGGCACTACAGCATGGTAAGCCTGTAATGCACCTGGATATGGGTAAAGTTGCTGTGGTCAAAGGTATTGAACTGCTGAAGACATTTATTCATGAGAATGAGATTGAAATCTTGAATGTTGCCGGGAGTCGAGGAAGTAAAGACCTTGAGATTTATAATAAGGCTTTTCAGGTGGTAGAAAAAAGCATCACAAAACCTGAATAGTCCATGTCTAAGGATTCTGATTATACTGTACACTCTACAACAGGGTACCCTCTCCCAGGGTGACGAAGCTGCTCCCAGATGGTCTGGAAGAATCTTTGATTCTCGATTATTTTATCATGTTAGGAAAAATCTTTCCTTTCAAGAGGCCAAGAAGGTCCTTTTATGTTGTTAGGTTTTTGAGACACCTTATTGATTATATACAGGAAGAAGGTCAAGTCGTTGGACTTGTTTGTTTATTCTCATTGGCAGTGGAAATCTCTATCCGGCACAGAACTATACTGTCGCCGAAAATTGCATAGACCCTAACGATATTTTTAAAGTGACCAGCGAACATAATCTGGAACCATCTCGGGTTTGAGATTATTTTTTCCTGTCAGGAAAATCTTGCTTTTCGAAAGATCAAGAAGACCTTTCTTTGTTGCTAGGTTTTTGAGGCACCTTATTGATGCCCTTAACAGTCTATACTCAATAGATCCTATTTTGAGAAGTCCTTGAAGTTTGAAGTGGCAAGGTAAACAGGATTGACAAAAGGCGCCAATTGGATTTCGAGTGATGCAATGTCACCCTAAATCAATTTCCTTTTTATGGCGAATGAAAGGGCTATAGGCTTGTGCAGGATTCTTAATCTTAATCGTTCCTTTTTCACTCAAGTCTCTCATTTTGTTGAACTGAATAGTTTTCGTACTTTCCTTTATACACAAACGGGCGGTAAGGTGTTCAGGTGTATCTCACGTTGTAGACGCTTTTCGATTATTATTTTATCAGAATATTGTATTCCAGCTTCGACACCATAAGCGACGAAGGGCTCCAGAACCGTATATCCAACATAAGCCAGATTGAAATTTATCGGCCACAATAGTAGATCGATGTCACCACTTCTTCCATTAAAAGCATAGGCTTCCTGGGTGGTGCCAACTGTCACCGAAAGCATTGCCTGTTTACCGACTGGTACACAGTGCACGTAAAATAAAACTAAATGGAGAATCTCTGCGAAAAACGAATGCAAACTTGACGCGAACAGCAAAGACGAAGTAAGGGATAAATAACAGCGTCGCTTCGCTCCGATTACCTGGCCACGATCATCTGGAATGGGTGGCCGGAATCAATGGAATACACATTTGAGGATTTCCTTGTGGTTGAATTTTATCCGCCAGGACTTACGTGCTGATAAAACAAAAAAAGGTAACGAGAGCCAATAGCCTAAAGATTCTTAAGTATCAAGATAGCATATAGGTTTGTCTCCAAAAGCTAAAAGCTTATAAAAAACAATTGCCGAGAAAAAAATTGTACCAGGTGGTAAATCGACCACCCTTGTGGTCGTGAATCAACCGGCAAACTCAACCAGTAAAAAATTTACAAAACAAGCACATCATCGATTTTTATTTTATCACAATAGGTTGACACCACTTCAATTGGGAAACGGCTCCAGAGGCAAACTTACCTCCATACTATTACCTGACAAATTACACGAAACCTCGGCTCATTTCATGTTTGTCCGGAATCACAAACTTTGAGTGCGCAAAGCGATCTGTTGAAAAACCGAAACAAGTTCTTGCATATTGATCGGTTTAATGAAAAAAAAGTCGGCTCCCTCCATTCGTGCGGATTGCTCAGTAAGTTCCGAACCATTTTGAACTATTACAATTATTGGCGGTCGCGTGGCGCCAGAAATTTCAATCCAGTTTTTAAGTTTTTTGAAATTTGCCACACATGATGCATCTTTTCCGGCAACATCAAAAATGATCAGGCTGAACTGCTTGGATGCCAAGACCTCAGGGTAAAGATCGAGTATGTCACACGGACAATACGCCATACGGTCGTCAGACACTATCCCTTCCCATGTGAACATGACAGGTTCGTTGTCGTATATGTGCAGAACATCAATCATACTCGGCCTATTTAATAAATGAAAAGAGGTAACTCCCACTAATATTCTATTCGACCTAATACAATAAACGTGCCACCCATTACACGGCCGGCAAACAGGCTTTCAACCTATTGAAATCAGATAATTAGTCAAGAAAACAAAAACAGGAAGAGTGAGACCGTCAGAGAAAGGGACAAAAACAGATCAAGAAGGGAGGCATTTTTGCCCCCAATTCATTTACTACCGGTAGTAAAATCTTTCATTGCAATTCCGAGCTGCTTGATTTTCACATAAAAATTCTTTTTGTGCATTCCGGAGAGTTTTAAGGATTCTTTCAGGCTTCCTTGAGCAAGACCAATAGTTTTTAAAAGATATTCTCTGTCAAATTCATTCAGAGTCCTTTCTTTAGCTTGTTTGTAGGTCAGCATTTCAACTTCAACATGCTGGCCTCCCCCAAAAACACGCCGTACATCGAGAGCGGAGATTTTACGACTAGGCGCTATTTGTGAGATTTTGTAGAGCGATTGTTTAAGCTGCCGAACATTACCCGGCCACTTCGTTTCAATAAGCAATGATGCCGCTTCGGACGAAATATCATAGGTTTTGTTCTGTGCTGTGCCAAAAAGCTCAAGAAAATGCCATATCAGTGGCAGGATATCAGCTTTACGATCATCAAGCGGTGTGGTTTTTATCACTGAACCGGACAGACGATAGAACAGATCTTCTCTAAAACTGCCGGCGCGACACATCTCATCCAGGTTTCTATTTGTGGCGGCAAGAACGCGAACATCAGCTCTTTTTGTGACAGCTTCACCCACCCTGTTGTATTCACCATTATCCAAAAAGCGAAGGAGTTGTGCCTGGACTTCAACCGGCAACTCCCCAACCTCGTCAAAAAACAATGTCCCACCATCTGCCGAGCCAATATACCCTTTGGTACTTTTTGACGCGCCGGTAAAAGCACCGCTGACATGCCCAAAGAGCTCAGTTCCGGCCAAGCTGCCGAGAACCGCACAGTTAATCGGCATGAAAGGTTTGTTAAACCGTGAACTGTTATTATGGATATCTCTGGCGATAACCTCTTTTCCCGTACCAGTATTACCAAGAATCAGTATAGGAATACTCGTATCCGCGATAGTCACGATCTCCTGTCTGACATCACGGGTCGACATGGAAACCCCGACAAGGCCGCTCCCCTTAATTTTTGCATTAGTAGAAGAGACATAGGCATTACGCAGTCGTTTAAAGTGTAATGCCGCATATATTGTATAGACGAGCTGGAACCCATTAAACGGCTTAAAAAGAAAATGAGTCAGTCCCATCTTCAGAAAGGGATCAAGATTCTTCTCATCAGGTACCCCCGTAATAATGGTAATTTCCGTATAAGGAGACGCTTCAATAATTTTTCTAGACAATTCTACCCCGGAAATTTCCGGCATATTGATGTCTACAAGAGCTAAGTCAAAACTTTTGGTTTTCAAAGCGCCCAGGGCCAGCACTGGGTCTGAATATGAATCGACATGGTAGCCGTTTTCAGTCAATATTTCGTCGACGAAATCAACAATTGCGGGTTCATCGTCGACAACGAGAACGTTAACATCATTAATTGCCCCCGCATTATAATTTTGCATCACATACCATCTGTTCAAGTTGTTGTATCGAAAACGGTTTTTTAATAAACGATGTCTTGAAATCCACAATTTCGTTAAACTCCGAATCCATCCCGGACATCAAAACAATACAAACATCTTCATTAATCTTTTGCAATTGACGAGCACATTCATAGCCACTCGCATCTCCTAATCCCACGTCAATCAGGACAACAGTTACGGTGTCTGCGAGCAGACTAAATTCAGAAACGGCCTCCTTGCACGACTCTACACAAAAAACGACATGATCACGACGCTGCAGACGACTTAAAAGCATATCCCGCATAGCCTCCTCATCATCAACCACCAGGAATACATGCTTTTGAAGAAGAGGTTTTGTCTGTGAAGATTGATGCAACAACAGTTGATGGGGGGCATTTTTACCCTCATTCGTTGAGACGGGAATATCGACAGTAGCAATTGTTCCTCCCTCCGGTGCTCTTTCAATCTTGAATATTCCCCCGTGGTCGCAGACTATTGTCTGAACTGCATACAAACCAATACCTCTGACATTGCCCGCACCATGAGCTGGAAAGATTGGATGATACAGGCTTTCTTGGCCTGTACCCAAAAAACCACTTCCATTATCAATCATCTGAAATCGAACAAAAGGTGAATTATTCTCCTTGTGTATACGGGAAACCTCAACTCTGATGTCACCACCTTTCTCTACTGCTTCGATAGCGTTTTCACCAAGATAAAAAAGCATAAGAATAATTTCCCGATGCTTCGCATGTATTTTGGGCAGATCAGTTTCTGCATGGAGATAAAAACTATGCAGTCTGGAGATGGAGTTTAATAAATCGATAGCCCTTACTGCGAGCCGTTCCGGCGAATGTGGTTTTTTGTAACTTTCAAAATCCCGAGAAAAATCAAAGAGGAGCTCTGTTTTTTCAATACCACGCCTCAACAAATCTTCTACCAGTAGAGCCCGTTTTTCTGAGAAACCTCCTCCAGCTTCATTTTTTCGTATTCGCATCTGCCCGGCAAGACCTGTGAAAACATTATTGTATTCATGGGTAATACCTTTAGTGATCTTTTTGACTGCACTCAAATACTTACATTGCAACAGGAAATCATGCAATTGTTCTGTCTCTATCAGTTTTTTGTCGCTCGACATGGCTCTTACGCTGCTCTTATTTTAAAAAATATTTATTGAGGATGTACCTCAATTTTTTTCAGGATGCGGCACAGCGACCTGAGGTATTTCGTATTTGTCAAAGTCTGTCTTACTCGCCTCATCCGAAAGGAGGCATCTTTACCACTCATCCAACATTCAAGAGTTTACAACAATGAAAGAGTATACTTCCAACAAATAAATTGGCTTGAACAAGAGAAATTTTATAACCGGCAATCCTTGCTTTACAGGTATAATAAAAAACCACCAAAAGACATTACTTTTCGACCTTCTCCGTTATGTTCCTCGACCATTTGTTTACTATTAACAGCGCGATGTCCCTTCTTCTTTCTAGAGTGGTCTCTTTTTCCTCCTCAAAAAAACGGCCTACAAAGAAGAGAAAACACCGGAAACCTCGTGCCAAAGCTACAGTAGGCAAAAATACCACCATTAACACCTCCTTGAATTATTTCCCTAATTATCTGACAAGCAACTGATCACAAAAGCAGAAATAGTATTTATGTCATGATTCCCTCTTTGCATGAAAAATCAGATGAACAATCGCCCTTCCTATAGAGGGCTTTTGGGTGGTTTTTTTACCTCCAATATTACTAACCTGCTTCTTGCCCCTCTTTTTGAGAACAGTGATTCTTGCATCATTCCGCATTAAATAGCTGATTGTACGCCATTATAATTTAATCATCAACTTTTAATACACCATTGGTATGTTTTGTGCATAAGAAGTGACAAACAGAGGAACTAATAATTTTTTTTATAAAGACTAGCAGCCAATATTGGCTGAAAAAAGAGGGACGGACATGCATCTGGTTTGTTCGTATTGCGGAAGATACATACAAGAAAAACAGCCATTCGATAATACAAAATTAACGCATGGCATCTGTCTTGATTGTTATGTCCCTACATCGATACTGACCTCCGGGTTTTCTTATGACGAATATCTGGAAACATTCGATGTCTCTGTCATGATTGTAAATTTCCACCATACAATTCTAGCTGCCAATCAGCAAGCCCAGGCTATGCTGGGAAAACCGCTCAATATTCTATTAGGTATGCGCAATGGCGATGCACTCGATTGCCCGTATGCAAAATTGCCGGAAGGATGTGGCAAAACAATCCATTGCGAGACGTGCACGATCAGAAATCTCCTTTTGAAGACAATGGAATGGAGGATCTCCTTGCACAATGAGCCTGTTTCTGTGGAAACAAAAGACGGCAAAAAGGACTTTTTACTCTCCGCTATTTTTTATGATGACCTTATCCAGATAATTTTTGATGATTGCTGGATAGTACCAGTGGACCAGTGTGAACTCGTTTAAGTGTATGTAAAAACATAAAAGATGTAATGTGACAAAAGAGAGACATGACTGATTCCGGCCCACTAAAAAGATCAAATCTCGACAAGATAGCATCCTGCGCCAAAGATCTCAACAAACTCGGCCCTGACACCGAGCAAGAGTTTTTGAAAATTGGCCAGGTGCTCAATACCCTGGCCACTATCTGCTATGGCATGACCGATGATGCTATCAAATTGAGTACCCTGGCTCAATTAAGTGGTGACGAAAACGGTACTGCAGCAGAATCTTTTGTTGAAGATAACTCAAAAATTTTTGAGTCGGTCACCAGTCATGTCAAGACAACACTCACCTCTCTGAGTGAAGGCGGTTACCTCCTGGTTGATCTTCTCTCCCAGATGAAAAAACTGCGCGAACCGCTCCGCAGATTACAGAGTATCGGCAAGACATTTCGCTTTCTGGGACTAGGAATTAAGGTTGAGAGCTCCAGGACGGCCGACGGCATGCAAGGTTTCGTTCTCCTGGCCGGAGAAGTTGCCGATATCGCCAAGCTTGTCCACGATAATTGCCGATATTGTTCCGATAAAGCAGACCGTGTAGAACATGATATTTCAATTTCACAGCAGTTTTTGGACAGCAGTGACAATTCCTACGACGACAGTGGCGAAAGAGCAATTTACAACATACTGCAATCGCTGGAAGATATCGGTCAGAAAGCGGATCAGCTTGCCGCCGGTATTAAGGAACGTTCAACAGCAATGGTCCAGGGCATAAGCGATGTTGTCATGGCCATGCAATTCCATGACATTACCAGACAGCAGCTTGAAAATGTGTCTTCTGCGCTCACTCAGACCATTGACAAGGCCCAGGCGATTGTTGAGTTGGATGCAGCCGAAACAAACGAACAGGCTGTCCTGGAAATATACTCCATTTTGTCCATTCAGGTTGCCCATCTCAATTCAATTTACGAACAGGTAAGAAATGCACGACAGCAAATTGAGACGGGTCTGAAAAAAACTATGGAACAGGCCCGGATTCAAGCAGAAGATGCCAGGACTTTGCTGGAAATGAAAGGCCGGAATGACAATAAATCGGTGGTGGCCAGTCTCGAAAGAGAAATCGACAATATCGTAATTTCCTTGAATAAATCTCTCAAAGTCGTCACCCAGGCGGCAGAGGTCAGTCGGGAAGTATACGACAATGTTTTAGAGATCGGCAGTTTCGTCCATAAAATTGAAGCAATTGCTTTTGACGTAAAGATCCTGGCTATCAATGCCATGGTTGAAGCTCTTAAAACAGATGCCGCCGGGAATACCCTGACGGTACTCGCCAAGGAGTTGAGTACCCTCTCTCAGGACACCCGAGACGGAGCAAATGATTGCATCGAAATGCTGCAAAGTATCATGGCAGGAACAGAAAAGCAGCTGGAGTTTGCAGCAAACCTTGACCAAAGCAGTATTGTCGTTGACGAGATGATTGACCAGGCGAAAGAATTTACCGGGACAATTTTATCCTCATTACAAGAAGTCAGTACGATTGGTCACAAAATGGACAGCTCCAGCCGGGATCTTTCCTCCCGAATCACCCAACTGATTCCCGGGATAAAATTTCCGCAGATCCTGGGGGATAGAATTGACCAAAACTGGCAGACTATCTGTCGAACTATTGACCAGATCGAGGAAGCCTATCCACAATTCAAGGAAGGCAGCCCCGAGGTCAGGAAAATGCTCGAAAAACTGGCGCAACAATACGTCATGGAACGTGAGCGTTCCATCCATGCCCAGGTCGCCGGAGGGTCACTCCACAATACCGACACCAACGAGATTGATCTCTTTGAAGATGACGGTTTTGAATTGTTTGACGACGATACGGACAAGGGTCGAAAGAGTACCGGTACAAACACCATAAATGAAGATTTTGGTGACAATGTCGAGCTGTTTTAGGGGCAGTTTTTTACCCCAACTCAAAATCAATAAATAAGAACCATTGGTAGAATACGCAAATTAAGCAGAGGGAGAAAGACCATGATTCATTCACTGACAGTAAATAACACCGAAGCCGGTAAAGAAGGCGTACTCTCTTTAATGGGAAACGTGACCTTGGTGGAGGCCTTGGAAACAAAGAAGGCTCTTCTTGAGGCAATCGAGGCAGTCGATCGACTCCACCTTGATCTGCAAGCAATCGAATCTGTCGACGTCTCCTTTATCCAACTGCTTTGCGCCGCTCATCGGGAATGTATCTTATCCAGGAAGGAAATTTTTGTACAAGGTGATGCGCCAGCCACCATTGAGGGCTTTTTGGAAAGAGCAGGATACTCTAAACAGCATGGTTGCTTTTCCGGGGCCCAGGCGAGTTGTTTGTGGTGCAAGCTGCAACAGTAAGCATTGATTTTTCCGTTAAAAATAAATCTACAAGAGCAAAAAAGAGGAAGACAGCAATGGCAAAGACAATTTTGACCGTGGATGACAGTGCAAGTGTCCGTCAGATGGTCACCTTTACCCTGAAGGGTGCAGGGTATAACGTTTTGGAAGCAGTCGATGGCGAGGATGGCCTGGCTAAATTAAACAGTGCGGAAGTGAACATGGTCATCACCGATCTGAATATGCCGAAACTCGATGGGCTCGGTTTTATTAAAAAGATACGGGCAAATCCAAAGTCTAAATTTATCCCGGTTATCATGCTGACTACTGAGTCGCAGGCAGAAAAAAAACAGGCTGGTAAGGCTGCGGGTGCAACGGGCTGGATTGTCAAACCGTTCAAACCGGAGCAACTGCTTGATGTGGTCAAAAAAGTACTGCGCTAATCAATTTCAAAGGTACTTCACGTTGGTGCTGACGCACAGCAGAGAAATGACGAGACAATCAATGAAAATCCAGGAGCCGGTGAATCATGAGTGATGTTCAAGGTCTTGATGCAGGCAAAGCTGTATTTCTTATAGAAGCGACGGAAATCCTCGAGCAACTCGAAGAGTCATTGCTGGAATTGGAAGAGTCTCCGGACAATATTGAACTGGTCGGCAGCGTCTTTCGTGCCCTGCATACCATAAAGGGCTCCGGAGCCATGTTTGGTTTTGATCGTGTTTCAGCGTTTACCCATGAAGTTGAGACTGTTTTCGACGAGGTCCGATCCGGTAACATGCAGATAAGTCGTGAACTCATCGATTTGACTCTTGCCTCCCGTGATATCATCCGGAGAATGCTTGATGCCGACCAGGGCGAAGAAGGTGTATCCGATGCGGATGCAAAGAAAGTTGTTGTCGCCTTGCAACAACTCTCACCTACTGCCCCCGAGATTCAGAATATCCCTGCAACAGAAAAAACGGAACAACCGTCGACGAACAACAAAGAGCCGTTGCTCACGACCTGGCGCATTCGTTTTAAACCGCCGGAAGACGTCTTTGCTACTGGAACCAACCCGGTCTTCCTGCTCGAAGACCTGAGGGAACTTGGGGATTGCGACATAGTCAGCATGACCGAAGATATTCCTCGTTTATCAGAACTTGACCCCGAATTGCTCTATTTTGGCTGGGATATTTTACTCACCACGGATAAAGGCAAAGATGCCATTGAGGATGTTTTCATATTTATCGGCGATGATTCTAATCTGAAGATCGAAGTAGTAGAGCATCACGATATCGACGATGACGAAGAGACCGAGGGAAAACTGATGCGAATCGGCGAGATTCTCGTCAAACGCGGCGATCTTGACCGGCAACAGCTGGAAGAAGCGGTAGGCAGCCAGAAACGCCTCGGGGAAATTCTTGTTGAAAAAGGTTTGCTCTCGGCTGCAAAAGTTGATGCCGCCCTGCGCGAACAGACACATCTTAAGACTGCCAAAGCGAAGGTGCAGAGTAAGCAAAAGCCGGTCGCTGAATCGAGTATCCGGGTACCGTCTTCAAAACTGGACGAGCTGGTCAACCTCGTTGGCGAACTGGTCACCGTCCAGGCCCGGCTCACCCAGATGGCCAATGATGGGGAAGATGGACCGCTCAAGTTTTTAGCTGAAGAAGTAGAGCGACTCAGCGGAGAGCTGCGCGACAATACCATGAATATTCGCATGGTGCCCATCGGCTCGACCTTCAGCAAATTCAGACGACTTGTCCGTGATCTTTCCAGTGAGCTTGGCCGCGAGATAGTTTTAACCACCGTCGGTGCCGAAACCGAACTCGACAAGACAGTCATCGAAAAACTCAACGACCCTATGGTGCATCTCATCCGTAATGCCCTGGATCACGGGGTCGAACCCCCCGAAACAAGAGAAGCCTGTGGAAAAAACAGAGAGGGCTCGATCCATCTGGAAGCTGAACACTCTGGAGCCCATGTCCTTATCCGTGTCAAAGACGATGGTGCAGGTATCAATAAAGACAAAATAAGAAAAAAAGCGGTGGAAAGGGGTCTCATGGAGGAGGGTGCGGATATCTCCGATGACGAGCTGTACAGTTTTATCTTCACCCCGGGTTTTTCCACGGCCGTCGTCGTCAGCAGTGTTTCGGGCCGTGGCGTCGGCATGGATGTCGTACGCACCAACATCGATGCGCTGCGGGGCACGGTCGATGTGAAAAGCATTGAAGGCAAAGGCACAACAGTGACTTTGAAAATCCCCCTGACGCTGGCAATCATAGAAGGGTTGCTCACCAGGGTTGGTGACGAGTGTTATGTATTGCCGCTGTCCACGGTAGAAGAATGCGTGGAACTCGAAGAGGGAGAAACCGGCGCATCCCGAGGCCGCAATCTTGCCCATATTCGCGGGGAACTCGTCCCTTACGTTCATCTGCGACGTCATTTCAAAATTGCCGGCAAAAGAGCGGACATTGAACAGATAGTGGTAACCCATGTTGATGGCCATCGAATCGGCTTTGTTGTTGATGAAGTCATCGGCCAGCATCAGACGGTTATCAAGAATCTTGGCCATATGTATCGAAATGTCAAAGAAATATCCGGAGCCACAATTCTTGGCAACGGTACCTTAGCACTCATCCTGGATGTTCCATGTCTGGTTGAGGAAATTTGTGGCAACCAGCGAGGGCACGGAGCAACAGCTTAAGAGCATTTGGGAGAGTGCCGGAAAGCTCTCTTGGCGGGAATGAAAGATTTTACGAGATTATATCAATACAGACATTGGAGAAACGGCTATGAGCGAAACAGGCAGTATAGAAATGAACCAATATCTGACCTTCAAGCTGGACGAAGAAATTTTCGGCCTGGCAATCGGCAAGGTTAGAGAGGTTCTTGATTTCACCACGGTGACCCGGGTACCCCAGACACCGGCGTATATGCGCGGCGTCATTAACCTGCGAGGCAGTGTGGTGCCGGTAATCGATCTGAATCTTAAGTTCGGGATGAAGCAGACTGAAAAAACAGTCAACACCTGTATCATCATCGCTGAAATCGAGATGGACGGCGAGGTGACGATCCTTGGCGCTCTCGCCGACTCAGTGCAGGAAGTAGTGGAACTGGAACCGGACCAGATTGAACCGGCTCCCAAAATCGGCACCAAACTCAATACCGAATTCATTAAAGGGATGGGCAAACGGGAAGAGGTTTTCATCATCTTGTTGGATATCGACAAGGTCTTCTCCTACGAAGAACTTGCCATGGTACAGGGATCTGATTCCCAACCAGCGGCCATAATTTGAGAAATCATACATTAATATCGTTCGTTGATTATTCATCAATACTTTAACAAAGGGATTTAACAATGAAACTTGGAATTAAGATTGGCTTAGGGTTTGCTGCCTTGTTAGCTATAGCTATAACTCTAGGAACCTTGGCCATTGTCAATATGAGTAATGTTCAAACTAAATCGACAATGCTCGAAAAAGAATACGTTCCGGAAGTGGGCATCGCCAATCAGATTGAGAGAATTTCGTTTCGCACCATGTACGCCATGCGCGGTTACGGCTTTACCGGGGAACAGAGTTTATTGGATAACGCCAAAGAAAACATTAAGGCTTTGCTTGAACGACTGGACAAAGCGAAAACACTTGGTGATAACTCTCCAAATTTAAAAGCCCTCAGACCGGCAGTCGAGAAGGTCGAAAAAGAGGTCGCCGACTATGAAAAACTGGTTGCAGAGACAATAGCGGTCAATGGCAAGATGGAAGCAGAAAGATCCAAGCTATTGGCAGCAGCAGACCAATACATGAGTAACTGTAACAATTTTCTTGCCAGTCAGAATAAGGCAATGGAACAGGATATTGTTGATGGTCAGAGTCCATTAAAGCTCAATGAGCGTATGGCGAAGATAACTATTGTCAACGAAATTATCGACATAGGCAACTCCAGCCGGATTTCTGCCTGGAAATCCCAAGCCCTGCGTGAGCCGAAAATCATCCAGGATGCCTATGCTAACTTTGATGCCATGAAGGAAAAATTTTCTTCTTTGCGGAAAATTACCAGGTTAGAAGAAAATATTAAACAGATTGAAAATACGGAGCGTGCCGCCGCAGATTACAAGCAGGCGATGGTTACGTTTCTCGATCTGTGGTTGCAAAATGTCGAGATTGGCAAAAAGCGTACTGAAGTCGGTGATATCGTTGTTGGTGAAGCTCGCTCGGTCGCTGTCGCCGGCATGGAAAGTACTGGCAGCATTGCTGCGGAAGCAGTCTCCGCTTTGAGAAGCTCCAGTAATATCATGATTATCGGTTTGATTGTGGCCACTATTTTAGGCCTGCTCATCGCCTTTTTCATCACTCGGGCCATCACCAAACCGATTATTATGGGGGTCAAATTTGCCGAAACCGTCGCCAACGGCGACCTCAGCCAGCGTCTCGATATCGTCCAGAAGGACGAAATCGGCCAATTGGCCACCGCCCTCAACAACATGGTTGAAAAACTAAAAGAAGTGGTGGGCAATGTCCAGAGTGCTGCCGATAATGTTGCCTCAGGCAGCCAGGAGCTCTCCGCTTCCTCGGAAGAAATGAGTCAAGGATCGACTGAGCAGGCCGCAGCGGCCGAAGAGGCATCGAGTTCCATGGAGCAGATGGCCGCCAACATTCGCCAGAATGCCGACAACGCAATGCAGACCGAAAAGATTGCCAGCAAAAGTGCGGAAGATGCCAAAAAAGGTGGCGAATCGGTGGCCAAGACCCTTGCCGCCATGAAGGAAATCGCCAGCAAGATCTCAATTATCGAAGAGATCGCCCGGCAGACCAACCTGCTCGCGCTGAACGCCGCCATCGAGGCAGCCAGGGCCGGCGAACATGGCAAAGGTTTTGCTGTGGTTGCAGCTGAAGTTCGCAAACTGGCAGAACGCAGTCAGCATGCCGCAGCCGAAATCAGTGAGCTCTCCGGTAGTAGCGTCGAGGTAGCCGAACAGGCAGGCAGAATGCTGTCGGAAATGGTCCCGGACATTCAGCGAACAGCCGAACTGGTTCAGGAAATTTCAGCTGCCAGTAAAGAGCAGGATACCGGTGCCGAGCAAGTCAACCAGGCAATCATGCAGCTCGACCAGGTCATTCAGCAGAATGCCTCTGCCTCTGAAGAAATGGCTTCCACCTCCGAAGAGCTGTCCAGCCAGGCCGAACAGTTGCAGGATACAATTTCTTTCTTCAAGATCGATTCTAAAGCCGGTTCTAAGGTACGCCATACCCCACCGCCGGTAGTTAAGAAAAAGCAGGTCGGTTTGCCGGCGCCAAAAACAATCTTTAAAAAAACCAAGAAGACAACGACCGCCTCCACCGGATTAGACCTTGATCTCGGGGGTGACAGCAGTAAACTTGACGATGAATTTGAACGTTTTTGATCGACCCCGATAAGCGGGACTTTTTATAACCCTGAAGTATTGGACGGCTTGGAGCCGTCCAATACTTCACTTGTGTGTCGAAGAAAGGATGCTATGGACGTGACCCTGAGCAAACGTGACTTTCAGCAGTTGAGTTCATTCATTTATACTAACCTGGGAATTAAAATGCCGGCAGGAAAAAGCACCATGCTAACCGGCAGATTATCCAAAAGATTACGGGCACTCGACCTGTCCAGTTTTAGTGAATACTGCAATTTTCTTTTCAGTCCCGAAGGACAGGAAGAGGAAATGGTCCATCTCATCAATGTCATAACGACTAATAAAACTGACTTTTTCCGCGAACCCAGTCATTTTGACTATCTGACCCAAACCGCCCTGCCAACACTCCGGAAAGTGCACAATTTTGCCGGAAGAAACGGCCTTAATGTCTGGAGTGCGGGCTGTTCAACAGGCGAAGAGCCGTATACTTTGGCCATGGTTCTTGCCGAAGTCCAGGCGAGTCAACCGGGTTTCAATTTTGATATTTTGGCGACTGATATCTCCACGCGCGTGCTTGAGATCGCCCGTCGAGCAGTCTACCCGATGGCGCTGATAGAACCGGTAACGCACCAGTTTCGGAAAAAATATCTCCTTAAAGGTGTGAATAAAAAAAATCCTCAGGTACGCATTGCACCCGAACTGCGCAAACGAGTTCGTTTTGGCCGTTTGAATTTCATGGACGAAGACTTTGGTTTGCCGGCAAAAGTCGATATCGTCTTTTGCCGGAACGTCATCATCTACTTTGATAAGCAGACCCAGGAGAAATTGATGGTGAAGTTCTGTCGCTTCTTGAATCAGGGCGGCTATTTATTCCTTGGTCACTCGGAATCTCTGCACGGATATGATACTCCTCTGGTTCAGGTGGCACCGACCATTTATCGGAAACTTTGATGAATCAGGGCGGTTCCCGGCTGAACAAGGTCTATCTCAAACCCGGAGAGCTGGTGATCACCGAGGAACCGACTATGGTCACAACAGTACTGGGATCGTGTGTATCCGTAACAATGTTCAACGCACGGAGGGGAGTGGCGGCGATATGCCATGGGATGCTGCCACATGGCGGCAAGAGTGAAAATTTCAAGTATGTCGACACTGCTGTGCGTTATATGATCGGGTATTTCAATAAATTGGAGATTGACCGGAAAGAGATTGAGGTCAAGTTTTTTGGTGGAGCAGACATGTTTAACACGGTCGAGTCAAGCACCCGTAACCTTACGGTCGGGTGGCAAAATATTTCGGCTGCAACCCGTTGCCTGAAAGAATACGGTATGACTCCGACGACCTCCGACGTTGGGGGAAAAAAGGGACGAAAACTGATTTTTACAACAGATACCGGGATAGTTTATCTAAAAAGATTAAGTGATCAAAATCAATTACCAACGGGCATCTAAGAGGTCGTTTGAGAAAAATTTTCTACATGTTGTACTCCAACTGATACCGGTTGTGCTTCATTGCAGACAGTTTTTCAAAAAAAGGATATGGCTGAATTTTCGCATTTAAAAGCAAATCTTGCTTGGGTTGGTCGAAGGAGAATTTATGGGAATTAAAGTGCTGGTGGTTGACGACTCAGCAATAGTCCGGCAAACATTATCGGATATACTCCTCGCAGACAAAGACATAGACGAGGTTGTCACTGCCCAGGATCCGTATGTCGCTGCCGCCAGGTTACGGCAATTTGTGCCCGATGTAATAACTCTCGATGTGGAAATGCCGCGCATGGATGGATTGAGTTTTCTGCAGAAACTCATGTCCCAGCATCCAATTCCAGTAGTTATGTGCTCAAGTTTGACTGAAACAAATTCAGAAACAGCTCTCAGAGCCATGGAATATGGGGCTGTAGATATTATTCAAAAGCCAAGAATGGGTACCAAGCAATTTCTTGATGAATCGAAAGTTGTTATTTGCGATGCGGTAAAAGCTGCTGCAAAGGCCAGCGTGAGGAGACAAAGCCGGGTAACAACCATAAATAAAGATAAAAAATTGAATGCTGACGTTATCCTCGCCAAACCCGGTGCCAAGGCGATGATTCAGACCACCGAAACAATAGTTGCCGTCGGTGCATCAACCGGAGGCACAGAAGCACTCCGCATCTTTGTCGAAATGTTACCGGCTGATTTTCCCGGGGTAGTCATTGTCCAGCATATGCCGGAGCATTTTACCACCTCCTTTGCCGAACGTCTCAACAGTCTCAGCAAGATGACCGTCAAGGAAGCGGCAGACGGTGACACTGTCATGCCCGGCAGGGTCCTCCTTGCTCCGGGAAACAGGCATATGCTCCTTCAGCGAAGCGGAGCACGCTACTATGTCCAGATTAAAGACGGTCCACTGGTCAGCCGCCACCGACCTTCAGTTGATGTCCTCTTCCGTTCGGCAGCTCGCTATGCCGGTAAAAATGCCGTTGGTGTTATTATGACCGGCATGGGCGATGACGGCGCCAAAGGTATGTTGGAGATGAAAGAGGCAGGAGCCTCAACCATTGCTCAGGACGAAAAAAGTTGTGTTGTCTTTGGCATGCCCAAAGTAGCTATTGAGCTAGGTGGTGTTGACCAGATAGTATCACTGAGAAATATTGCCCAGACAGTTGCCAGTCTTTGCTACTGATACTGCCGGATCATAAGAGACAGGGGTAACGCGCTTGGAAAGGGAAGACCGATTATTTGAGGCATGTCGTGTCCTCTTTGGCAATGAAATTGAGCTTTCAAAAGAATTTTTTGCGTATATTCAGGAAAAGGGCGTAACCAGCGCTTTCAGAAAAAGAGCAATGGAGGTCCACCCGGACAGAGTTCTGGTTTCGGGACTCTCAATTAAAAGATGCAAGGAAGAATTTGCCTCTTTGCAAATCGCTTGCGAAATCCTTCGTCAGCATATTGCCGCAAGAGAAATACTCTCTCGAGGCAGAGCGTCTTCTCCAAGGTTCTCAAATAAATTTCAATTTCAGCCATCCAGGTTGCCTGCCGAAAAGCTCCTGTTTGGTCGTTTTCTTTACCGGATGGGGATTATTCAATGGAGTCAGCTCATTATGGCGCTTACCTGGCAAAAATCCGGCAGACCCAAAATAGGCGAATTGGGAATAAAGATGGGATATCTTGATCGAAATGCTGTCATCATGATCTTGAAGAATTCAGTCAAATCCCGGGCTTTCGGTGCGACAGCCTACGAAATGGGTTTTTTGACCGTGGAAGAAGTTCGTGACCTATTGCGGCGACAGAAGCGACAGGAGAAAAAAATCGGCCAATTTTTTATAGAAAAAGGTCTGTTGAACAACATGCAACTACAAGAACTGCTGCGGCAATGCAAACAACATAACCGATGGGTAGAAAGCATTACAGAAAGATAGGTTACACGCATCAACCAGTCCCATAGCCTATTGAATCCTATAGAATATGAACTCGAAAAAGTCGAATTTTATGAAGGACAATCAGCTCGACATTTGTCGAACCGATCGATAAAGATGAGAAAAATTGTTTAACCATCCCGAAAAGGCTCACAAGATGGATAAAATCCGCCAAAACACCAAAACAGTATCAACCTACTCCTTTATCAACTTAGATAACAGCAAGCACAGTGCTCAACAGGAAACTGTTGAAGAAGAACTCTTTCAAAATTCTTCTGAGGAAAAACAAGCGGGAATCAAGATTCTCGTCGTGGACGATTCGAAGTCAATTCGTCTTTTTCTACAAGACGAATTGGCCAAAGAAGGATATCTGGTGATGACGGCGGAAAATGGAAAGAGCGCCCTTGAAATAATCAAAGATTCGCCACCCGATTTAATCCTCTCCGATGTCTATATGCCAAAAATGAGCGGCATTGAACTCTGTGAGACGCTGCATGACGATCCTCTCTATTCTAAAATCCCTTTTGTGGTGATGAGTACCGAAAACGACAAAAGCAACATGCAGCAGATGACCAAGCACGGTGCAGCGGCGTTCATCATTAAGCCCTTTAATATCGAACAGCTGCTCATGACTTTGAATAAGCTTTTTGCTTATGAAGTCATGCTTCTTCAAAAAGAAAATGAACGATTGGACGGAGAGCATAAACTCTTGTTGGCAGGAATAACCGGACTTGTGAAGGCCCTGGAAGCCCGCGATCAATATACTCGTGGCCACTCCGAACGGGTGTCTTTTATCTTGGCAGGCCTTGTACAACATTCAGGAGGAACGGCTCGAGACATCCAACGTTCCCTTATGGCAGGACGACTGCATGATATAGGAAAAATCGGTATAAGGGACAATGTACTGCTCAAACCAGGTCGCCTCAGCTATGACGAATTTGAACATATACAACAACATCCCTCCATCGGTGCCTCCATTATTCGGACCATCCCCAGCATCTCCGATATCCTTCCGGTTGTCTATTCCCACCATGAACGTATAGATGGCAACGGCTACCCCCTGGGATTAAGAGGTAAGGCAATCCCTTTATCGGCCAGAATGACTGCTGTGGCCGACACGTACGACGCGCTCACAAGCAGCAGGCCTTACAGAACAGGCATGTCCCACAATAAAGCACTTGATGTCATAAACAAAGTATCGGGAAGCCAGCTCTGCCCCGACTCTGTCCGCCTATTTTTCGATTGGTGCAGCCTCAAATGATCGAGGAAAGGTCATCAATTCAGATCATTGATCTCCAACATTTCCTCGCTAAAAAGAAAGGGATCGAACTCTCCTCTTTTGCGGTCACCTCAGAAAACGGAAAAAATCGTACGCAAAAGGGTATCACCCCGATTCGTTTGTTCATGTGCGCTCAGCGAAGAAAGCTAATGTCCTAACGGCAAGCTTAATTGCTCATAGAAAACAGCTGGTTTGTAACAGCAGGAAGATCAATTAGAAGATCAACGTGTAAAATAAAATCTTGAATACAGCAATCTTCACTCACCAACTACTTTACGGATGAGCTGCGCGATATTCTTCCTGGTCAGAGGTTTTAAGGCAAATCCTTTGATGCCCAAAGATAGCACTTTTTCTTCTGTAATAGTGCTACTGTAACCAGTACAGAGAATAATCGGCAATCCGGGATGGATTTGCAAAATTCTTTGAGCCAAGTCGGCACCGGTCATGCCCGGCATGGTTTGATCGGTAATCAGCAGATCAAAAGCCTCTGGTTGATTTTTAAAGGTGTCAAGTGCTTCCAGGCTGTTCGTTTGTACCGTTACCTTATAGCCAAGTCTTTCCAACATGTTCTTACCCATTTCGGCCAGCATTTCCTCATCGTCAACCAAGAGAATACGTTCGGTACCGACACAAATGGAATCGACTGAATTGGCTTCAAGCAAGCTATATTCGTCTGAGGAAGGGAGGTTAATGCAAAAAATAGTGCCCTCTCCGAGCCTGCTCTGACAGGTAATGAAGCCACCATAATTTTTTACTATACCGTGGCTGATGGCCAGACCCATACCGGTCCCTTTGCCTATCTTCTTGGTTGTAAAATAAGGGTCAAAGATCTTTTTTTGGATCTCTGGTTCGATCCCTGTGCCGGTGTCCCTTACGGACAACTGAACGTAATTGCCAGGTAATACGTGTGGTCCCTGGATAAGCTCATCCTGACTCAGAGTTTTCATCTTTAATGCAACAGAGAGGGTTCCGCCATTGTCTTCCATAGCATGGAAGGCATTGGTACAGAGAT
>JBBQVT010000055.1:0-24103 GCA_038211245.1 Desulfobulbales bacterium | reverse complement strand
GCGCAGCTGGAGTTCAACGTCAGTTCACTGGTCCCGCAGGTCACCTTTGCCTATAAACCGGACCAGGTGAAAGACATAACTGCAATGGCCGGAACCCCCGTCGATCAAATTTATATCGGCTCCTGTACCAACGGGCGTATTGAAGATTTACGGGATGCTGCGGAAATTCTCAAAGACCGAAAGCTTGCAGCAGGGGTAAGAGGCATCGTCACCCCGGCTACCCCAGGTATTTACAGCATGGCTCTGCAAGAGGGTATTATCAAGGTTTTTATGGATGCCGGGTTTTGCGTGCTTAATCCAACCTGCGGGGCGTGTCTCGGCATGAGCGCCGGGGTTCTGGCGACAGGAGAGGTTTGCGCCTCGACCACCAACCGAAATTTTAATGGACGGATGGGCAAAGGTGGGATGGTACATCTCATGAGTCCATTTTCGGCTGCAGCTGCAGCTATAACCGGGGTTATTACCGATCCGCGAGACATATAGCACAGAGAGAGGTGGGGCAATGAAAGCATTTGGCGGTCCGGCAATTCGGCTGGACAGAAGTGATATAAATACCGACGAAATAATACCTGCAAAATATTTAACGGAAATTACCAAGGCAGCACTGAAATCGCATCTACTGGAGGATCTGTTGCTGGACGGCAAGCCCTTTTTCCTGCCAACAGAAGAGATGCAGCAAACCAGGGTTGTTATAACACGTGCTAACTTTGGCTGCGGCTCCTCCCGAGAACATGCGGTTTGGGTCTTTGAGGTAAATGATATAAATGTGGTAATTGCCGAGAGTTTTGCCAGGATTTTCCGGCAGAACATGTTCAACTGCGGCATTCTGGCCGTGGAACTCAGTAAAAAGCAGATTGAGGCCCTTTTTGCCATGCCGGGTAAGATCACCGTCAAGGTAGATTTGGAGCAAGATCAGTTAACCGCATCATCTGACAATAAAGATCAAGAAGTTTTTATTTGCGATTTTCATCTCAATTCTTTTGATAAAGAGTTAGTAGCTGCCGGAGGATGGCTGTCCTATGCCGATCGGAAATACTGATTAAAAAAAATACCTGACGGGGATCCTTTTGGCATCCTGGTCAGGTACTTTTTGCGTTTCAGCAAGAATCCTATAATCCGCAGTCTCGCAGTCCTTGAAGCACCTTTTCCTGCTCTTCCGTTAATTCCTTGGGAACCTTGACCCCTATTTTGACATACAGGTCGCCCCGTTCGCCCAAGGGTCCTATCGGCAAGCCGTACCCTTTCAACCGCAGCCGTGAGTCATGGGTGGTACCCGGAGCCACTTTCACACTGAATTTTTTGCTTTCAAGGGTTTCCACCTCGATTGAAGTGCCAAAGCAGGCCTCACTGAAGGTAATCAGTTTCTGAGTCACCAGATCGTCGCCATCCCTGGAAAATGAAGTATTGCCGGCAATATCCACTTTAAGATAGAGGTCGCCGGGGAGTCCGCCATTGCGCGAATTGCCGCCTTTTCCCTGTAAGCGTAATTTTTTTCCGGCCTCTATCCCTTTGGGAATTTTCACCGACACATTCTGCGGTGTGCCATTCTTCCGTAAAGTTATCGTCCGTTCAGCACCATGCAGCACCTCTTCAAGGCTGACGGTAATCTGATAGGTCATGTCCTGCCCCTTCTCCGCCGCACTGTGACACCCACCGCCACATCCGCCCGACTGGGGTTGGCTGAAAAATGAGGAGAAACCATTGCCTCCGCCCATTCCACCCATGCTGTTACGAAAATGAGCTGACTGACCGGCTCCGCCAACTCCAAACTGACGCAGTATGTCGTTCAGGTCGAAACCTCGAAAGATATCCTCCTGGGAATAGCGCTTATGAAAATCGGTGGAGCCGTAAAGATCGTACTGCTTCTTTTTTTCAGGATCGGAGAGTACCGCGTAGGCTTCACTGATTTCTTTGAATTTCGCTTCAGCCTTTTTTTCACCCTGATTTTTGTCGGGATGATATTTAAGCGCAAGTTTGCGGTAGGCTTTTTTAATATCAGACGGGGAAGAGTCCTTTTTCACTCCTAGGAGTTCATAATAATCCATTGCAACAAACCAGCTTTTAAGCGTTAAGCGAAAATGTACCTGTAGACGTTCGTGTACCAACAATACGAACGGTGTGCCATACAGTCAACCACCTAATAAGTTGACAATGCCATTGAATAAAACGAAAAAAGGAGCTGATTCCAAAGGGGAAACAGACTCCTTTTCCGCAGGACAACACCGCACATCCCGCCTTCGGAAATGTTGATTAAAACGGCACTTCCTCTCCAGTACCGGACCCACCGATCATTCCCCCGAAAGGTTCTTGCGGCATGGGTGGCTGTTCAAATCCTCCACCCGCGCCACCATCACTGGCACGCGGTGTTAGATTTTGTACGGTTGCAGCAACGATCTCCGTTGTGTAACGGTCAACACCGGTCTGATCCTTCCACTTTCGAGTTTGCAACCTGCCCTCGATGTAAACCTTGGAACCCTTGGAAAGGTAATTCCCGCAAAATTCGGCACTTTTATCCCAGACAATAACCCGGTGCCATTCCGTTTCATCCTGCTTTTGGCCATCTTTGTCTTTCCATGTCCTGCTCGTGGCGACTCTGAGAGTAGCTACGGCCATGCCGCTCGGAGTATAGCGAAGCTCAGGATCAGCACCAAGATTTCCAATAAGTATAACTTTGTTGACCATAATAGAATCCTCAGAGAGTAAAAGAGTTTAGGAGCCGTTAATGCCTTAAAATTGCATACTGCCAATATACGCAAGAATAGAGAAAGAACAAGGTCAAAATTTCTTCTTGCCGGCCGTTGCTGAGGCGCAAGAGAATCCGGCGTCAACGAACGGAGTAATCCAACATTTTAGCGAGGCCGCCCCGGTCAGCAGGTGTATAGCCCATCACTTCCTGCCAGATTTCCTCGCTCTCCATACAGAAATAAATGCACGTCCTGTCGCTCACTTTTTCCTGCAGGAGAGCAAAAATATGTTGATAAAGGCGCACCCGGTTTGCTCGAAAATACCTGGTTTTGCCATCAAGACCCGTGATAAATTCCTGATAATAGATTTTTGTCCCCGGAAAACGCCTAATAGCGATTTCCTTTAAACTCGGGATATATCGCAGAGCACCCAGGGAAATCCAGGCAATGGCCGATGCCGGCACTTTTTTGAAAAGTCGATCGATGGTTTCCGCATATCCTGCCTGCCATCCCGGATAATCAATTATCGGATCAAAATGAAAAGCCAGACGATATCCCCATTCCGCACACTTTTGCGCCGCATCGAGTCTTTCCTCCAGGGTTGCCGAGCGTAGTTCATACCTGGCCATGACCTGTGTACTGTTCAGCGACCAGGCAATGACGGTTCTACCGTTGTGCGAAAGCCCTTGCAGATTGTCGATGGCCGCACTCTTTGTTTTCAGTTCAAGGATTGCGTTATTTTTCCGACCTATATACTCTACAAGGGGTCGACTGAGGCAGGTCACCCGGTCGATGGCTAGAGAGTCGGTAAACTCGCCGGTGCCTATTCGGAAAAATTGCTGGGGGTTTGCCGACAGGGTTTGCGAAAGTTCGAGGAAAAGTTGGTCGATGTTCACATGAAAAGTAAGCCAGGGAGCGTTGAGATACGCCTGGAGAATACAATACACACAGTCGATGGGACAATTTGTGCCGGTATTTAAAACCTGATATTCACAGCACTGGTATTCTCTGGTGCCCGGACACGGTTTAAAAAAGAGGCCGCGGTTGTTACAGAGATAGAGTTGCTGCTTGCCGATTGTCAGATTTTCGACAAAATCATCGCCGAGGTCGTTCGGTTTTTGCCTTTCCGGGACAACTGTCCAGGGAAGTTTTGCCCGAGCGAGAATATCCTGAGTGTAATCAAGTTCGAGGCAGGACTCCTCGATAAACAGTCGGTTGATGTAGCGGGAAGGATCCTTCCAGGTGGGATGTACAATCATTACAATCCTTTTATGCATACGTGCAGATCTTGCAATACCACTTTACTTATTGGTTTTTTTGAATAAATTAAATTTATATAGCTGTGGCATTATCTATTGTCTATGCTGTATACTACAGAATTTAAAAAAATATATCCCTTCCTTATTTGGAAGTTACAAGTTTAGTATTAACGGTTAGAGAATGGCTACTGAAATACTCATCAACGCTACAAGCTATGAGGTGCGCCTTGCCCTGGTGGAAGACGGCAATCTCAGCGAATTCCACATGCAGAGACCGACCGAGAAAGGTCTGATGGGCAATGTTTATAAGGGTAAGGTAGTGCGCGTGTTACCCGGAATGCAGGCGGCGTTTGTCGATATTGGTCTGGAGCGCACTGGATTTCTCTATGTCGACGATGTGTGTGTGTCATCCGATTCACCTGGACACAGCCCTTGTATTACCGATTGCACGCAGACCCACATTCGGGCCCAGGGTATGCATATTGAAGATATTCTTCGTGATGGCCAGGATATTCTCGTCCAGGTCAGCAAGGATCCAATCGGAACCAAGGGAGCGCGACTGACGTGTCACATTACTTTGCCTTGTCGTAATCTTGTTTTTATCCCGCTTACCGATCACATCGGGGTTTCACGAAAAATTGAAGATGAGGTGATAAGGACACAACTAAAGAACCTCATTGAGGAAATTCGGCCTCAAGGCTCCGGCTTTATTGTCCGGACTGTTGCCGAACACGCCAGCGGGGATGAACTTGAAGCCGACATGGAATACCTCATGTTGCTCTGGGAGGCTATTGTCGACAGGTCATTGCATATGGAGGCACCGTGTTTGGTGCATGAAGATCTCGACATCACCCTCCGTTCGATTCGTGATTTTTTCACCAGAGACGTCGATGCATTGATCATTGATGATCCGCAAGCATATGAAAAACTCCTTGCCCATGTACGAACATTTGCCCCTCTGTTGGCCGACAAGATAACCCTCTACAAAGACAGCACGCCACTTTTTGAGGCAAACAACATAGAGGTTGAGATTTCAAGGGCCATAGAAAAAAAGGTCTGGCTGCGATCCGGGGGCTACATCATTATTGAAAGCACCGAGGCTCTTTCGGTAATTGACGTGAATACAGGGAGATATGTTGGGAAAAATGATCTCAACGATACCATTTTCAAAACCAATATGGAAGCGGCCGTCGAAATTGCCTACCAGCTGCGTCTGAGAAATATCGGCGGAATTATTATCATTGATTTCATCGACATGGAAGACGATCGTCATCGGGAGGAACTCTATGCCAGCTTTAAGGAGGCTGTAAAAAAGGATAAGAGCCGAATCAATATTCTGAAGCTTTCTGAATTTGGCCTCGTACAAATGACCCGCAAAAGAAACAGTGAGAATTTACATCAGTTGATGTGTGAACCCTGCCACTATTGTGCCGGCGAAGGGATGATAAAATCACGACGAACCATCTGTTACGATATTTTCAGAAAGATTACCAGGCATTCACGAAAGCATAAAGGCAACACCATCACCCTGCGGGTTCACCCTAAATTGGCGGATCTCCTGCACAATGAAGAAGAACAGACCAAAGCGCGGGTCGAAAATGAGATCGGGAAACGAATTATTGTTGCCTCTTCTAAAGACCTGCATATCGAAAAATACGAAATAATCTGGCAGAAATAGAGATTTTCTTTGACACTGAGTCAGCTCAGTATAAGGACACAGTTTTGACAATGGCCCTGCAGAATAGCAAATATTACAACAATTTCAAATTGATATCAATAATTCTCGGAGTTTTTCTTGGAGGTATTGGAATTGCCGTATTCCTTCTCTTTTTCGAAGGAGAAAGCCCGGTGGTCAAGCTCGAGCAAACCAGAGACCACATTGGGAAAAAAGGGGTAATTGGCTATTCGGTGACTGATGGAAAAAGCGGCCTCCGCAATATCACCATATCGGGGGCACAGGGAAGTGTTACGAAGGTGCTGCATTCAGTGACCTTTCCCCGATCTTCCTATACCGGCAAGATAGGTCCGGCCGAAACATCGGAAACCGTGACCTTTGACACCAAAAAGGAAGGCTTCGTTGACGGCCCTATGAGCATCAAATTTGAAGCCTCCGATTATTCCCTCAGAGGCTGGCTGCAGGGGAACAAAATTATTATCAACAAAGAAGTGACTGTCGATACCGTTCCACCACAACTGCAGATTTTGCAGAGCGAAAAATATATTTCCCCTGGTGGCGCAGGAGTTGCTATTTACCGTCTTTCCGACAATACGTGCACCAGTGGTGTCACTATTAATGGTCGCTTTCACCCTGGTTTTCTTGTGGGTGACGGCAGACAAGACATCTATATTTCCTATTTTGCACTGCCATACGATGCTCAGAAAATCGACTCGTTGCTGATCTCTGCCGTTGATTTAGCAGGCAACGAGACCAGCACATCTTTTACCACTATTTTTAAAAACATAGCGCAAAAGACTGACACCATTACCATAAGTGATAGTTTTATTGGCACCAAGGTTCCTGAATTCCAGCAATATTATCCGGAAATGAAGGGCGAACTCATTGACCAATATCTCTACACCAATACCACGCTAAGAGACCAAAACAATAAAAAGATCAGCGAACTCTGCCAAAATCCTTCAGCAAACAGGCTCTGGCATGGCAATTTCTCAAGATTTGCCGGGAGTCCAAAAGCAGGTTTTGCCGATCACAGAAGCTATCTGTATGGTGGCAAAATAATCGACCATCAAGTACATCTTGGTGTGGATATTGCTTCGACCAATAGAGCCGAGGTTCGCGCCGCCAATACAGGCAAGGTTGTCTTTGCAGAATATTTAGGTATTTATGGCAATATGATCCTTATCGATCACGGTCAGGGGATTTTCAGTCTCTATTCGCATTTGAGCCAGATGAATGTTGCTCCCGGCAACGAGGTTGACAAGAAGTCCGTCATCGGCTTAACCGGCACCACAGGGATGGCTGGGGGCGATCACCTGCATTTCTCCGTTCTCGTCAATGGGGTATTTGTAATGCCCAAGGAGTGGTGGGACGAGCATTGGATTAATGTAACGATTGAAATGCCGCTTACCCAGTCAAAATTTTAGGAAACGTTAGAAACTCTCCTCAACGTTTCAGGAAAAAAAAGATAAAGAAGACGGATTTTCGGCGTATGCAGGCACTGCTAATCCTCAAACTCATAGTCGGGTTGGCCACAAAGGGAGCAACGAAGGGTCTGATCATGCCGATCAAAAATCCATTCCCACCCTTTCTCTTTAATCATCGTTTCTTCTTCGGCGCCACAGTTTATGCAGATCCATTTATCGCCGTTTTCTGTTTCGAATAGATGCATGTTGTTTCTCCTTACACTCAATATGTTTCAGTGTTTACTGATGTTGTTTTTGAAGAATTTGGAGTCCAGTTGCTTATCCCGTCCCCTTTTAATTTCAAGGCTCGTTTCATGTACCTGAAAAAAACCAATCCTGCCCGAATAATTTTTGCAATTCTCATATAGATGGCGGCAATGAAGATATACTCCAAGGCACCGCAACTTCTCTACAGTTATCTTGCAACAGAAATGCTCGCACCATTTTTTGCAAGTTTCTTAATCATGAACTGTGTTTTTTTCCTGGTCAAACTCATCCCCTTTCTCGATTTTATCCTTGATCTTCATATAGGCTTGTCTGATTTTATCCGTCTTTTTTCCTACCTGTTCCCCAATATATTTCTCTATTCACTGCCCATGGCTGCGATGCTGGGGGTAACCATCGGATTCGCCAGATTATCAAGTGATTCTGAGATACTTGCCCTCAAAGCAAGCGGTATCAGTATTTATCAGATCCTGCCGCCGGTGATCATAGTGGCATCCCTGATCGCTCTCTTGACAAGCTACTTTTCCATCAAGCTCATCCCCTTAAGCGAAGTGGCCATGAAACAGCTGACGTACCAATTGCTCAAGGAAAAAATTAATGAAGGTGTCAAGGAGCATGTCTTTACCGAGGCTTTGGGAGAAATTGTCGTCTATATTGACAAAATAGATAAATCCTCGGGAGAGTGGCAAAATGTATGGGTTTCTGATACCCGAGGAGTTGCCAACCCCATTATCACGATGGCTTCCAGCGGATCGATGACGAGCAATATTTCCGACATGATGGTGTCGATTGTCCTGCGAAACGGCAGTCTCCATCGCCCGGGCAATGAAAGTGCCCAGATTGTCGAGTTTGAACAGTATCAAATCAATATTCCGCTCAAACCACCAAGCAGCAGTTCGACCACTTTAAAGAGGTCTGCCTTATCTATGCAGGAACTCCGGGAGGAAGCACAGCTTGCCGAGAAAGCTGTGACCAAGCGAAAATACCTCATAGAAGCCCATAAAAGGCTTGTGCTGCCTTTTGGCTGTCTCATCATTAGCTTGATCGGTCTCCCTCTGGGGCTGCAAGCCCGCCCCGGCAAAAAAGCTATCGGCATCCAAGCGGGATTGGCAATATTTGTTCTCTATTACATACTTTTTACCTTTGGCAAAAGTCTGGCCGAGGAAGGCGTTTTGCCGGTAACTATCGCTATGTGGTCACCTAATGGATTTTTCTTCGTTCTTGCACTCTTTTGGATAGTCCGAATCGCCAACGAAAAGCCACTTATCCCCGAGATCATTACGCTATTTATCAAATATTTATGGGAGAAAAGCACTGCACCGATCACCTTAGTTTTACAAAGCATGTTGAAAAAGATACGGAGAGTGCCCGTGGAGATCGAAGAAACTGCCATGGAACACGATCCGGAAATGCACGAAAATGCCATTAAAGGCAATGCTAAAAGCCGGGTATTCCACGTGCCGTCTTGCGAATATTATAATTGTAAAAATTGTACGCTGTATTTCAAAAATATTGATATCGCCATTGACGCAGGATTCGAACCATGCCGTTTTTGTAAGGATCTGATCGAAGAGTACCAACAGCAAATCGCAGCTGATTTGCATCCGCCTAAGATTCCTTGACTATCTGGTGGAAAAAATTAATTCCTGGCGAAAAACCCGCCGAACATGGCATGCGGCGCAGTTACGAAATATGAAAAATTAAACAGCCTGTTAATAGCTGCTCCAAAGGAGAATAGAATTGAAACTGCCCACCGCCCTTGAGATGCAAAAACTTGACCGCGCAGCAAGCGAAGATTTCGGAATACCAGGCATCGTTTTGATGGAAAATGCCGGCCTCGGAACGGTTAACATGATCGAACGGGAGCTAGGTCCTTGTAAGAACACCTTTGCGCTCATTTTTGTCGGCCCGGGGAACAATGGCGGTGACGGCTTGGTTATCGGTAGGCATCTGCATCAACGGGGTTGCCAGCCGGTGTTCTTTTTCCTCGTCAACCCCGACTCTTTAAAAAAGGATCCTGCCGTCAATTTAGCAATTATCAAAAAGCTCCGACTGCCTTTCCATATTATTGATAACAGAAAACGGGTTGAAACCATTCCCATCCTTTTACAACAATTTGAAACCCGTGGACTCCCCTGCTATGTGGTGGTAGACGCTATCTTCGGCATCGGCCTTGACCGTCAGGTTCGGGAACATTTTGCCGATACCATCAACCTGATAAACAAGTCGGGGTTCGCTCATAAAATTCCCAGGGTATCGGTTGACACCCCTTCCGGAATCGATTCCGATACCGGCAAGGTTTTAGGCACCTGCATACGAGCCAACTACACCGCCACATATTGCTGTGCCAAACCGGGACATTTCATTCATGGCAGCTCCGAATGGACTGGTAAATTGACTATTATTGATATCGGTATACCACCGGAGGCGATTGAGCGGGCCGGTATTGTAACAGAGCTTGTAACCATTGATACCTTTCGGCAAATATCAAAACCCCTACAACGTCAAAAAGCATCGCATAAAGGAACCCAAGGACATCTCCTTGTTCTTGGCGGGTCCCCCGGGAAAACAGGGGCAGCTATTCTGGCAACCAAGGGGGCCTTACGAACAGGGGTTGGCCTGGTCAGTCTCTGTGTGCCGAATAGCCTCAACCTGATTTATGAAACCAGCCTTATCGAGGCTATGACAATTCTCCTCACTGACAGTTCCGGTATCCTGTCCATCACCGACTGGGAAATTATTACCAAAGCTATTGAGGGCAAACAAGGTGTGGTTATCGGACCTGGCATAGGACAGGCCCGGAAAACGGCTGAACTGGTGAAGCGGGTTTACTTGGAAGTCAAATGCCCGGTTATCCTTGATGCTGATGCCTTGAATATTCTTGCGCAGCACCGGGACGACCTGCACACTCCGGCTGGGCCAAGAATTTTCACCCCACACCCTGGCGAGCTCGCCAGATTACTGCAAAAAGACGTGGCCGATATCCAGGATAACAGGATTGATGCTGCTATGCTTGGCAGTAGTCTCTTCCGCAATGATGATTATGAGACGGTCCTTGTCCTCAAAGGTGCAGGAACTATTATCGCCAATGGTGATGGCACAACCTTCATCAACACAACCGGTAATCCGGGAATGGCGACAGGTGGCATGGGAGATGTCTTAGGGGGGATGATCGCCGCACTTGTCTGCCAAGGCTTGTCACCCATGCATGCAGCGGTCGCTGGTACGTTTTTGCACGGATCGGCAGCTGATATGTTATATGATAATCGTGGAGTCGGTTTTTTAGCCTCCGAGGTTGCCGACATGATTCCTGCAGCGCTTACCAAACATCTCCCGGGGGGAAAAGCTCAGAGGGGCAATACTACCACGTGATCGGTGGCAGGCTATTTTCAATCAGGTACTGATTACATCGCAGAAATACCCCGGAACCAAGAAAGCCCTTGTGAGCCGATAATGGCGACGGATGGCTGGTTGCCAGGACGAGATGTTTTCCCTGATCGATGAGGGCCGTTTTCTTTTGTGCAAATGCCCCCCAAAGCATAAAGACAATGTTGTTTTTTTCCTTGGAAATGGTTGCAATAATATCGTCGGTTAATTGATGCCAGCCCAAACCGGCGTGGGAGTTCGGTTCCCCGGCGAGGACCGTCAGGCTGGCATTAAGCAGCAGGACCCCTTGGACTGCCCACCGTGACAAATCACTTTCAACGCTCAACGATTTACCCTCATATACACAGGCATTGACCTCCTGCAGGATATTACGTAGGGATGGCGGGATGGGGATGCCACTCTTAACAGAGAAGCATAATCCGTGCGCCTCCGGACCTTTCCCGGGATGTTCATTGAAATAGGGATCTTGGCCGATGATTACCACCCGGGTTGCCTTGAGGCTTGTCTGGCGCATTGCCGAAAAGACATTTTCCCTGTCGGGAAAGACTTTTTTATGACTGGATGGGGTTTCGTATGCCAGTTTGACAAGTTTCCTGTGCAGACCTTGCCGCATTAAGAGCACACGCTCTTCCCAAAGCATTGATTCAGGCTGTATCTGATTCTCCATGCTTTTCCCTGTGCATATTTTCAGCATGTGAAGGCACTCATTCTACAACTGTACCTTCTTTTGCTTGATAGTGCAGTGTTTTGATCTCGTTCACAATATTCTTTGTTTGATAGGTTTTTGTAAGAGCGGATTTGCTTTGAATATGACGACCCATATTTTTACAATAACACTCAAGCCCATCAAGAATGATTGGAATTCCACCGTTTTTCATAAGAATGGACATCCCCTTGTCACCATCATTTTCATCTCCGGACAGTATAATACCGCAAGCCCTTTTCTTGTAAAGGGTGCTCACAGAAGCGAGAAGAATATCAAGGGGCCCACAGTTTAAAGCTGCTTTCTGTAACCTTTGTAGAGTCAGTTGGGCGCTGTAGGGTTTTAAGTGCATATAATCATAGCCTGAAGCGATATAGCAGTTTCCACCCTCAATGTTTATCCCTTCTCGTGCTCGAACAACCTTCATGGCCGAGATAGCATCAAGATATTCTGTGAAATGATTCACATGCTCGGTTGGCTGATGGATGACTGCAATCAGTGCACCGCCCATTTCCGGGTCAAGCCGAGGGATTATTTCCAAAAGGTTAAAAAAGCTCCCTTCTCCACCACCGATGACCGAGATAAAATTATTCCTGCGAAACTGGGTAGTCGCCGCACCAGTCAGTTCAATGCGGTCACCGCACTGAGAACAGGTTATATCAGGTAAAGGTTGTGATTTCTGGTAAGAGATCACCTCGCGGCCACCGCAATCTTCACAAAACACAACGCGCCGCACTTCTTCACGTGCATCCTCCGGCAATGGCGAGGACGTGAAAAATGGTTCACGGGCTTTGACCTTGAAGGCTGCAGCTTTTCGCACTTTGTCCACAAGGACTTTTTTCTGGGTTTGCAGACTCTTCTTCTGAAAGATGAAATCCTTATAGATGAAATCCACAGCGCCGTTTTTCATGGTATCAAAGGATCGGGCAGTACCCTCTTCGGTAAGGCTTGAGAATATAATGGTCGGAGTCGGACGATGAATCATCAGATGCTGCAAGGCGGTCATCCCGTCCATGAGGGGCATTTCAAGATCAAGAAGGATTACCGATGGATTGGTTTTCAGTACCAGATCGAGGGCTTCAATACCGTTCTGAGCCTCACCGACAATAACGAAATCCTGATAATCTTCGAAAATGTCTCGAAGAAATCTTCGAAATACCAGGGAATCATCAACGATCAGAATGAATATTTTCGAAGGAGCAAAACTTTGTCGAGCATCATCCATAAATTGCATACCCCTTAACAACTCTGATCAATCCATTGAAGCACAACTCTCAGTCTCGGCTTTGCTTGGTTGATAAAGAGCATGTTCTTTGATGTAGTCAATCACTGCACCCGGGATCGCTTCTTGAGGGAAGATCCCTTTGCTCATCTGTTTTCTAATAGCAGTCGAGCTATATCCCTCCGGTACCGTTTGCAGCAGAATTATCTCTCTGAATCCGTCTTTGCCCCGCCAGAACCTCCCATGATCGGCATATTGCAGGATTTTTAGAAACTTGCTCAAGCGATCCGCATGATAGCCTTTACGTCCAGCGACAAGAAGAGTCACGCGTTGTAAAATTTCTTCATATGATTTCCAGGACAAAAGATCCAAGAAAGCATCAGCTCCGATGATAAAGAAAAACTTTACTCCCACGGGAAATCTGTCGCCAATCGCGCGCAGGGTATCAATGGTGTACGAAGGGGTGGGAAGTTCTCTCTCTATTGCCGTGCAGGACAATCGTTTATTATTCGCACCGACAATTTGCAACATGGCAAGTCTGTGGGCAAACGAGATGATTGCAGCCTCATCCTTATGCGGCGGTTGACAGGAAGGAATGAAAACGACTTGATCGAGTTGACACTCCACCATAGCTGCATCGGCCAATTGCAGATGGCCGAAATGCACTGGATTAAAAGTGCCGCCCAACAGTCCTATTGTCATTTTGCTCACTCTCGCACCTGGCCCTGACCATAAATAATGAATTTACGGGTCGTCAATTCTTCCAGCCCCATGGGACCATAGGCGTGCAATTTTGTCGTGCTGATCCCGATCTCGGCCCCCAGACCGAGCTGACCACCGTCATTAAATCGGGTGGAGGCGTTCACCATTACCGCCGAGGCATCTATTTCAGCGAGAAACCTTTGCGCCGTGCTATAATTTTCCGTTACAATTGTTTCGGTATGCTTTGAGCCGTAGTGCTGGATATAGGTTTTGGCTTCGTCAAAATCCCCGACCACCTTAACACAAAGGATGAGATCAAGAAATTCCGTCCCCCAATCGCTGTCGGTGGCGGTGTGGATTTGTGCGGAAATCGCCGTGCTCTTTGGACAACCTCGTAATTCCACCCCTTTTTCGATCAGTGCGGCAACCAGTACCGGAAGATAAGCGGCAGCAACATCTTGATGAACAAGTAAGCCATCCAAGGCGTTGCATACCCCCGGCCGCTGCGTTTTTGAGTTAATGACGAGAGGCACCGTCTTATCGAGGTCGGCATCCTTGTCAATAAAGAGATGACAAACACCCTTATAGTGTTTGAGGACAGGAATCCGCGAATTCTGTGCAACAAACCGGATCAAACCCTCTCCGCCGCGCGGAATGACTACGTCGATAAGCTCATCTTGGGTGAGGAGTATATCGATTGCCCGTCGATCGGTCACCGGGATAATCTGCACGGCATCTTCACTGACACCTTGAGAAATCAGTGCTTTCTTGAGAATCGTGGCGAGGGCAAGGTTAGAATGAATGGCCTCCGAGCCGCCGCGCAGGATAACTGCATTGCCTGTTTTCAGGCAGAGAGCCGCCGCATCAACCGTAACATTGGGGCGGGATTCATAGATCATGGCAATGACCCCAAGAGGAACCCGCATTCTACCGACCAACAAACCGTTCGGACGTTTGACAAAATCCTCGATTTTTCCGACCGGATCAGGCAAAGCACAGAGTTCATGGAGCGCCGTGACCATAGAAGTGATGACCGCATCGGTCAAGCGCAACCTATCCAGCATTGCCGCAGAAAGCCCCATTTCTACCCCAAGCTGCAAATCCTTGCCGTTCGCACGTTGCAAAGCTTCTTTTTCTTCGAGTAGCAGCTCGGCAACTCTTATAAGGACACGGTTTTTTATTACAGTTGACAGGGCCAGGAGAGTTGATGACGCACTCTTGGCACGCCGGGCTATATTGACAATGGTTTGTTCAAGCGTCATGAAGCACCCTTTATCTTGAGATATCTTGTGCAGGTGCGATTACAGGATCACCAAATTATCCCGATGCAACACCTCGTCACTTTCCTTAAAACCGAGTACAAGTTCAATTTTATCGGAGTGCAAGCCTTTGATTTTTCTGAGGTCGTCGGAACAAAAGTTGACGAGACCAACAGCAATAGGATGGTTATTCCCATCGACACAACGGACACTGTCCCCCTGGTCAAACTCTCCTTCTATGCCGAGTATGCCGGAAGGAAGAAGACTTTTGCCCTTAGTCGTTATTGCCAGGCATGCGCCCTGGTCAAGTACAAGAGTGCCTTGAGGTTTAAGAACATAGGCAATCCACCTTTTTCGGCTTTGCATCTTTTCCGAGCGAGGCAGAAAAAAGGTGCCAATCATTTCCCCGGAAAAAAGGCGCTGCAGGATATCTTCCCGGCGTCCTGGACCGATAAAAGAACTGCCACCGCCAGCCGACACCATTTTGGCGGCATGTATTTTACTCCGCATTCCACCTGTACCTAAGGAACTTTTGCTGTTACCGGCCATGGCTTCAATCTCCTCGGTCACTTCGGTGACAGTAGAGATGGCTTTTGCTTGCGGATCGGTTAAGGGATTTTTATCAAACAGGGCATCGACATCGGTGAGGCAGATAAACATATCGGCCTCAATGAGATTGGCAACCAGTGCTCCGAGATTATCATTGTCGCTGAATTTTAATTCTTCAGTGGAAACGGTATCATTCTCATTAATGACGGGAATGACCCCGAAATCGAACAAGGTCAGTATGGTATTGCGGACATTGAGGTAGCGCTTGCGATCCGCCAGATCGGAATGGGTCAGTAATATCTGGGCGATATTTTTCCCATGTTTACCGAAGGCCTCATCATAATCATGCATGAGGCGAGATTGGCCTATTGCGGCAAGAGCCTGTTTTTCGCGCATTGTCACTTCCTGATCATCGGGAAAATTAACTTTGCGTTTTCCAGCGGCAACAGCGCCGGAGGTAACTAATATCACTTCCCGGCCACTATTGTGAAGGAAAGCGATTTCTCGGGCGAGATTGTCGATGACTTGATGATTGAGGCCGTCTTTTGCGGTGAGAATAGCACTGCCAACCTTAACGACAACTCTTCTGGCCTTATTGAAAAGAGTCTGTCGGCTGTATGACCCTTCTTCAAGGGCAACCTGATTCTTCATGTCTATCCCGAGCAGTCGAGAAAATTTTACCTCTGCACCTGGATTTCCGGCTCTGACTTAATACCCGCGAGGTGCTGGGAGGCGAATCATTTTATAGAAAGTATACCAAAACTGCCTGTTTTCAGATCCTTTTTCCTTCCAAGTTCTTAGCAATTATTTCTTTGAGACCTTCAATCCCCACACCGGTTTCTCCAGAAGTGCTCACAACATTTTGGCAATACTTGTGAAAATAACTTGTCAGTGCCTCCATGTCGGAATCATCCAACAGGTCTCTCTTATTCAATACCAGAATTTGGGTGCGATGGGCAAGATCCTCTTTATATAATGCCAGTTCTTTGGAAATTATTTCATAATTTTCCTTAACATTTTCATCGGCAGCATCCAAAATGTGCAGCAGGACACTGGTTCTTTCAATATGTCGCAAAAATTTGTGCCCAAGGCCAATCCCCTCGTGAGCACCGGCAATAAGCCCAGGAATATCAGCAATTATACAAGGTTCATAGTATTTATGTTGCAGGATTCCCAGTTGCGGTTCGAGAGTAGTGAATGGATAAGCGGCAATTTTCGGATGAGCGGCGGAAAGTTTTGAAAGAAGTGTTGATTTTCCGGCATTGGGTAAGCCGACCAGTCCAACGTCGGCAAGCAACTTCAGTTCAATTTTCAGCCACAACTCTTCTCCAACTTTGCCACTCGTGGCAATTCTTGGTGTTCGATTGGTGCCGCTGGCAAATCGGGGATTACCCAGCCCGCCTTCACCACCGGCAGCAACAATGAAGGTTGCTCCTTCATTGGTAAGGTCGGCGAGAATTTGATCAGTTTCCACACTCCGCACAACAGATCCAACCGGCACATCAACAATACAGTCCTTGCCGCCTCGACCATGCATATCTTTACCCTGACCATGTTCGCCTCGTTCAGCTTTAAAATGGGAACGATATTGAAAATCAATCAAGGAGTGTAAACCTTTCTTGGCATGGAGAATGACGTTGCCACCTTTGCCTCCGTCACCACCATTAGGACCACCCTTCGGAACGTATTTTTCTCTTCGGAAACTGACACAGCCGTTGCCGCCATCTCCGGCTTTCACAAAAAACTTTGCTTCGTCTATGAATGCCATGACTCGACCCTATCGGTTTGCAATGCGTTGAACTCAATAAGCCGCTGTCTAAAAAAATGACATGGCCTGAAGAATGTCCGGAACAGCACTCAATTAAGTACCCCTTGCGGGGTATAAGAAGCCGTAACAAAATGGAGAAAAACGGCCAGGGGATTTCGGAACGACTCCGCAACTGGCTGGTTCAGGAAAAAAAAACTCGGCCATCAATAGAGTATTGAGGTCGAGTTTAGTCCCACGCAAACCACTCATGGAGTGACTTCAGGAAAGCTACAATGAAAACTAATCAGGCTGGCGAATAGACACTGACTCGTTTTCTATCTTTCCCAAAATCTTCATAAGTTACCACACCGTCAACCTTGGCAAAAAGGGTATAATCCCGACCGCAACCAACGTTGCTTCCCGGGTGGATTTTTGTGCCAAGTTGCCGAACCAGTATATTGCCGGCCTTCACAACTTGGCCACCGAATCGTTTGACACCTCGCCTCTGTCCGCCACTGTCTCGACCGTTACGAGAACTCCCACCTGCTTTCTTATGAGCCATTTTCTACTCCTTCATTTCAACGGGCAGCAACTCCCGTTGTTTTTAATAATACTATCATTATAAAATGCGCCCATCATGCAGATATAACTTCAATTTTCAAGGCGGTGTAAGATTGTCTGTGACCTCTTTTAAGACGATACCCTTGGCGACGTTTTTTCTTAAAAACGATTATCTTTTTTGCCCTGCCCTGTTCTGCAATTTTGGCAGTGACTTTAGCGTTTTCGAGAACCGGCTGGCCAACCTTGACGCTATCGCCGTCAACGATCATTAATACATCACTGAGGTCAATGTTCTCTCCAATATTGCCTTCAAGTTTCTCAACCCGAACCTGATCTCCACACGCAACCTGATACTGTTTTCCACCGGTACGAACTATCGCATACATATAATGAACCTCTTTGAGTGAACCTTCTCTATCTATAAGTAGTAACTGCAAAATATTGCAAGAACGTGACATTAAACCCATTTGTGCAGATTTTGTCAACATATTTCCTCCCGATCAATTATAAAAAATATTGATCGGGAGGCTGAGTTTGCAACGATGGAGATCGGCAGAGTACAAGAATATCCGCCCAAAATAGTCATGCGGCTCCATTGATGGAGTATTTGGAGATATAACTTTGAAAGATATTATCCAGCGAATTCCAGTCTGGCCTTTTCTTTTTCTGAACGAATAACACACGCTCGCGTAAAAGCGGCCTTTTTCCCATGTTTGGCGATGGAAACTGAAGTCTTGCCCTGTTTCCCCTGATGGGTGACCCAACTCACTTCGTATCTATTGAGTTTGTCATTAAGACGAACACCAACAACACCAGTACTGGAATTACTCACAGTAACCATATGCTTATTGGTGCGGATCTTACCAAGCTTCTTCTCAGTTTTGTCGCGCCAGGAGATTGCCGAAAGCAGACTGGAATACCGTCCGCCACATTTTCTGTCGGAGAAAAACTTGGAATGAGTTCTGCCAAGAAATCTGACTCTGACATACCACCCATGGGTTCTCTTGGACTCCTGATCGATCCTTGCTATATCTTTATGCTTTTCAAGGAGCAATTTTTGATTTTTGTCGTCTTCCATAAACATACCTCAAAATGATTTTTATGCTCTTGCCCACCAAACCGTGAACACCCTCATAATAACGATGCTTCTTTACAAATGAACATTTCAATGAATCGTGGTATCGTGTTCAGGCAAATGCCCAAATCCTGACAACGTGCTCCAGCACAGCTACTTAGTTGGTCAGGGGCGCAATGTCAACTGTTTTTTGAGTCTCATATGAAAAAAACATGTTTGCTTTTCATTGCCCCGGTTAATTTCTTTTAAATTCTAACAGATTGCTATTCCTAACATAATCATTTTATGATCGACAACAACATAAAACTTCAAAACCTCTTGGATACCATCGATATTCTTCGTGGTGAGCAAGGATGTCCATGGGATAGAAAACAAACATGTGCCAGCATGAAAGAATATCTTCAGGCTGAATGCGATGAACTGCTAGCTGCAATCAACAATGATGACCACGACAACATCTGCGAAGAACTTGGCGATGTCATCTACATCCTCATCATGATCACCGCAATCAATAAAGACCTCGGGATGTTCGGGCTTCAAGATGTGCTCGAATCGATCAATGCGAAACTCATTCGTCGTCACCCGCACGTGTTTGCCGGCCAAACATACGAAAACGAAGATCAACTCACCGCCCAATGGCAGGCAATCAAGGCCAAGGAGAAGAAATAAAATAGTATTTGACACTCTAATGTATGGTTTGTAATATATTACCCTTTTATCTAGCAAACCGAAACAAGTGCTCGGCTGCTAATTGTTGTTTTTTAACCTTCTCGCTCTCTGCAAACAGCAAAGTGTGAGGGCCGAAACATGCGAAGGCATTGTTCTTCGTAAAAAACGTGAGTCCATGAGGAGGAACCACATGCGTAGGTATGAAACGATCTTTATTCTTCGTCCCAGTGCTGGTGAAGAAGAGATCAACAAGGTCATTGGAAGTACCACACAAATCATTCTTGATGAACAGGGTAGCATCATCGAATTGAACAAATGGGGTATGAAAAAACTCGCTTATCTTATTAAAAAGGAAAGCTTGGGTTATTATGTTTTTTGCGACTTTGCCGGAACTCCCGATGCTGTTGCGGAAATCGAGCGAAAGTTCAGAATTGATGACTTGGTGTTGAAATACATGACCATTAAAACCGCCGGATCGATAAACCAAGAAGAGATTCAACTGGCGATCACTGCAGTATCGGAAAAAGCGACTGCCGTGGTAGATGGGGATGCCGATGACACTGAAGCTGAGCTTTTAGTCGAAGAGGAACAGGAAGAGGTTGCTGACGAGGAATAACGTCAGTCTCTGCTCAAGATTTTTTATTTTACCAGGGAGACATATCATGGCACAAAGACCACAAAAAAAGCTTTTTACTCGCAAGAAAACCTGTCGATTTTGCGGCGACAAGGAGCTTGCTATTAACTATAAGGATGTGAAGACATTAAGAAATTTTGTCTCAGAGAGGGGCAAGATAATCCCCCGCAGGATCATAGGCACCTGCGCTACCCATCAACGTCAGTTGTGTGAAGCAATTAAGCAGGCCAGACAAATTGCCTTTTTGCCCTATTCAGGATCTGCTCAGGGTTAATGTAAGAAAAGGGAAAGAGGATTGAACGTGGCCAGCCAGGGTTATCAACAGCCCGAAATCAAGAGTATTTTAATTATTGTCCTGGTGGTTTCGCTGACCCTGGTACTCCCTGGCTTGCAATGGTCTCTATTCGGTTGGCTCTACCTGCTTCTGCCTTTAGTTTCATTTTTTTTATTTGGCAGATTCGGTAGTTACACTGGAAAGAAATTGTTGCTGACAGCTGCAACAATTTCCCTTGCGGCCAATCTTTTGCTTGGGAGTTTTGATCTTTTTCTCTTCTCCAGTGCCATGCTTGTTCCGGGATTTGTGCTACACCGTTCGGCGGAACATGGAGAATTACCTTCTGTGAGCGGACTTAAAGGCTCTTTGTCGCTTGCGGGCGGCTGGTTGATTGCAGTAGCTGTTGCCGCAGCCGGTTCTGAGATATCGGTATACGGCCAAATGTTGCATACTTTGGACCAAGCCTTAACAGAAGCAGTGGAGCAATATCGGCAATACGACGGTATTTCCACTGAAGCACTTGTCGTCATTGAAGCAACAATTTCTCAGATGAAAGTTGTTATCCCGGCGATAATGCCGGGAATTCTCGGTAGCATTGTCCTTTTTGTCACTTGGGCAACTATGGTTCTTGGTAATATTATGCTTGAAAGAACCAGCGGTTTAAAAGCATGGCCAATGTTTCGTCAATGGTCATTGCCGGAAAAGCTCATCTGGGCCGTCATTGCCATGGGAGCTTGTATTTTGATCCCCGTGGAGCCGTTACCGAAAATCGGAATTAACTGTGTTTTATTATTGATCATTATTTACTGTTTCCAAGGTTTGTCGATAACTGTCTTTTTCATGAACAAATGGAAAGTCCCCATCCTGCTGCGATCATTTTTTTATGTTATGATCGTTTTCCAGTCCTTGGGAACCTTGGTTCTCTTGTTTTTTGGAATCGCTGATATCTGGCTGGATTTTCGCAAACTGAAAACTCATGCAGTAACCGGAAACGAATAGATCGTTATTTGATAACCTATTGAAAACGCATACGTTGTGTTTTACGGTATATAAGAAATAGAGGAAAAGGAGTTTAAAAAAAATGGAACTCATCTTAAAAGAAACAATCAGTTCCCTTGGCCAGGAAGGCGAGGTAGTGAAAGTAAAACCTGGATATGGTCGCAATTACCTTTTGCCCCAAGGCAAGGCGGTCCTTGCAACTGCCAACAACATGGCTGCTCTTGAGAAAAACCGAGCGATTATTGCTTCCCGCCTCGCAAAAGAACTGAAAATTGCTGAGGGTATTGCTAAAAAGATTTCCGGACTGGCAATAGTGATTGAACAACTGGCTGGCGATGACGAGCGTCTTTTCGGCTCTGTTACCAGTGCTGACATCTGTGCCAAACTTGCCACTTTTGATGTTCAGATCGACAAAAAACAAATCGTTCTGGCAGAACCGATAAAAACCCTCGGGGTAACGAAGGTTCAAGTCAAGGTTGGCTACAATGTGACTGCAGAAATCAATATCAGTGTAGTGCCGATGAAAGCGCTGTAAGACGCCCCCATCCTCGGCCACATGATGGCCGAGGACTGTTTTTGGGTTTCTTTTTTAACCGACCATCTGCCGACTGGCTTTGGAGCTCCCATTGACACACCTTGAGGCTTGGCCTTAATGGTGTTTTTTTGTTTAGGGACCGATACGAACATTTCTATGATCACGCGCCAATGAATGAATCAAGCAAATCGGTGTTTCCTGCCAGGATACCGCCACAAAATATCGAGGCTGAGCAGGCGGTTCTTGGTTCGATCCTGCTGAAGGCTGATGTTTTCGGTATGGTTTTGGAAATTCTTAAAACCGGAGATTTTTACAAAGACGGTCACAAGCTGATATTCGAGGCTATGATCGATCTTTTTGAAAAAAATGAACCCCTCGATCTTTTAACTGTTTCCAACCAGCTCCGGGATATCAATAAAATAGATCAGGTTGGCGGCCCAACCTATCTTGCCTCCCTCACCTCGATTGTTCCGGTTACGGCAAATATCGTAAGCTACGCAAGAATCATTCGCGAAAAATCGATTCTCAGGCGACTGATATCGGTGAATACCGATATAGCCACCCGCTGTTTTGAGGAGCAAAACGATATCGATCTTCTCGTTGACAGGGCTGAACAGGCCATCTTTGATATCGCAGGCACCAAGGGCGATCAGAATTTCACCCCGGTAAAAGCCATTGTCCCCAAGGCCTTTGCCATGGTCGAGCAGCTTTATAAAAGAAAGGAGTTGATCACCGGCGTCCCTACAGGCTATGTGGAAATTGACAGGATGACCGCGGGCTTACAACCGTCTGACCTCATTATCATAGCCGCCAGGCCATCCATGGGCAAGACCTCCTTTGCCATGAACATTGCTCAGCACGCCGCCCTTGTGGAGAAAATTGGAGTTGCCGTTTTCAGCCTGGAAATGTCGAAAGAACAATTAGTCATGCGATTATTGAGTTCCGTGGGCAGAATCGACTCTCAACGAATCCGTACCGGTAAATTACGCAGTGAAGATTGGCCTAAACTTACGCGAGCAGTGGGGATGCTTTCCGAAGCCCCTATGTTTATCGATGATACCCCTGCCGTCTCCGTCCTGGAAATGCGCGCCAAGATAAGGCGTCTGGCATCGCAGCACCAAATTGGACTCGTCATTGTTGATTATCTGCAGCTTATGCGCGGTAGAAACGATAGTGAAAACCGGACCCAGGAAATTAGTGAAATATCCAGATCACTGAAAGCTCTCGCCAAGGAACACCATCTTCCGGTTATTGCCCTTTCCCAATTAAACCGAGGCCTTGAGAGTCGTACCGATAAACGCCCTATGATGGCAGACCTTCGTGAATCCGGGGCGATCGAGCAAGATGCCGATGTAATCTGTTTTATTTACCGCGACGAAGTTTATAATAAAGCCGAGGATAATCCTGAAAAGGGCATAGCCGAGGTTATTATCGGAAAACAGCGAAATGGGCCAACCGGACTTTCCAGATTGACTTTTATTAAAGAATTCACGATGTTTGAAAACATGAGTAACTTCGATGAACAAGATGGTTTCAACTAAGCCTGAGAAGCGGGTTGATTTTCTTTGAGGTAAGAGTATGACCAACGACAGCAGTAGTGCAAATAAGTACAATTTTAAATCCATTGAAAAAAAATGGCAAAAGCTGTGGGACGACGGTCAGATTTATCAAGTTACGGAAGATAACTTGAAAGAAAAATACTATGTCCTGGAGATGTTTCCCTACCCTTCCGGGCGAATTCACATGGGACATGTCCGCAACTATTCAATCGGCGATGTGGTGGCCCGCTATAAAAGAATGCGCGGCTTCAATGTTCTCCATCCAATGGGCTGGGATGCCTTCGGTCTGCCGGCGGAAAATGCCGCGCAAAAAAATAACAGCCATCCCGCAACCTGGACATATGCCAATATCGACTACATGCGCAAGCAGCTGCGGCAGCTCGGTCTTTCTTATGATTGGAGCCGTGAGATTGCTACCTGCAATCCCAAATATTATCGCTGGGAGCAACTCCTGTTTATCGAAATGTTTCATAAAGGACTGGTGTATCAAAAGACTACATCCGTCAACTGGTGTGCGTCCTGCAAGACGGTTCTGGCCAACGAACAGGTTATTGATGGAGCCTGCTGGCGTTGTGATGAGCCGGTATATCCCAGGAAAATGAACGGCTGGTTTTTTAAGATTACCCAATATGCCGAGGAATTGTTAAACGGTCTTGACAACTTACCGGGATGGCCGGAAAAGGTCGTCACAATGCAGCGCAATTGGATAGGAAAATCCACAGGTCTTACTTGCGATTTCGTTGTCGAGGGTGCAGAGTGTAAAATTTCCATTTTCACCACCCGACCCGATACAATTTTCGGAGTAACCTTTATGTCGATTGCCGCTGAACATCCGCTGCTCGACACCCTCATTACCGGGACCGCAAGAGAAGAAGAAGTGCGGGCCTTTGCTACAGAGATTCAAATAGAAAAACAGCGC